>JBGSMW010000067.1:0-50213 GCA_041739985.1 Draconibacterium sp. | reverse complement strand
TCTTCATAATTAAAAACATCTTCCAATGATCTTTCAACAGGTAAGGTTGCACTTTCACATACCCCCCTATATTATAGTGAAATAATTAAAGAATCTGAATCATTTGACTAATCCAGATTCCTTAGGTTGACGGCTATGGGCTGGAGCCCTTTTATTCCAACTGATGAAGATCATTCAAGTTTACCGGTTGGTGGAATTGAGTACACTTTTAAAAATACTTCCAATGAAACTGTTGAAGCTTGTTTTTCCTATCATTCCGAAAATTTTATGCGGATTGAAATTCCAAATGAATGGGGCGGACAGTACAATGCAGGACACAAAATATCCGGAATTCCGGGTGGTTTTTTGCTGCAGCAGAATTGTACGCCTGAGCAACCTTATTTCAAGGGCGATTTTGCAATAACCTGCGATGATCCGGAAACTGTGACCGATTTATGCTGGTTCCGTGGTGGTTGGTTCGATTCGCGAACTGTATTCTGGAAAGATATTGTTGATTTTTCATACAGCGCTGACACAACTACAATGAATTCTCCGGGAGCCTCTCTTTATGTTCCTTTTAAACTTAATCCGGGCGAAGAAAAAACAGTCAGGCTAATGATGAGCTGGTATGTTCCGCATTCAAATTTACGACAGGGTTTGGGTCCGGTTTCCGATGAACAGTTAAAAGCCGATTTGGCCAAATGTGAACCGGGCAGCGGTTGTTGTGCCGATTTAAGCGATATATATTACGAACCCTGGTATTCAGCACGCTTTAAAAATATCGATGAAGTTGTAAAATACTGGAAACTGAACTATTCAGATTTAAAGGAAAAATCGGAGCTTTTTTCAAACAGCTTTTACAATTCGAGTTTACCTCCTGAAGTTGTTGAAGCAGTTGCGGCCAACTTAACAATTCTGAAATCGCCAACTGTTTTGCGGCAAAAAGACGGAAAACTCTGGGCGTGGGAAGGTTGTCACGATAATTCAGGTTGTTGTTACGGTTCGTGTACTCACGTTTGGAACTATGCACAAGCCATTCCGCATCTCTTTCCGGGTTTGGAGAGAACCTTGCGCGAAACCGAATTTACAGTGAGCCAAAACGCACCCGGCCATCAGAATTTCCGCACAAGTTTGCCTATTCAGGCGGTTGATTCTCATGGATTTCACGCTGCTGCCGACGGACAACTGGGTGGAATTATGAAAATTTACCGCGACTGGCGCATTTCGGGAAATACAGATTGGATGAAATCGCTTTACCCAAATGTGAAACAGAGTATTGATTACTGTATTTCAACCTGGGATCCGAAACACAAAGGAATTGTCGAAGAACCTCATCACAATACTTACGATATTGAATTCTGGGGACCCGAAGGAATGTGCACAAGCTTTTATCTGGGCGCTCTTTCAGCAATTATTGAAATGGGAAAAGCAACTGGCGACAATGTTTCTCAATACCAGCTACTGGAAACAAAAGGAAAGTCGTTCCTTGAAAATGATTTGTACAACGGTGAATATTTTATTCAGAAGATCACAGTTGAAGGATTGAATGCAAAAGATCCTGTGGCAGGATCGAAAGTGGGAATAAACATGAATTATTCTCCTGAAGCGATTGCTCTTCTGCAAAAAGAAGGTCCAAAATATCAGTACGGAAATGGATGTTTATCGGATGGAATTCTTGGTGCGTGGATGGGTAAAATGTGTGGACTGAACGATTTTGCAGATCCTGAAAAAGTGAAAAGTCATTTGAATTCAGTTTATAAATACAACCTGAAAACAGATTTATCTGATCATATTAATCCGCAACGTCCTTCGTATGCGTTAGGAAATGAAGGTGGTTTGTTACTTTGTACCTGGCCAAAAGGCGATGAATTAACACTGCCTTTTGTTTATAGCAATGAAGTGTGGACAGGTATTGAATATCAGGTGGCCTCGCATTTAATGTCGGTTGGTGAAACTGAAAAAGGACTTGAAATTGTAAGGGAAGTGCGCTTACGTTACGATGGAAAGATCCGAAATCCGTTTAACGAATATGAATGTGGACACTGGTATGCCCGCGGCATGGCAAGTTATGGTTTGTTGCAGGGTTTAACAGGAGTTCGTTATGATGCAGTTGACAGGATCTTATATATAGATTCGAATGTTGGCGACTTTAAAAGCTTCATTTCAACTGAGTTTGGTTTTGGAACTGTAGAATATAAAAATGGCAAAACTGAGTTGCAGGTTGCTTATGAAGAAATTCCGGTGAAGGAAATTATCGATCTAAAACAGAAATAGGAATTGAGTATAATTTATACATACTTTTGAAAATTGTATTTTCAACATTAACTGTTTCATGTATTAATATTGTATGTAAAAATTATGCTCAAACTGAAAAAAATAATCACATCCTTTTACCTGAAGTGTTTTCTCCTGCTTCTGTGTGTGTTATTTTCCATCAATGTTTTAGCTGTAAAGTTTAACAGTGTCAATTCTTTATTTGGAATCTCAATGAGGGTTACAAACTCCATTTGTAAAGATGACAATGGATTTATTTGGGCATCCTCAAAAACCGGAATTGTCAGACTGACCGATGATGACTACCGTATTTACCAGCTTCCGTATGAAACTAAAGGTGTGCTAATTGTAAATCTGATTTATGAAAACTCGGAACTAACAGCATATACAAATAACGGTCAGGTTTTTAAATATAACCCACTTTACGATCGGTTCGACCTGTTATTTAATTTAAACAATCTGTTCGAAGACAAAAATTTCGATGTTTATTCTCTTCTGACTGATTATAACAACGATTACCTGATTGCTTTAAATACAGGTTTGTATAAATACAAATCAGGGAAACTGGAATTGATCGAAAAAACAGTCAGTGAAAGGTATTCAATAACATGGTATGATTCCGGACAACTTTTAATTATTAGTACCGACGGAATCAGGCAATTCGATACACAAACCCTAAAAAGTAAAAACATTTATGAAAAAAACATTTCTGGTCCGTTTTCGGTTTCATCCGTTTTATTCGACAAAAGTCAAAACAAACTTTGGATGGGAACGCTTTCGAATGGTTTGTTTGCTTATAATTTTAGTTCAGGTGTGTTTTCCCAGATCCTTCAGTCAACTTTACCAAGGCAACCTGTCCTGGCTATTGAAGAAAATTCTGATTCAACCCTGTTAATTGGTATCGACGGGCAGGGAATCTGGGAACTAAACAAAACGGGAAATGAAGTTCTGAATGTTTACAAAGAAAGTGCTGACGATGTAAATTCGTTACCCGGAAACGGTGTTTACGATATCTTTTATGAACGGGGAAAACGGGTTTGGGTTGCTACAATTAGCGGGGGAGTGTCGTTCTACGATTTGGCTTCACCAATATTTACGCAGGTTGTTCACCATTCAAATAATGAAAACTCGCTTGTAAATAACGATGTAAATGGTATTTTGGAAGACAGTGACGGGAAAATCTGGATTGCAACCAACAATGGTATTAGTATTTGGAATCCGCTGTCAGATAAGTGGAAAAGCCTTTTCAACAACAAGCTTGAACAGGCACAGGTTTTTCTCACACTTTGCGAAGACGATAAAGGAAGAATCTGGGCAGGAAGTTATTCTTCGGGTGTGTATGTTCTCGACAGAAAAACAGGTAACGAGCTGGCACATTATGCCCGTGGAGTTAAAGGTTCTCCAACGGTAAGTAATTTTATTTTCGACATTTTTAAAGATAGCGGAAATGATTTATGGATTGGTGGCGTAAATGGCAAATTTATTTGCTACAAAACCAGTGAAAACACTTTCAGAACATATGCTGAAGAGTCAATTAGTTCTTTTGCTGAATTGTCGTCAACCCAGATTCTTATCGGGCAAAGTTATGGATTATCAATGTTGAACAAACAAACCGGAAGTATTGAAGATTTATTGGCGGATATTGTTGTTCAGGATATACTTGTTCTCGATACAGTAATTTGGATTTGTACAAGCGGAGAAGGTTTGGTCGAATATAATTTCAAAACCGGGAAAACAAAAAAATATACAACCCGTGAAGGATTTCCTTCAAATTTCATTAACAGCATTGTGTATGCTGATAATTATCTTTGGTTAGGCACCGAAGGTGGTTTGTGCCGGTTTGACCCAAAAGAGAAAACAGCACAAACTTTTTCATCAATAATACCTTTATCAGCCATTTCGTATAATAAAAGTGCTGTTGCAGTTTTAAAAAATGGAAAACTGGCGTGGGGAACCAACAGTGGAATTATATCTTTTTCACCCGATTCCTTAAGGGAAGTTCCGTCGGGAGGAAGAATTTATTTTCAGGATCTTACTGTTTCGGGGCGCTCAATAAGAGATACTTCGGTTTACAGTTTAAATACCCCGGTTGACAAACTGGATAACATTACTTTAAAATATTTTCAGAATACAATTAGTTTGGAGTTGATTCCGGTTGACGTTTCTTCAGGTGCCAGGTTTTCGTGGAAACTGGAAGGGTTTGAAGATGATTGGTCAACGCCGGCAGGTAACAGAATAATTACTTACACAAACATTCCGAGTGGGAAATTTAAACTTCGGGTAAAACTTTTCGACAGTTCGCTGGCACACGTACTTAGTGAACGTTCAATAGCAATACGTTTAATACCGCCATTCTGGAAAAAAGCATGGTTTATTTTTCTGTTGATAATTGCTGTTTCCGGAATCGTTATTCTGCTTCTGCTCTATTATATCAACAGCCTTAAACAAAAACACACAGAGGAAAAAGTAAGGTTTTTTACAAATACGGCACATGACATCCGAACAGCACTTACATTGATAAAAGCCCCGGTCGAGGAATTAACTCACGAGAAAAATCTGTCGGAAACCGGAAAGCAATACTTACAAATCGCGGTGAACCAGGCACGGCAGCTTTCTTCGGTAGTTACCCAATTAATGGATTTCCAGAAAGCTGATATCGGCAAGGAAATAACTTCGCTGGCAATGGTTGATATCGTTAAACTTGTTTCCGACCGCTGTGTGATGTATGAATCATTGGCAAAAAGCAAAAATATTCATTTTGAATTTGTTGCTGATCGAATGAGTTATATTACGGCAATCGATGAATCAAAAATGGAAAAAGTCGTCGATAACCTGATTTCAAATGCAGTGAAATATTCAAATCCCGGTGGAAAAGTGTTAATCGATTTTAAAGGCGATAAAAACAAATGGGCACTTAAAGTAAAAGATAACGGGATTGGAATCAGCAAAAAATCACAACGAAAGCTTTTCAGGGAGTTTTATCGCGGCCAGAATGCGATGAACGCGAAAATTGTCGGTTCGGGAATCGGGCTTCTGCTGGTAAAAAATTATATAACCATTCATGGGGGAAGCATCAGTTGCGAAAGCCAGAAGAATGTTGGTTCCACGTTCCAGGTCGTTATTCCTTTTAAAGAAGTAGCTCAAAAAGCAAAATCAATTCCTTTTAATTCTGAACCTGAAATAATTTTCGATGTTACAAACGACCTCATTACAACCACAGAATCTTATGCAGAAAGCAATCAGGCGAAAAAAATGAGCATTTTGATTGTTGAAGACAATGATGAATTACGGAATTTTATTGCAAACAAGATCGGAAGTGAATTTACAACCTTTACAGCTGAAGATGGCGAAAAAGCCTGGGAGTTAATTCCGAAACAAACACCCGATTTGATTATTTCGGATATAATGATGCCAAACATGAATGGTTTCGAATTATGCGAACTGGTAAAAAAGACCTGGGAAACTTCGCATATTCCTGTAATTCTGCTGACCGCCTTGACCGATAAAGCAAAACAGTTGCATGGTCTGGGTTTGGGCGCCGACGATTACCTGACGAAACCTTTCGATATGAACCTGCTGGTTCAAAAAATCAGGACAATAATCCACAACCGTGAAATCGTAAGGGAAAAAGCATTAAAACTGTTTGAAAAAGACAATAAAGAACCCTTGTTAGCCAACGAAATCAACGACAAATTTGTAAAGAAACTGATGGAAGTTGCCTGGGAAAATATGGCAAATGCCAATTTCGATAAAGATGAATTTGCTTCGGCAATGAATGTGAGTACATCGCTTTTATACAAGAAAGTTAAATCGCTAACCGGCCAGTCGCCCACCGATTTAATAAAAACCATCCGGCTTCGACACGCCTCGGAGCTTTTGCAAACCCGAAAATACAGTGTTACCGAAGTGAGCGAAATGTGTGGTTTTGGAAGCGTTGGATATTTCAGCACAGTATTTAAAACCTTCTTCGGAAAATCACCCTCCGAAATACAGGAGTAAGCACTCCCTTTCGAATTCTCCAAAGCCTGCTAGAGGTATTTTTTAACATAGAATCAAAAATAAATAGCTTTTATAAATTAGCGATATAATCGCAAAGGAGCTGGTAATAGGGTTATATTAGAATCAATTGTTCTTTTATCTGGCGACATTAATTAGTTTGAAAAAATATTTGATAAATGGTTGCAATCGCAGCAATAACACCAATAATAGCAAATATCCAATACAAAAATGTTGATATGGTTTTATCTGCCTTATTATTTTGGTTGATTCCACTTGTTGACTTATTATATGCTGGATTTTTTAGAATATTAAAATCTTTGACTGCCTGTAAAGATGGTTCTTTAATATATTCACCTGTCTGTATAATTGAATTAGCGATTTTTTCAATATTGTGTTTTGATTTTTCAAATTGTTGTCCAGCTGAAATTTTTAATGCCCAACCAACGCGGCAATTTCCACTTGTTGCTCTATTGATTTCTTCCTTAATTGTTAGTAATGTTTTATCAAACTGTTCTTGTGTTAGTTCCATTTATTAAAGTATTTAAAATTGTCAAAACGAAGAGTTGTCTATGAAATAGCAAGTGGTCCTATTTAATAGCAACCGTTATTCCTATTAACTTTAATTGTTAAAACCTTTTTTTCATAGAGGATAATTAAATCTGCTAAAACACCATTTAACATTTCTTGAAACTCTATAAATCTATTCATAGTGTTGTAAATAAATTCCATATGAACAGCACATTGGATTTCCACCGTATTTTCTTTTGTATTTGCTTTATTAAGCATCGAAACAAATTTTTCCCTCTCCTCCAATGATAAGTTGTCAAGAAATGTCTTATCTATACGCACTTCGTCATTTTTAAAAGATAGTCCTTGATGAATAAACATGTTCCTGATTTCGTATATCTTGTCAAACATCTTGAAGTAATAGTCTACAAATGTTTCTTTATTTTTGTTATTCAATACTTTCTCAGTGGTTAATGTTTTTATGAAAATTTTTGAAATTTCTTTCATTCGAAAAAATTCTCCAAAAAATGTCTGAACAAGTAATTCACTTCTTACCACAGGATTACCTTTCAATGAATTTTTGTCTTTACGCAAATCGGAAAGGTCACTTAATATCACGTTTACTCCTTGAATAACTTTATTCAAATCTCCAATCCAAAGGAAAAAATTTGCTCGTATCTTACCTGGAAAACTATTATTGAAAATTTTAACAATTTCCTCCTCAGAGAATTTTGCTCCTTTGTCATCACACTTTTGCTTAATTTCATTTGCAAAGTCCAAGAATCCAGACATTAACTGTTTGGGCTGTTGAATATATCTTATTTCCATACTGTCTGTCATGCTGATCGCATTTGTAATGTTTGCATAAAGTTTATCACGCAGGTTTTTGTATTTCCCCAGCTCGCGCCGATTTGCAATCGGTGTGCAATACCATAGAATTGAAAATTGTTGTTATACACAAGTTATTTGCCGTATGCGGCAAGGCACGGATTACAAATCGCCCCAGTAAAGGAATTACTAAACATGAAACGATTCAATGAATTCTTTAAAATTCTTTTTTTGAATTGTTCCGATAACGTATTTATCTGGGAAATCTATTCTATTAATTTCAAGTTTGTTTGGGATTGGCATTGAGTCATAGTCGTATTTAAGTTCGATTTTTAATAATTCCTTATCAGGACAAAATTCGAACTTTTTTATTATCACACTTTCCATCTTGCACTTTTCTCTAAATTCTAATTCAAATTCATTTATGTTCATATTTTTTCTTTTATGTCCAGCTTCCATTTCAAATATTTTAGATGTCAATTTTCCAATCTAATTCAGTAGCTATTTTTTGCAATAATTTTTTGTTGTCGCAATGTTCCCTGAATCCTTCAAAGAATCTGGTTGCTTTATTTAAGTAAAATTTTCGATAGAAATTATAATCAAAATCGACTTGGTCTTTAAAATCTTCAGTCATTACTTGCTCAAGTTTCTTGTTTGGCTCACCGATGAAACATTTTGACACAAAATCAATCGTCTTTGCTAAAATTATAAATTCATTGATTGTAAATGAAATTTCTTTCTTCTCAATCTCAAGACATTTTTCGCGGAATTTATTATACAATACCTTGTCAAACTTATCTGGATGGATATCCTTTAATTGTTTTGTAGGGAATCTGTCATCATAAAAAACGTATTGAGTAATACCAAATGTTTGAAAAACAAAACCGACATTTTCTTCTGTTGGTGGAAGTCTCAAAATAATAAACTCGTTCGATTTAATTGTCTCCATATTCTGTTTTCTCATTTCCCCGATTTCCTCCTGTTATCCTCTTTGCAAAGCATCTGGCAGTTATCGGCAGATGTTTTACCACCTTCGTGCCAGGGTGTTATATGGTCGGCTTCCATTCCTTCAATTTCAAAATGGTCATTACAAACGGGGCAAATCCCTTTTTGCCGTTCGTAGGCTTCCCGTTTTTGGTTAGGGCTAAAACCTCGGATATTCAAATGTTTTTCCCGGTGAGTTAAAACATAAGTGTAAATTCCCTTTTTACTGCCAACGTCTTCGTCTTCCATTAATCTCGTAACTTCTTCTTCCAGTTTTTTGGAATCAAAATTCTGGCCTTTGAACTCGTTGTACAGAAAACCCCATTCAACACCTTTCATTTCTCTGCGATACTTCGGAAAAACAGCTTTTACCCAATTAATGACACTCTGAAAATAGAGCCATAATTCGTTGGCGTTTGGCTCGTGCTGATTTTTGGACATATAGCTTTTTATATTTCCCGCCGAAATCCAGTTGATTGCCGTTTCCAGATATTCCTGACGGTTTGCTGAACCACTCAAATATTCGTCTCCAATTTTAGGGCGACTGTTCTTCGAAAAATAGCGTTTGGCATCGGTAACCCATGGACCTGAATAAACAGCATTCTTTAATTCCTGATCAGAAAGTTCTTTTCCGGCAATGTTAATGGTTTGAAACCAGTCCAGTTTTTCGCTGTCGGTTCCCGAACAGAAGTAAACCATGATTACATAATCTAAAATCTCTTTTTGTTTGTCGTTGGTTAGGTTATGAAAAGCCAAACCATCAATCGAAAAATCGCCGTTTACATATTGGCAAATCGAAATGGTTCGTTGTTGCCCGTCGATAATTTCAAAGTTTCCATCGTCGCGAACCGACCAGTACATTACATTGAGCGGAAATTGTTTTTTAACCGTATCAATCACAGCATTCCGTTCTTTATCTCCATACACAAATTCGCGCTGAAAGGGTGGCCGTATATCGAGCTTACCGCCGAAACCGATAACACCATTTTCGGCATTGTCAACATATCCTTCTGCCAGTTCACGGACTGTTATTTCTTTGAGTTCGATTTTCATTTTATATCTGTTTTTTTCTGCGGATTATAAGACGTGCGTAGGTTGCTTTATATTCTCCATTTATTTTGATAGCGCCACGCCGGTTTAAATCACTAAAATTCGGAACATCTTTTATGGTATATGTTTTTGTCCTTAATCCAGAATTATCATCCCTGTCTGTTATTCCTAAAATTTCAAACTGTTCAGGATTATATTTATCAAGAAAGGTAATTGGAACGCCCAAGTTACCTTCATAATCGCAAGGAATATCAGCAAGCTTTGATACTTCTATCGCATTGTAATTGTCATATTGAGGATAATCATTTTCATTATATATCCGGTGAAGAATTAGTTCTTCGTGGCGTTTTGTAATGTCCAGATTTGTAAACCAGCAAACATTTCGAAACTTAACAAGCCCGGTTTCTTCATTATAAACACCAGCAGCAAACTCTTTGGTGTGCGTTGTTTTAAAGTAGGCATTTCCACCACTAAATCCATTACCTAACCATATTTTATTCTCTTTAATGAGTTTAAAGATTTCTTTATAGGTGATAGCATTTAAACTGCCTATTATTATAAACTTCTTATCATGTTCCATTAATTGCGCAACAAATTCCCTAAATAATGAAAACGGCGGATTGGTAACCACAATGTCGGCTTGTTTTAAAAGTTCAATGCTTTCGCGGCTGCGGAAATCGCCGTCGCCTTTCAGGTGTTTAATGCCAATTTCTTCGGGATTGGGAATGTGATCGCCGTTTTTGTCGCCCGTGTATTCAAGATAAATGGCTTTTTCAGATTTGTTTTCGGAGAATAAATCGGCATCCTGGTTCTTATAACAGGTGGTAATCAGTTTTTTCAGCCCCAGCTTTTCGAAGTTAAAAGAAAAGTAATGAAAGAAATTGCTTACGCGCGGGTCGTCGCAATTGCAAAAAACAACCTTATCTTTAAAATGCTCTTTGTAATGCCTGAGTTCTTTTTCGATATCAGAAAGCTGGGTGTAAAACTCATCTTTTTTAGCCTTGTTTGCTTTGTTTAAGTTTTTATTTGAAGATTTATTTGCCATCGGTTTTTGGTTTGTTGCCTTTGTAATGGTGATTTGGTTTCAATAATTGATAAGGGTTAAAAATAGAAATAATAATGGAATAAATGCCAATTAAACAGCAGGAGAACAACGGCAGCGTCGTCGGATGTTTATAGAAAAAGTAGCGTGGCTCCCTGCAAATTAATGTTGTTCATTCTCTTTTACAATTCCCATAAACGAATAGCAACCTAAAATTATCAACATCAGAAGATCATATTCATTTATTGAATGGTCAACAATATTCAAAATTGGTTTAGGATTCTCAGTTGCGTCTAGCTTGTAGTAGAGTATTTCTTTTTCGTCACCGTTGAAAAACGAAAGTTTAACAACAGGAGTATTAGTGATTTTACAGGAATAAAGATTTTCATTTTTTAATTTTATAGTACCATTACTCCCTGGAAATTTTATTTTCATGATAACCATCTGCTCGCCGTACCTTTCTAGAATGATATGTACATACCCAAAACCTTTGTTCTGAATGGTGTATTTTTTTCCGTCAAACATGAAGAAAACCTTTGCGTTTCTGTCCTCTGTCAACTCAATGATAGTTTCGGCGTCGCTTTGAAGAATGGTTTGCTTCTTGTTAATTGTCCATGTCAGCGGTTGGTTAAGAAGATAGTTTAAGTTTTTCATTAGATGGTTTTTTACCAACATGAGTGTTAAAAATAGAAATAATAATGGAATAAATGCCAATTAAACAGCAGGAGAACAACGGCAGCGCCGTCGGATGTTTATAGAAAAACGCGCAACACCATAATATTCTACCCCAATCCGGAGTCGTTCATTTTTTTCACATATTGCAATTTCTATAAACCTGCCAACCCGCCGGGTTGGAAAATACCCGTTTAACCACCGGGTAAATCCAAATCACCTGCTTAACTGATAAATAAAAAATTGCCCCAACCCCAAAAGAATACTTTTTACCCTGCCGCAAGCTGCGGCAACCTGAAAAGGAAACTTTTTTGCCTGCCGCAAACCGCGGCGACCCGAAAAGGATACTTTTTTGCTTCCCGCTGACTGCGGCGACCTGAAAAGAATACTTTTTTGCCTCGCGCTGATTGCAGCAACCTGAAAAGGATACTTTTTGGGCTTCCGCTGAATGATTCTAAATAAGCAGGCTGTTTAACACCTTCAAACCGTTAAATTCATCATGAAATTTTATTTAGTAAATAAAAACCCGCCATATATAACCCCCTCATTTAAAGGAGTAATTATCTAAAAAAAAATTCGCGAATGCTTATGATAATAAAAATAAATGAATAATTTAGAACCGAATTTCTAAACTAAAGTTCTTTAAACCCAAATTTTTTTACAATGAATCTAATTTTAGAACCTTTAACAGTTTCGGCTTTGACGAACATGGAAGCCGGACAATTGATGATTCGCCACCACAGCGATTTGAACACTATTGATGCCAGTTTACTGACAGATGTTCCTTACAACAACTACATGGAGAAAATCGGTATCAAAACTGAGTTGTACTTTGCAGCGCTTGCGCAGGTGCGTAAAAATGAAGAAACCGAAAAAATCGCGTTTGCCGATGATGCCCGCGATAAGGCAGTAAGCTCTTTCAACCTTGCACTGAAACTTCATGCATCAGCCGACGATCCCGCAGAAGTGGAAGCCAGCCGCAGCCTGAGAATTTTATTTGACACGTTTAAAAACATTGCCAAATTAAACTACGAAGCCGAATCGCTGGCTATCGACAAACTTGTAAACGATTTAAACAGCGAAGCCTACAGCGAAAAAATCGCTTTTCTGCACATGACCAAGTATGTTACACGCTTATCAGAGACGAATGATATTTTTAAGAATTTGTTTAGCGGCCGCATGGTAGATACAGCTATGAGCGAAAGCTTTGATTTGAAAACCATTCGCAAAGAGTTGATGGAAATCTATACCGATTTTGCCGAGTATGTATTAGCGATGGCAAAGGCAATCGAAAGCCAGCTTTTTATTACTGCCCTTAACCTGCTTAACGCCGCCCGTAAATATTACGCCGACCAGATGTTAAGCAATCCTGCTCCCAAACCTGAACCTCCTGTAGATTAAAATGCCATATTAAATGGTTTGTACATAAACCCGCCGATCGTTTTGCAAGCAAAACACCGGTGGGTTTTATTTTTTTTGTGACTTTGAGTCTCGGGGTGAATTTTTTTCAATCTGTGAGCCTGGCTTTAGCCACATTTATTTGGGCTGAAGTCCGGCTCTCTTTTTTACTGTTTGTTGAAGGATTGGAATGAGATGTTATGATAGGTTGTGGCAACGTTTTGGCGCTTGGCGCAGTGGCAGATTTCGGAGCACAAAACTGTCAATACACCACAAAAGTTGATGCAAGGTAGGATGTTCAATTAACCACTTCACCCGCCATTGAGCCAAACGCCTGTTAGCTGGTCGTTGTTTTTCTGTGATGTATATATTCATTGTCATTCTCTTTTAAAAATCCGTCTGCAATTTGTGAAACAATCAAATGACTTTCCCTCCAAGCGGTATAAACTTCTTCAGCCCATTTTTTAATTAATTCCACACATTCTTCTATTGTCGAAACTGTATTGAAGTCTTTAGTCGTTATTGTTCCCCTTTTTAAAGGTGTTGGAGGATTGAGGAATTCATTTGGTCTACTTGCTTTATATTCATTCAAGTAGTTGCTTAATAATGGAGATGTCTGATAATCCCAATTTTTATTCTTTTCAAGTATTAAATTAAGTCTTGTCAAGTGAAAATGATTGCTCCAACGTCCGTGAATTTCTGGATGTTGCAAAGCGTGTGCGTCCACACTTAAAAATCTGTAGATATAATTCGCTGAATTATTAAAGTCAATAAGTTCAAGTCCGTTGTTGTAGTTGTCCATACAGTCAAAAATTCCTTTCTGAAAGCCTGCCCCACAAAACTGACATTTCCCCTTATCTAAAAGTGTTACGCCATTCTTGTTTGCTTGGTCAATGAAGTCTTGCATTTTATGATTAGTATTTTGTGTCTATATGTTGTCTAATCACTTTCTGTTTTGTAGTGTCCAAGTTGAATAAGACCGTTTAAGTTGTCATACTCAACCCAAGTTTCTTTTATCTTTCCTTCCGTCACACGAAAGAAGCAGTTAAAATCCGCAGTCAGTTTTTTGCCAGTCGGTGGAAAGTTAACGAGTTGTCCTAATTGTGTCCCAGAAAAATTTATTCTTGCAGCAACTAAATCACCTTCTTCAATTGCGAAAATTACTGTCTCTTGAAGGTCAGGAAATGTCTCTAACTCTGTCTGATGAAATTTAACTAACCCAATATTTGTTTTTATCTCGTTTGGTTCAGATGAACTATGTCTGACGAAATCGCTATGAACCAAAGTCAAAACCTTATCCCAATCTTTTTGATTTGTTGCGCTAATAAACTCTGAAACTATTTCTTTGTTACTTTTCAGTTCGAGTGTCATATTATAATGGAATATTATGAAGTTTATGAAATGAAAGCTTGTCCCAGTAACCCCGTTGAAAAATGATTTTATCGTCCTTAATATTGAAGAAACCACAACCACGAAGTCCTTTTGGGTCTTTCCATTCCAGAATAACCCAGTCCCCGTCCTCAAATATATTTTCGGGAATACAAACCATTTCAGCATTTGCAAATTCTGCTGAGAACATTTGTCTTATTGCCCCTTTGCCAATTATCGGTTCATTTGCAACTTGGTGGTTTGTTGCATTGTCTGCATACAGATTTGAAATTGTTTCGGTGTCTGCTTTATTAAATGCGTCTATCCACTTTTCTAAAACTTGTTTTGGTGTCATACTAATCTAAATTGTTTGTTGTTTCTGTGTCGTCCTACAATGACCGCTAACTAGTTAGTAGCACGAAGTTAATCTACTTTTTTATAAAATTATTCAGTCAACGGCAATAAAACAGCACCCCCGGTTTGTTAACCAAATATTACCATTCCGTTAAACCAAAAATTGCAATTCAAAAATGTCTTTTCTGCAATTCAATCATAACAACACCTGTAGCAATTGTTACAATTCGGTTAATGAAATGTAACATCTCCTTAAACTATTGTTAATCGTGCTGCAACATATTGCATGTTTATTTGCCCCCAAATTATTGAGAAAATTAAACACTGCAAATGTTTTTACTCACATGAAAAAAATCTTTACCAGTTCATTACTACTGTTGTTTACGATGTACATTTTTGCCCAGAAAGGGGTTTTAAAAGGCACAATTAATGATTCGAAAACCGGTGAATCACTTGTTGGAACAACAATTCTGATTCAGGGTACCACCACCGGCACCATCACCGATTTTGATGGCAATTACATTATCCCCGATATAGAACCGGGAGCTTACAATATGGTTATTTCGTTTATTTCATATCAAACGCAAATCATCAGAGTCGAAATTCAGGCGGGGCAGGAAACACTGCTGAACGTACTCCTTGAACCTGCCACAATTGATGTTGGCGAAGTGAGTGTAGTTGCCAAACGCCGCACCGATACTGATATGTCGATGATGTCGAGCCTGAAAGCACAAAACCTGATTGTAAGCGGAATCACCTCGCAACAAATTTCAAAAAGCCAAGACAAGGATGCCGCCGAAGTAATTCGCCGCGTGCCGGGAATTACCATTACCGACGGGCGTTTTGTGGTTGTGCGCGGTTTGGTTGAACGTTACAATTCGGTAATGCTGAACAACTCCACCGCACCCAGTTTCGAAGCCGATAAACGCGCATTTTCGTTCGATGCCATTCCCAGCGGATTGATTGATAATATTCTGATTTATAAAAGTCCGGCTCCCGAATTACCTGCCGACTTTGCCGGTGCTGCAATTAATATCCAAACAAAAAATGCTGCCGACCAAAACAGTTTTAGCTTTAGTTACGGAACAAAATATGTTCAGAACACCTCATTCAACAACGATTTTCTTACCCACGAAAACAGTAAAACCGACTGGCTGGGTTACGACAATGGTTCGAGGGCAATTCCTGACGGTGTGCCGGGACAGCAGGAATTTGCAGAATTATACGTTTGGCCAAATGCCGAATTGTACGTTCAGCGAACCGATGAAATAAACAACATCTCATCCCTTTTCGCCAACAACTGGGAAACATGGAACGATTCTCCGTTTTTGGATCAGAACTTTTCAGTGTCGTTGCAACGCAGGTTTGTTGCCGGGAAAATTTCTATTGGGAATATTACTTCACTCAGTTACGGAACTTCAAATAGCTACACTTCGGGAACCCGTACTGAATTTCTTGAATTTGATGAAGATCAATACCGCACAGTAATGGATTTCGATTTTATTGACAAGGTTTCAAAAAAAGAATATAAAACCGGCCTGATTCACAACTGGAACATGATTTACGGGAAAAACCAGAAGCTTGAATTCCGGAATTTCCTGAATCAAACTGGAATTCAGTCAACCACACAGCGTAACGGAATCCGCTATGATAACGGGGAAACCCTTGAACTTTTGGATTTGAAGTACGAAAGCCGTTTGGTTTATTCAGGCCAGCTTTCGGGCGAACAGTTGTTTAACAACGACCGGTCCAAAATAAACTGGATGATAGGGTATTCGCATACAAACAAAAATCAGCCCGACAACCGCCGTCTCACTTCTGTTCAAATAAACTATGAAACAAGCGAACGCGATCAGCAATATTACCTCAGGGTACAAAATGTGCCAAACCCTTATTATGCCGGACGTTTATGGATCGATATGAATGAAAATATGTACGATGCCAAACTCGATTTCACGCATAATTTTACCTTATTTAGTTCCGAAAATATCTGGAGTTTTAAAACCGGAGGGTTTTATGAAGTCAAACAACGCCAGTTCAATTCACGTTTAATTGGAGTTGTTGCTATGCGTAATCCACCGGATATTTTCTTTAACCCTGTAAACGAAATATTTGCCGCCGAAAATTTTTATTTCGACCGCACTTCACCCTACACACAACATGGGCTTTCGTACCGCGATAACACCCGCGCCAAAGATAGCTACAACGCCACCGAAGAAATGAAAGCCGGATACTTTTCATTGAACATTCCTGTTACTAAAAAACTAAATGTGTACGGTGGAATCCGGGTCGAAAACTGGAGCCGTGAAATTGTAGATTTCTGGGAAGAAACGGAGTCAGCCGATAAAACACCCATCACCCGCGATACCCTGGATATTTTTGCTTCTGTAAATGTCACCTATAATATCAATGAGAAAAATCTTCTGCGGGCATCCTATGGTGAAACAGTGAACCGGCCTGAATTCAGGGAAATGGCGCCATTCGATTACCAGGATTTTGAGCTTTTTGCAATAGTTTACGGTAATCCGGATTTGAAGGCAGCATATATTAAAAACTATGATTTGCGCTATGAATGGTATCCCAATCAGGGTGAAATGATTTCGGTGGCAGGTTTTTACAAATCATTCACAGACCCCATTGAAACCTTCCTGCGTCCGTCAGGCTCTACCTACGACTACTTTTTTTACAACACCGAAGAAGCATCAAGTTCCGGAGTTGAAATTGATGTAAGAAAACGTTTTACAGGGTTTGAAAATTCAACAGGTTTCGTTCGTTTTCTGAAAGATATGACTGTAATTTTTAACACCTCACTCATCAAAAGCGAAATTAATACTTCGCAACAGGAATTTACCCGCGACACGGTGCGGGTTATGTCAGGTCAGTCGCCTTACATTGTAAACCTTGGGTTGTTTTACAACAATGTGGAAAAAGGATGGGATATCAATGTTAATTACAATATTATCGGCAAGCGAATCGCCTATGTTGGAACACCTGCAAATCCGCATACATGGGAACTACCGCGCAATTCACTCGACCTGACGGTTCAAAAAACATTTAAACATAACCTTCAGTTGAAGGCAGGAATCAAAGACATTTTGAACGACCCAGTACGGTTTGTTCAATACTATGGTGACAGGGAGGAACTTATTGAAGATACACGGAAATATGTTCCAAACCGCCAGTTATCACTTAGTTTGACATGGACTTTATAAAAAACAACAAATACTATTATATATCTATCAGTAGAATACAAATTTAAAATTTGACATCATGAAAAAGTTTTTACTTGGGTTTTTATTTATCACGTTGATTACTGCCACTGCTATGGCTCAGTCAATCGACAACAATTTCTTTAAGAAAGTGAATTATGTAGGCGCCTTCGATGGTTACGACAACTGGACCGAAGGCTGGGCTAACTGGAATCCGGTGGATGAGGATTATTCTGATACTTACACAATGACCAAAGGAAATGGTCAGTTCACAAACATCGGTGGTGTGCACATTGTTGCCGACGAAACATGGAGTGGCGTTGTTAAACTCGACGGATGGATTTATGTTGACAATGGCGCTACTTTAACTATCGAACCCGGTACAATCATCCGTGGTACAAACAAAAGTGTGCTTACCATTGCACCCGGAGGAAAAATTATGGCGGCCGGTACACGCACACTGCCTATCGTTTTCACATCTTCGCAGGGAGCAGGTTTCCGCTCAAACAGCGACTGGGGCGGACTTGTGATTTGTGGTAAGGCTCCGAATAATCTCCCAGGTGGTGTAGGAATTGTTGAAGGTGGAGTTGGTACCGAATTCGGTGGCAATGAACCTGCTGACAACTCTGGTGTACTGACTTATGTCCGCATTGAGTTCCCCGGTTTCGAAGTGGCTACCGGAAGCGAAATTAACGGACTTACTTTAGCTTCGGTTGGCAGCGAAACACGCATCGATAATATACAGGTTTCATATTCAGGCGACGATGGTTATGAATTCTTTGGTGGAACTGTTAATGCAAAACACCTCATTTCGTACCGTACGGAAGACGATGATTTTGATACCGACAACGGGTACAGCGGAATGGTTCAGTTTGGAATTATTCTTCGCGACCCATCAATTGTTGACTCTGATACTGCCAATGGTTTTGAATCGGACAACGACAAAGACGCAAGTGTAAACACACCGTTTACAAAGGCTATTTTCAGTAATATCAGTGGATTTGGTTCAGCAAAGGATTTGGCTACTTATAACACACTTCCGCAAAATCACAAGGAAGGTTCTTCTCTTCGTATCCGCAAAAGCAGCCGCATTTCGGTTTACAACTCTTTGTTTATGGGCTGGGGACGCGGACTTCGTTTCGAATCGACTGCAACTCACAATGCTGCTGCGGCAAATGATATGACTGTTAAAAACACTTTTATCAGTGCAATCTTCGGAGAAAAATTCAAAACTGATGATGCTGTTTTATCTGCAGCTCAATTGGAAACTTGGTTTCTCGAAACCACAAAACAAAATAAAGTAATCGAGAATGGAAGTGATGTAAAAATTACTGATCCGTTCAACCTTACTTCTCCCAATTTTCAACCAATGGCAGGTTCTCCGGTATTCAACTCTTCGTACTGGTATAAAGAAAGCGAACCAGTTTCAATCGACAACAACTTCTTTGATAAAGTAAGTTATGTAGGTGCCTTCGATGGTTACGACAACTGGACCGAAGGCTGGACAAACTGGAGTCCGGTAGATGAGGATTATTCTGATACTTATACAATGACCAAAGGAAATGGTCAGTTCACAAACATCGGTGGTGTACACATTCTTGCAGACGAAACATGGAGTGGTGTTGTTAAACTCGACGGTTGGATTTATGTTGACAATGGCGCCACTTTAACCATTGAACCCGGCACAATCATCCGCGGCACAAACAAAAGTGTGCTTACCATAGCACCCGGAGGAAAAATAATGGCGGCAGGTACTCGCACTCTGCCAATCGTTTTCACATCTTCGCAAGGAGCAGGTTTCCGCTCAAACAGCGACTGGGGTGGACTCGTGATTTGTGGTAAAGCTCCGAATAATCTCCCAGGTGGTGTGGGAATTGTTGAAGGTGGAGTTGGTACCGAATTCGGTGGCAATGAACCTGCTGACAACTCTGGTGTACTGACTTATGTGAGAATTGAATTCCCCGGTTTCGAAGTGGCTACAGGTAGTGAAATTAACGGACTTACTTTAGCTTCGGTTGGCAGCGAAACCCGCATCGATAATATACAGGTTTCATATTCAGGTGATGATGGTTACGAATTCTTTGGTGGAACTGTTAATGCAAAACACCTCATTTCGTACCGTACGGAAGACGACGATTTTGATACCGACAACGGGTACAGCGGAATGGTTCAGTTTGGAATTATTCTTCGCGACCCATCAATTGTTGACTCTGATACTGCCAATGGTTTTGAATCGGACAACGACAAAGATGCAAGTGTGAACACACCGTTTACAAAGGCTATTTTCAGTAATATCAGTGGATTTGGTTCGGCAAAGGATTTGGCTACTTATAACACACTTCCGCAAAATCACAAGGAAGGTTCTTCTCTTCGTATCCGCAAAAGCAGCCGCATTTCGGTTTACAACTCTTTATTTATGGGCTGGGGACGCGGACTTCGTTTTGAATCGACTGCAACTCACAATGCTGCTGCCGCAAATGAAATGACTGTTAAAAACACTTTTATCAGTGCAGTCTTCGGCGACAAATTCAAAACTGATGATGCTGTTTTATCTGCAGCACAACTGGAAACCTGGTTTCTCGAAACCACAAAAAGAAATAAAGTAATCGAGAATGGAAGTGATGTAAAAATTACTGATCCGTTCAACCTTACTTCTCCCAACTTCCAGCCAATGGCAGGTTCACCGGTGTTTGACGCTTCGTCCTGGACAACTACTTCCACGAAAAAAATAGATGCTTTGGGTGAGCAGATAAATGTTACCAATTATCCTAATCCATTTAATGGTTCTACCCACATCGAATTTACCCTAACAAAATATGCACAGGTAAAAGTGTTGGTTTACAATTTGGGAGGATCACTGGTAAACGAAATTCACAACGGTGAACTTATTCCGGGAACACACAAGTTTAGATTCGACGCACAGGAATTGCCAAAGGGAATGTACTTTGGTAAAATTGTAGTCGGAAATCAAACGCAAACTTTAAAAATGGTTGCTCAATAATAGCAACCTGATTTATAAATTGAAAAAATGCAGTGTTTGATAACCATCTCGATTATCAAAAGTAAAAGGCCCTGGACGAAAGCCCGGGGTCTTTTCATAAGCTGGCATGAATTTAGCTTATTCATTTCCGATAAATATTCCGGTTAACTTTTGCAATTCCGGGGCTTTTTCACTTGAAAATATTTGAAAGTGATTGCGCAGTGAAAAAATGAAGTAATTTTAAACAAAAAACGATGAAGAAAATATTATTGATAACAGGGATTTGTATTTTAATTCTGAATGCTGCCAAAGCCCAGGAAATAAATGAGGTTGACGGTATTTACTACCAGAACGGAGAGCTTTATACAGGTGAATATACAAGCCGTTTCGACAATGGAATGGTAAAAATGACAGCCAAGATTTCGGAAGGGAAAAAGGAAGGAATTGTACAGATTTATTTTGACAACGGACAACTAAACGAAATACGTTCGTACAAAAATAACCTGATGGACAGCACGTGGGAAATTTACAATATCTATAAAGTGAAAGTGTCGGTAGCCAATTATAAAGATGGGCTGAAACATGGTCAATGGTTGATTTATGATGACAAGGGAACACTTTTGTATGATATGGAATACGCAAACGGGCAAAAAACAGGCACCTGGAAAAAATACGACAGCTCCGGAAAACTGGTTAGCGAACGCAAGTATTGATCCTTCTGAAAAAATGTAACAAAACTGTAATATTTCTTTAACAGCGGTTTAACAGCACCAAAGTATTTTTACATTGGAATTCAAAGATTGAGTTCCAAATAAATTTTAAAACAATTATCATGAAAAAAATATTTATTGGATTTTTGTCGCTGATGCTGACATTAGCCGTTACCGCAAAAGAAAATGAAGCAAAAAAAGAATCAGCAACCGACAATGCAGCAAGCATCATACTCGTTGGTTCAATTTCAGATGCAAAATCAGGGGAATCACTTGTTGGTGTTGAAGTAAAAATTGAAGGTACCGATTTGAAAACATACACCGATTTCGATGGTAATTTTACGTTTAACAACGTGAAACCGGGAGAATGCAAAGTTGTTGCCAACTATATTTCGTACAAACCTGTTGCAGAAACACTGGAAGCAAATTCTAAAAACAACAAGTTGAAATTAGAACTACAACCTTCAAACTAACGAAAGTTCATAGATTTTCTTTAAAAATATATAATTTAAAAAGTCGTTACCTGTAAGGTAGCGGCTTTTTGTTTTTAAAAACAGTTCTGTTTTTTCCTCCGAGAATCAATCAGAAATATGTCAGAAATTTAACGAATCACTTACCTACACTAATTTGTTTGTTAATGGTTTCCTCCAAAAAGAAATTTCGGCTACTTTTGTTAAACAACAATTTTACTATTACAGCTATGAAAACTTATATTGTATTTTTTTTAATTCTTATTACTGTATTGTTCTCCTGTAAGAATAAATCCACCGAAATTCCACTGTCAGAGCATCCGCAACCTATTTTCGAACGCGCAGTTTGGCAAAACCTCAATGGATACTGGCAGTTTAAAGCTGATTCATCTAATTTAGGATTAAGCGAAAACTGGCAGGTAAACCCAGGCAGTTTCGACAAAAAAATATTGGTGCCGTTTTCCTGGGCAAGCCCAATGAGTGAAATTAAAATGCCAAAAGTGAATGTGGGCTGGTATTCACGTACTTTTAAAATCGAAAATCCGGAAAATTGGAATGAAAAAGAAACTTACCTCGTTTTTTGTGCAAGCGATTTTAACACAACTGTTTGGATAAACGGCACTGAAATTGGCAGTCATTCGGGCGGATATGTACCTTTCGATTTTAATATTTCCGAAGTTTTAAAAGAAGGCGAAAACCAACTTGTTGTTCGGGTAGAAGACGAAGAATTACAAAATCGTCCTTCCGGAAAACAATATTACGGAAATGCAAAAGGAATTTGGCAAACTGTTTATTTGGAAGCCCGCCCCGAAAATCATATCACTCAAATTAAATTTACCCCGGATATTGACAATTCGCAAGTTACAGCCGAAGTTCATCTGTCAAAAAACAGTGCTTCACCAGTACAGTTCAGTATTACTGGAAAAGGAAATAATATTGATTTTAAGGGGGAAATCCCGGCCAACATTTCAACTGCAACATTTACAATTCCCATTGAAAACATGAAACTTTGGGATCTTGATAACCCATATTTGTACGAAGTTAATTCTTCTGTTAAAAGTGAAAGTGGTACCGATGAAGTTTCGACTTATTTTGGGATGCGTAAAATTTCTGCAATGCAGGTTCCCGGGCAGGAATTCCAATATGTGGCTTTGAACAACAAACCCATTTACATGAAACTCACACTCGACCAGAGTTATCACCCTGAAGGATTTTACACATTTCCGTCGGACAAGTTTATGAAAGAAGAGATTCAACGTGCAAAGGATTTGGGTTTGAATGGTTTGCGAATACATATTAAAGCCGAAGTTCCGCGCAAATTGTACTGGGCCGATAAACTGGGATTGCTGATACAGGAAGATATTCCCAATTTCTGGGGCCAACCTGATAGTATTGCAAAAGCAAACTGGGAATACATTGCTGAGAAAGAAATGGCACGCGACCATAACCATCCAAGCATTTTTTCGTGGGTGCTTTTCAACGAAACATGGGGATTATTTAGTGAAGATTCGATAAACGGCAGAAGTTACACGCCTGAAACACAAAATTGGGTTCGCGAACGATACCATATTGCAAAAGCAAGCGACCCAACCCGTTTGATTGAAGACAATTCTCCATGCAATTGGGACCACGTGATTTCCGACATCAACACATGGCACGCGTATATTCCTGCCCGAAACTGGTCAGGTTTTCTGGATGAAATTGTAAAAAATACCTACCCGGGTTCAACTCACAATTATATAGGTGGAAATGTGCAGGGCAACGAGCCCATGTTTAACTCCGAATGTGGTGCTGTGTGGGGATATTCGGGTAGCACAGGCGACATCGACCTTACATGGGAATACCACATTATGATGAACGAATTCCGTAAACGCCCAAAAATTGCAGGATTTCTGTTTACTGAATTTCATGACGTAATCAACGAATGGAATGGATATTACCGCTTCGACCGCTCTAAGAAAATGTTCGGCCTTGATGAAATTGTGTCTGGAATGACAATGAATGATTTTCATAAAGATTTGTACGTGGTTGCGGGAGACGATTTCTATCAGAATTATCCCGGAGGTTCAAAAGTGCAAATACCTGTTGGAATTAGCGCAGTTACAGGTGACATTCCTGCAAATTTAAAATTGAAATATGAGCTTTATGGTTGGAATAATCTGGGTGAAAAAGTTGATCATGGTAAAGGCGAAATTGCTGCAGTTGCTGTACCTTTTCAATTTACACCGTTAAGTTCCGTTGAATTCACCACTCCAAACCAAGAAATGGTTATGGTTTTGGCCACAATTCTGGAGGATCAATCCGGACAAGTATTGCAACACAATTTTGTTCCCTTCACGGTGTCAGGCAAATCGGAAACGAATGATATAATTATCACAAAATCCCCTTCGGAATTTACCAGTGCCGACTGGACAGTAAAATATCAGACAACCCAAAACGGCGCTAAAGTATGGGGAATGGGGTCTGGTTATTTTGAATATGAATTTGAGTTACCGAAAGATTTGAATGTCGATGACATTAAAAGCATTGAGTTCAGGGCAGAATTGGCATCGCGTTATCCGCAGGAAAAATATTTGGAAGAAGGCGATGCAGAAAGGATCGGGATGACAATTGTATCTGAAAAAGGCACAATCCCCGGGTATGGGAAAAACAGTTACCCACAAACCGATGAAAAATTACATGGTTCACTTGTAACAATCACCACTGAAAGTCAAAAACTTAATCAGACTGAACTACCCGATGATCCGGCAGATCATCAAGGAATACTTTCATGGATGAACCAAGTACCTGGGCATGCTGGAGATGCAGAAAACCGTATTCCATGGTTGCTGGATGAAGCCGGTTCATATGGCTATTTGGTAGCGGTAGAATTGGATGAAAATCTAAAAAAATCGGTGATACAGGAAGGGAAAATTACCATACAATTGCATGTTGATGAATCAACAAGCGAACGTGGCGGTTTATCGATTTATGGGGCAAAATCAGGAAAATATCCGATGGATTTAACTATTCTTATTAAGAAGGAGTAGCAGATCTTCTGAGAATAATTTCCATTTTAAACTAATTATCGATTTATTTTGTGTAATATTTTTACGATTTACACATTCTTTTTACGATTTAATAGTGCGAAAGAGTTTTATAAATGGAAATTTGCGCAACATTAATGGACGCCTTTACAACTTGTAAAATATTCGGAGTGTAGATTGCCAATATTAATTTGGTATTTCCTTCCGGCCCTCAGTAAGATATGGTTTTGCCAGTCGAAAAGAATGGATGGTTTTTACTGTCCATTCTCATTTAATGAAAGTCAATTCAAAGCAATTTCTATTAATTTTCCATTTTCAATTTTTGACGATCTCTATACTGGCCAGGTGTTATTCCCTGTGAATCACGAAAAACCCGCATAAAACTACCCATTGAACCAAATCCCGATTTTTCTGAAATATAATTTAATGAATAGTATATTGATGAATTGCTTGATAAAAGCTTTTTAGCTTCTTCAACCCTGTATCGATTAACAAAATCACTAAAAGTGCATGAATATTCAGTATTGATATGTTTAGAGATATAAGTACGGTTTGTATTAAGTAATTCGGAAAGATCAGTGATTTTTAATTCAGGGTTTTTGTAAATTGATTGATCTACAAAAAGTTCCAGCAGTTTTTGGTCTAATTTATTTGTGTTATAACTTTTAGTATCAAAATTTTCAGTTTCAATTTTTTCGGATTCCAAATCAATTACCGTATGGTTTTGCATATAACCCAAAAACCCAATGAAGAATAGTAATACACTAAATATCAAAGATGGGATTAAGAGCAAAATTGTAGATTCCATAAAAAAACCACGGCCAATGATATTAAATACTATGCTAATAACAGAAGTTACTACAAATGAATAAAGAAAAAAGTTGACCCAAAGTATAGTCTTGCTTTCAAGATTTGAATAAAAATTGGCTATCTGACTATTGTATTGCTTTACAAGCTTTTGCCCTTTTATCAGGAAATATAAAACCTGAATAAAAAACACAATCCTGCTAACCATAATATTAATCTTTTGAATTCTAATTACTATTGAATCTGAATTATTTAACTTTCTGTTTAAAACTAATTCATTTATATAAAGCTGTCTTTCCTCTGTGCTCATTACCCAATACAATATAATTGAAGTCAGAGCAAAAAAAACTGCCGGGATAAACAAACGCAAATTTACCCATCTGTAACCGGATTCGACAGAAAGCAATTTTATATACCAATAATAGAGCGGATAAACTGAAAGCGATGCGAAAATATAAATGGGCTCAAAAATGTGAAATGTTGAATTCAACTTTTTAAAAAAATGAGCATGAGATAAGTAAAGCAAAAAAGCAACAAACATAAATACCCCCAGGAAAAACCTTGCACGATTATTTTCATGTTTTGTAATGAGCAAAACCAGCGCCCAGAAAAAGGTAACATACATGGGAGTATAAATAATCAGGTCATTCCACATTTAAAGGTATTTAGATTAGTTTCAATTAGGGCCCCAATTTACCATTTGTACATTGGTTTTACAATATGGTAGTTCATTTTAGTTTGCTTGGTTTACATTTGTTTCATTCTGATTATAATAGGTTAAAAATCAAATCAGTAAATACCACTTTTAAAATTATACAATATAAGTTGCAGAACACATTAATCGACTAATACAAAAACAAAATGAAAAAAAATTACTTCTTAATATTATTGGTGCTGTTTACGAGCAATTTTCTTATTGCCCAGACATGGATTCCGGTCGGACCAACAGCTTTTTCACCGGGAGAAGCATTTATCCAGCATATGGCAGTAGATGGAGAGACACCATACGTGGCTTTCCTTGACAGGAAAAATAGCGATAAAGCTACTGTAATGAAATTTAACGGTACTGATTGGGTTAATGTTGGTCCTGCAGGTTTCACCCCTGATGCAATAAACGAATTGAGTTTTGCAATGATTGGCGCAACGCCTTACGTTGCTTTTGACTATGAAAATAAACCAGGCAAAATATCTGTTATGAAATTCGATGGTTCTGCCTGGGTATATGTTGGTAACGAGGGGTTTATTGAAAAAGGGTCCTCTATAAGTTTAGCTGTGGGAAATGGTGTGCCTTATGTAGCATTTGAAGATTGGATGAATAAAAGTAAGGTTAGCGTTGTAAAACTGGTTGGAGGGAGCTGGGAGTATGTCGGAAATCCGGGTTTTTCTTTAGGTTATACTTATAATAAAATTGAGCTTTCAGTTGACGGAAATACACCTTATGTAGCTTATCGTGATTATGATGCAAATTACAAGGCGAGTGCAATGAAATTTAATGGAACAAATTGGGAACTTTTGGGAACTCAGGGATTTTCAGATAAAACTCACGATGCCTACCAATGTCTGGCCGTTAAAGATGGAACACCTTATTTGGCTTCGTGGGATATTAATGCAAACCCAATGGTTTATAAATTCGACGGTAAATCATGGGGAAAATTGGGGGTTCCGTTCGTTACCACCAACCAGGTTAGTTATCAAAGCATCGGTTTTGATCATAATGGAATTTTATATTTGGTTTTTGCCGATTGGGGAAATGGGCGCAAAGCAACTGTTGTGAAACATGACGGAACTAACTGGAGTAAAACAGGCGATGTGGCTTCCAGGAGTGATGCAGAGTATATAAGTATTGCATTCTCCGACAGTAATATACCTTATTTAGCATATCGCGATAATTACAGTATGAGGCGAACAACAGTAATGAAATTAGGAAATATAACGAACACAAATAATATTGATACAAACAAAGATTTAAAAGTTTATCCGAATCCGGCAAATGGTAAGTTTACCCTGGAACTAACTGACTATCTGTATGGCAATACAAATATTGAGGTTTTCAATTCGATGGGGCAGAAAATTTTTTCCCGAGATTTGGGGTTTGCCAATAAAATTGAAATTGATTTAAATGGTCATGAAAATGGAATTTACTTTTTGAAAGTTTCAAATAATGATATTGTATATTCTAAAGCAATAAAAATAAATCGATAAATGAATGTGATTTGAGCAAGGCACTTTCGTTTTTAGTCGTGAAAAATTTCACCGAAAATAAACATTATAAGGAAACAAATTATTTCCGGGCTATTTTAATATCTCTAAATTGTATCAGTTTCTGCTTCATTTCTCAGAACAAATTCTGCATTTTCCAGAATTAAATAAACGAAAACAACTTTTACCGACAGTAAAAAACAGAATTTTAATTATCCCATCTTTTTAATTGACCAAAAATGGACAAGAACTGCTGTTTTAAAGTTGTTTAGTTCAAAAATTCGCTGCTTGCAATCAGTTGTATTTTTTCTAATTTTCAGAATCAAATGATTTATTGACGTTACATAACTTAAGTTTGAAAACTTTAAAGTTAATTTGAAGAAAAATTTTCAACTTAAAAGTAAACCAAATGACCTATTTCAAATTACTCCGTTTTGTTCTGTTACTTGTAGCTTCAACATTATTTTCATCGACACGAGCTCAAAATTGGCCAAACTGGCGGGGACCGAACGGCGACGGTTCAAGCACCGAAATCAATTTGCCGGTAAAATGGGATCCAATAACAAATGTTTTGTGGAAAAGTGAAGTACCCGGAACAGGACATTCTTCGCCAATAATCTGGGAAAATAAGTTATTCATCCTTTCTGCAGTTTCAGAAACCCACGAAAAAATACTGCTTTGTTTCGACGTGGAAAACGGAGATTTACTTTGGCAAAAAACAATAATCAAATCTGATTTTGAAAACAAACACAATGACAATAGTTTCGCATCGGGCACACCCGCTACCGACGGAAAACTTGTTTATGTTTCAGTTTTGGATAAAGACGACGTTTTGGTTGCAGCTTATGATTTTTCAGGAAAACAGGTTTGGGTTCAACGTCCCGGTAAATTTTCAAGTCCCCACGGATACAGTTGTTCACCGGCTTTATTCGAAGACAAAGTCATTATTAACGGCGACAGTCAGGGAGAATCATTTGTTGCGGCTTTAAACAAAACTGATGGCACAATAATTTGGAAAGTAGATCATGATAAACCTGCGCATAGTTTTAGTACACCAATTTTCAGGGAAATAGCAGGTAAAAAACAGATGATTTTTTGTGGCAACAAGGAAATTGCTTCTTATAACCCTGAAGATGGCTCACGATATTGGTGGGTAAATGGCCCATCAGAAGATTTTTGTTCGAGCCCGGTTTATAATGAAAAATTGGGTTTGGTTTTGGTAAGCAGTGCCTGGCCACAACGTCATTTGCTTGCAATAAAACCCAATGGGCAGGGAGATGTTACTGAAAGCCATGTTGTTTGGCAAACTACAAAAGGTGCATATTATGTTCCTTCACCAGTTTGTACCGATGATTATCTTTTTACCACAATGACCAATGGTCAGGTTCATTGCCTTGAAGCAGCAACCGGAAATATTATGTGGACAGAAAATCTGGGAAAACAATATTCGTCACCAGTTTTAGCAAATGGCTTTGTTTATATGCCGAATGATGAAGGAGTTATAACTGTAATTAAACCCGGTTCTGAATTCGAAATGGTTGCACAAAACTCAATTGGTGAAAAAATGAACGCCTCACCGGCAATCAGCAATGGGAAAATCTATTTACGGGGAGACAAACACATCTTTTGCATTGGAAACAAATAATAATCAAATTCTCAATCATAGAATTAATCCCGAATTACTTAAAAATATTTAAACAACAGGTTATCGCTGATATTTTTTCTAATTTGCGCCGATTTATAATTTCACATAAACAGTTATTCAACCATGGTGTCACGCAGACAATTTTTAGGTGCAGCAGCAACGGCAACAGCCGGTATAACAATTTTACCATCAAATGTATTAGCAGGTTTTGGACATAAACCACCAAGCGATAAGTTAAATATTGCAGGAATTGGAGTTGGCGGAAAGGGTTTTACCAACCTCAAAAATATGGAAACCGAGAATATTGTAGCGCTGTGTGACGTTGATTGGGAATATGCTGACAGAAATGCTTTCAAACGTTGGCCACAGGCAAAGAAATACATGGATTACCGTGAAATGTTTGATCAGCAAAAAGATATTGATGCCGTGATGATTGCAACGCCTGACCATTCACATGCTTTACCTGCAGTTATTGCAATGCGGCAGGGAATGCACGCATTTGTGCAAAAACCTTTAACTCATTCAGTTTATGAATCGCGAATTTTACGCGAAACGGCAAATCGATACAATGTTGCAACACAAATGGGAAACCAGGGAAATTCAGACGAAGGAATCAGACTGATTTGTGAATGGATTTGGGCCGGAGCAATTGGCGAAGTTACCCATGTTGATACCTGGACCAACCGTCCTATTTGGCCGCAGGGACTTTCAACTCCCGAAAAAAGCAAACGCATTCCTAAAACATTAAATTGGGATTTGTTTGTGGGTACCGCAAAATTTCGTGAATACAATCAAATTTATCATCCGTGGAACTGGCGTGGCTGGTGGGATTTTGGTACCGGCGCACTTGGCGACATGGGATGCCACATTGTCGATCCTGTTTTTAAAGCTTTGATGCTCGAGTATCCAACTTCAGTTGAAGCAAGTTCGTCATCTTTTAATAATGACTCACCTCCAAACGCAGAGTTCGTGCGTTATGAATTTCCACGACGTGATAATTTACCAAAAGTTGCAATGCCACCTGTAACCGTAAATTGGTATGATGGCGGATTTATGCCACCGCGCCCCGATGAACTTCAAATTGGAGAACAAATGGGTGATGAAGATGGAGGCTGCATTTTTTATGGGTCAAAAGGAAAAATAATGTGTGGTACCTACGCACAAAACCCAACCCTTTTGCCAACAAGCGAAATGGAAAATTTTATTCAGCCACAAAAATCAATACGCAGGATATCAAATGCAATGGATGGTGGGCACGAACAGGATTGGATCAGAGCGTGCAAAGAAGATAAAAATTTCAGACTTGAAGCTTCGTCAAATTTCAATTATTCAGGCCCTTTAAACGAAATGGTAGTAATGGGCGTTCTGGCTGTCCGGCTTCAGAGTTTGCAACGTAAATTATTGTGGGATGGCGTAAATATGCGATTTACAAACATTTCACCTTCCGACAATATTAAAGTTCTTGCAAAGGATGAATTTGAAATTATAAACGGCGATCCCAAATTCAAAAAAGAATACAAAACAATGAATGCGTTTGAAATGGCAGAGGAGTGGATTAGGCATACTTACAGAACTGGTTGGGAACAGATTTGACAATTAAAGTAATGATTACTCATCAAGTTATTTATCGTAACCGTTAAGAACAGAATCGGTCGAATAGAGAATCAAATTAGTTTCTTTGCATTTAAGATTTTAATATTTAATGGATTAATTACTTGTATCCTTAGTTCAAAACAAATCTAACTTATAATAAATTGGGAAATCTAAAACAAAAACTATCACTTTATGATGCCCCTCAGAAAGCGATGCGAGCTGGAATATATCCATATTTCAGAGCGATAGAGTCAGATCAGGACACAGTTGTTTTGATGAATGGGAAAAAGGTGTTAATGTTTGGCTCGAACAGTTATCTTGGGTTGACAAATCATCCTGGTATTAAAGAAGCCGCAAAAAAAGCCATCGATAAATACGGGACAGGTTGTGCAGGGTCAAGGTTCTTAAACGGAACACTCGACATTCATATTGAACTTGAAAAAAGACTGGCAAGGTTCGTTGGAAAAGATGAAGCGCTCTGCTACAGTACAGGGTTTCAGGTAAATCTTGGAGTAGTTTCAGTGCTTGCCGGGCGGAATGATTATATTCTGCTTGATGAACTCGATCATGCATCATTAATTGAAGGAAGCAGACTTTCATTTTCAAAAGTATTGAAGTTTGCACACAACGATATGATTTCGCTTGAGAAAAAATTGCAAACCTGTGAAAAGGAAGCAGTTAAAATTATTGTTGTTGATGGCATATTTTCGATGGAGGGCGATATCGCCAAACTTCCTGAAATTGTACAGCTTGCCGAAAAATATAATGCAGAAATCATGGTAGATGATGCACACTCACTTGGAGTTCTTGGAAACAATGGTTCAGGCACAGCTTCTCATTTTGGCTTAACAGATAAAGTTGATCTTATCATGGGAACATTTTCCAAATCTTTTGCATCATTAGGCGGATTCATTGCAGCAGATAAAGAAGTGATTAATTACATAAAACATAATTCAAGGTCGTTGATATTCAGTGCGAGTATGACGCCAGCTTCTGTAGCCACAGTTTTAGCGGCAATTGATATTGTGGAAAATGAACCTCAGCGGATTGAAAAACTTTGGGAAATTACAAACTATGCCATTGAAAATTTTAAATCTTTAGGATTTAACACGGGCAAATCAGAATCACCAATTATTCCCCTGTTTATTGGTGATGATATAAAAGCTTTAACACTTACAAAAATTCTTTTAGAAGATGGCGTATTTATAAACCCGGTTGTTTCTCCGGCAGTGCCGAAAGAAAATTCTTTAATTAGATATTCGCTAATGGCAACCCACACAAAAGAGCAGGTTGATATTTCAGTTGAAAAAATTTATAAAGCGGCAAAAAAACTCGGTGTCTTAAGTCATGAGTCACTCCATACTTTTGTTTAGTAAGATGGAAAAATGGTATTCGAAAAATAATCTTGATGAAACGAGCCATCCCGATTACTCGGGACACAGATAACCCATTATATTGCGAGTTCTTTCGAATGCCATTAAAATAAACGATTTAACTAGGAAAATACCTCAAAGAATCAACAATTATAATGAGATGAAACGAGCCATCACAAAAAGCTTTTTATGACACAAGAACATGATTATGGCGAGTTCTCCGTCAGCTGACGGATTACCATTAAAAAACAATAAATTATAAACACATGAAAAAAGTTATTCTAATTACCGGCATTTCTTCAGGATTTGGTAAGGAAACCGCTGAATTACTTGCCCAAAATGGTCATGTTGTTTATGGAACTGTTCGAAAAAAGACAGTTACAAAATCCCATATTCATGTTTTATTGATGGATTTATTAAATCCGGACTCTATTTCAAATGCTGTGCAAACAGTGATTGATAATGAAGGCCGAATTGATGTTTTAATAAACAATGCAGGAATGCACACTGGTGGCTCCATTGAAACTTTACCTCAGGAATATGGTAATCTGCAAATGGATACAAATTTTATGGGTCTGGTGCATCTCACCCGCAAAGTTTTGCCTTTTATGCGAAATCAGGGCGGCGGAACCATTATTAATATTAGTTCGATTGGCGGACTAATGGGATTACCTTTTCAGGGATTTTATTCAGCAAGTAAATTCGCAATTGAGGGTTTTAGTGAAGCTCTTCGCATGGAAGTCAAACAATTTAAAATTAACGTAGTAGTTGTAAATCCGGGTGATTTCCGTACGAATAATAGTGCAAACCGGCGAAATTTTATTGTTCGTTCAGAGCTTGATCCTTATCAATCACAATTTGGAAAAACCCTTTCGATTATAGAAAATGATGAAGCAAATGGTTGGAATCCTGAAAATCTAGCAAAAAAAATGGTAAAGATTGTTGAATGCCGAAACCCTAAACAACGTTATATTATTGCTTCAATAGAACAAAAGCTGGCGGTTATTTTAAAGTATGTACTACCAGGTAAAATTTTCAGTAAAATTCTGGAAAGCCATTACGGAATAAAGTAATAAAAATTCAGTTTTAATTATTTTCGGGTAAAAACCATCATCTCACCCTGGTAATTAGTGGTAAGTTGATTTTCGGAGATTGAATATGAGGAATCTGTAATCTCAAACCCAATAATCAGAGTTAAAATACCATTTTTTGTGCTGTATGTAAAATTATTGTTTTTATTGTCCTGTTCACCATAAACCAAATAACTAACTGTTGATAATCCTGTTTTATCGGCATTAAAAGTTAAGGTGACAGTTCTCGAAAAATCAACCGATGATTCCACATATTCCCAGGTGCCAACAATCGGGTCAATTGGTTCTTCATCTTTTTTACATGCAGAAATTAATATGAAAGCTAAAATTACAAACGTTATAATTGAACCTAATTTTCCCATCTTCTCCGATTTTTAATTCAATCTTTTAATAACCCATTCTTTGCTGATCCCATTCTGCAACTCCTAAAATCAATCAAAATTAAGTAGGGAGTTCATCTTTTTGATCATGATAGGGTGATTCCATTTTTCTTCCTCCATAAGGAAATCTTTGCGACATAATATTCAAAATCTCATTGGCGGTACTTTCAATGGGTTTGTTTGAAACATTGACAACAGTAAAAGCACCTTTATCGAAAACAAACATAGCTTTTCTGATTTCTTCTCTGACTTCACGTTCATCAATGTACGAATCAATCTGATGATTATTCCAGCCCAGTAATCTTTTTTTACGGTGCGCAATTAATTGTGCCGCTGAAATATGCAGCCCAAAAACCCTTTGAGGATCAATTTCAAACAACTCTTCCGGAGGATTTATACCATTCACCAATGGTACATTGGCTACTTTCCAACCATACATTGCCAAATATACACTTAAAGGGGTTTTCCCCGCACGCGAAACCCCCGTCAAAACAATTTCAGCATTTTTTAAACGTTCGGGACTCATACCATCATCATGAGAAAGCGTAAATTCGATAGATTCAATCCTGTCGAAATATTGGTGATTAATTTCGCGGTACAAACCCGGATGCATTAAAGGTTTGATATCTAAAGATTCATCAAGAAAATCTGCAAGTTTCCCCATTAAATCAACCTCGCGAACCCCAAATTCCTCACACAACTCAATGGCCTTTTTACGCAAAAAACCATTTACCAAAGTGTGTACAATTATGCCGCCATCGGTTTTTGCTTTCATAACAACATCAAAAAGTTCGTCTTCGCTGTCCATATTCGAAACAATGCTCACTGGTATTTTATTCTCAGGATATTGGATCAATACTGCTTGAACGATATTATTTCCGGCGATACCGCGTCCTCCGGAAAGCACGTAAATTGGGGAAGTAGGTTTAATATTTTGATTATTCATTTAGCTGTTTTATATTTTAAACAAAAAAAATTGTACCATGTTCTAAAAACTTTAATCTTTATCGAAAATATCGATGTAAGCTTTCAGACAAAAAAACTGTTCAAGGATTTTGACGCTTTTAGTTTTTATTGACTTTCCGATCTCTTTAACTGTTTTATTTGTTTTATAACCACCTCAACATTACATGACGGACAATAATAAATCTCACATCCAGTGCAGGCAAAACAGTTACTACAGGTTCTATCAACATCCAGATTTGAAAATTGAAAACCACACGAATTACAAGTACAAATTTTCTCTTTCTTTGATGAAATCATTTATAAAGTATTTCTACAATCGCAGTAAACTTAGGAAATATGAGGCAGAATTATATAGAGCTTTGGTAAAAAACATAAATTAATCAGGGAGTATTAATTCTGTAATAAAATTATTGATCATCGAATAATCAAGTTACCTGTCTTTATGGATTGATCTTTTAACAAGGAAATCATCCTTTTTTTGGAGGAACCGGATCAAAACCATGGGTTCCCCAGGGATGACATCTCGAAATGCGACGAGTTGCAAGCCAAAAACCTTTAAAAGGGCCATGTATCTTTATTGCCTGAACCGCATATTCCGAACAAGTTGGCACATGTCTGCATGATGCAGGAGTAAAAGGAGAAATTGCATATTTATATATATAAACCGGGATGAGAAGAATCCATCCCAAAACTTTTAATATTGCTTTTACTAAAAATCGCATTTCATTAATTATCAGAGTGTAAATTTACAACTAAATAGAATTTATTTGATTCATTCCAGTGCTATCTCCAAATAAATAACTTGAATACTTCATAATAAACCAAATGGATTTGTATAATATTTCTATTTTTGTGGACTACAACTTATACGTTAATTCAAATTACATAATCATAATTTCTGAAGGATGAAAAAAGTAGCAATTGGGGTTGATATTGGTGGGACGAATACTGCAATTGGTGTAGTAGATGAAGCAGGTAATGTAATGGTTAAAGACAATATTCCAACTCCTTCACACGGTGATATCAACAAATATATTGCTGACCTGGCTGATGCAATAAACGAGCTGATTCGGTCCGTGAAATTGCTGAATGAAGATATTAGTGTAATGGGAATTGGCATTGGTGCTCCAAATGGAAACTATTACAGCGGGACCATTGAATATGCAGCCAATCTTTCATTTAGGGGAGTTGTACATTTAATAGAACTTCTTCGCAATCATTTCCCAAAAATGCAGGCCCTTGTATTAACCAATGATGCCAACGCGGCTGCCATTGGAGAAATGATTTATGGTGGCGCAAAAGGAATGAAAAACTTTGTTTTATTTACCCTTGGAACAGGTGTTGGCAGTGGAATAGTTGTAAATGGTGATTTGGTTTATGGAAGCGACGGATTTGCCGGTGAAATAGGGCACACAACTCTTGTACCGGGTGGTCGGCCATGCGGTTGTTCATCCCTTGGACATCTTGAAGCATATTGCTCTGCCTCGGGAATAAAAAGAACGGCCTTCGAACTTCTTGTACATTATAATGCAAGCGATAGTTTACTTGCTGATAAATCATTTAAGGAACTTGATTCGAAAATGATTTTTGAAGCTGCGGAAAAAGGAGATAAAGTTGCCTTGGAAGTATTTGAAAAAACAGGCGCCTGGTTAGGGCTTGAATTGGCAAATACAGTGCACTATTTGAGTCCGGAAGCCATTTTCCTTTTTGGAGGTCCAACCGCGGCTGGTGACTATATTTTCAAACCAGCCAAAGAAAATATGGAAAAACACCTCCTTCCTTTTTTCAAAAACAAGATTAAAATCCTGCCATCGAATCTGAAACCCGGCGATGCAGCAATTGTTGGTGCCAGCGCATTGGTTTGGAAGGAAATTGAAAAGTAAAATCTAACTACTATAAATAATAAAGAGCGGATTCAGTAATTGGTCCGCTTTTTCAATTTTCAGAGTTTTTTTAATTTTAAATGTATTCCCAACCCCATGCCATCCGGAAATTCAATTCAGTAAAAAATAATTTATTGGAATTCCGGCTACAATCAATTGTAATCCAACTGTTATGTTGAATAAATATACACTGTTTAATATTTAAACACTTGACGTATCAGATTGATATTCTGACTTATATGTGATTATTGACATTTATATGTTTAATTATTCAACACCTCCAGGTGTTGAATATTCTAATATATAAACCTGTATCATGCTGATATACTGGTTACTATAAGTAATTTTTCTCTTTGGCATTGTATTTGGCTTAATATATATGCAAAATCTATTCTGTTAAATATCAGAAAGATACAGTTAATCAGAAAGTATTACATTTAAAAATCAATATCATGAAAACCAGGTTTTACACTTTATCTTTAACTTTTCTGTCACTTTTGTTTTGCTGCAACATTTTAGTTGGAAGTGAAAAAAATGATGATCAAAAAGTAGAGCAATCTGCATCGGCTGAAATACAAGCCTTGCAAATTATTACTTCTCCCGATTTATTTGAACTTGCTTCCGAATGGTTGGTAGGATTTGAAAATTTAAATCCGGAACAAAAAATCACATTAAGTTCCCAACCTGAAATAACAACATTAAACGAAGGGCAACTTTATTTGTTTTCAAGCAACAATGCCTTGTTACCAGATAAAAATCTGGCCTGGAAGATGGTTGTTGGACATGATTTGGTTGTTCCGATTATCAGTACAAAAAATCCTTTTTTTAATGAAATAATAAAGAGAGGTATTTCTTCTGAAGAATTTGCCCAATTTCTTACCGGAGAATTAAATTGGTCGGCTCTAATTGACGGTGCAGCAAAATCACCTGTTCAATTATACATCTCTGATAATCAGAATATACTAAACAAAGTAGCCGAATTTACAAATACAGAACAGAAGTTAATTATAGCGAAAAAAGTTAATTCAACGGATGAATTAATTTCTCTAATTCGACAAAATACAAATGCAGTTGGCTTTTGCACACTTAACGAAATTATGAATCCTCAAAAGAATGATTTCGCCGAACAAATCAGCATCATTCCAATTGACAAAAATAAAAATGGAAGGATAGACAGTTTCGAAAATATATATACAAATCTCGGAACACTAACCAAGAGTGCCTGGATTGGAAAATATCCCCGGGAATTGTCAGGAAGTATTTATGCGGGTTCAACTATAAAACCAACAAATCAAACCGCTCTGGATTTTATGACTTTTTTAACTGGTGCAGGCCAGAACAATATCAAAAAGTCAGGTTACAGCATACTTTCAAGTGCAGAAAAAACAGCAAATATCCTTGCTCTAGCAGAAACAATTGACACATCGGTTCCTGCAAATAAAGCACCCTTCTCAACAATGAGTTGGATTTTCATTTTTATTGCATGTGGAGTAGTAGGGTTACTTATTGTCTTTTTCGGTTTTAAATACAGTAACAAGGAACTGATTGAAAGCGAAAATATTGAAATGGCTCAGTCTTTTAGTGAGAATTCAATTTCAGCGCCACGCGGATTATTTTACGACAAAACGCATACCTGGGCATTTATGGAAAAGGATGGATTGGTAAAAATCGGGATCGATGATTTTTTAAAACATGTAGTTGGTACAATAACCCAGCTTAAAATGAGAGTTCCGGGAGAAAAGGTTCGGAAAGGAGAAATAATACTGACAATTATCCGTGATGGAAAACAGATTAACCTCTATTCACCAATTACTGGAATCATCAGAAACCAAAATGAGTCACTGTCATCCACTCCTTTAAAAATAAACGATTCTGTATTTACCAACAATTGGGTTTATCATATTGAGCCGGCAAACTGGTCGAGAGATATGAATTTTATGTTTATGATTGATAAATACAATGAATGGTTAAAAGATGAATTTGCAAGATTAAAAGACTTTATGGCAAATTCAGCCAACTCAAACCAGGTTGTTTATCAACAAGTTGTTTTGCAGGACGGCGGAGAGCTTAAGGATAACATCCTTGCCGATCTTGGTCCTGAAGTGTGGGAAGATTTTCAGACCCAATTTATTGACACTTCGAAATAAAAAATCCAATAACCTAAATATAAACTATTTAAAAATTAAAGTTGTGAGCATCAATCGACGTGATTTTTTCAAGACAATTGGAATTACCGGCATGACCATTATTGGTGTTAATACCAGTGGGGCTCCTGACCCGGGAGAAAATGAACCTGAATTCCACGGAATATTATATGATTCAAACATTTGTGTGGGTTGCCTGACCTGTGAAACAGCCTGCGCCGAAGCCCATGGTTTGCCAGTGCCAACCGATGAACTTGTTGCCGGAAAACTTCGAAAAACAAGTGAAACCCAGCGATGTGCCATAAACGCCATAAGCACCGAAAATGGCGAAATTTACGTGCGCAATCAATGTATGCATTGCAATGAACCAGCCTGTGCCGCAGCCTGTCTTACACAAGCCATGTACAAAACCAAGGAAGGGCCTGTAATTTGGCGTGCCGATAAATGCATGGGGTGTCGTTATTGCATGGTTTCATGCCCATTTGATGTACCAAAATTTGAATATCACAGTGCCAACCCAAAAATTCAAAAGTGCGATATGTGTTATGACAGGATAATCAAAGGAGAGAAACCGGTTTGTGTTGAAGCATGTGGCGGTGCATTGTTTTATGGAACCCGACGTGAACTGATTGCCGAAGCAAGAAAAAGGATTGCCGAAAACCCTGAACTTTATGTTGATAAAATTTACGGAGAAACAGTTGCCGGGGGAACTGGTTATTTATACCTCTCTCCTGTTCCGCACGAGCAACTTGGGTTCGATAAGAGGATACAAAACTCGTCGTATCCGGCTTTAACAAAGGGATTCCTGTATGCAGTTCCTTCTGTTTTTGTACTTGTGCCTACTTTACTGCTCGGCATACACAAAGCAACTAAATCAAAACAAACCAAAGAGGAAAATAATGAATAGTCAGTCAATTTCAATATCGAATGAAAAAAAGAGCCAGTCAACATGGCGGTTTTTAATGAACGAATTAAAACCCCGTGGAAAATGGTTCACATGGTTCAATGTAATTTCAATTCCAACAATAATTGCCGGAATCATCCTCATTGTCATCCGTTTTATTTATGGGATTGGCGCAGTTACTAACCTTACACAGGAAGTTCCCTGGGGGCTTTGGATTGGTTTTGATGTGGTAACGGGCGTTGCATTTGCCGGGGGTGCTTATATTTTAACTTTCATGGTTTACATTTTGAACCTTGAAAAATACAAACCAATTGTGAGGGTAACAGTGCTGAACGGTTTTCTCGCGTACCTCTTTTATGCTGGTGCACTTTTGCTCGACCTTGGCCGTCCCTGGAATGTAATCAATCCGATTATAGGAAACAGTTTCGGCACAAGTTCGGTTTTGTTCCTTGTAGCCTGGCATTTCCTGCTTTACATGTTGGCAGAATTGCTTGAGTTTTCGCCAGCAATTGCCGAATGGCTTGGCGCACGAAAAGCAAGAAAAATCCTTTCGGGGATGACTTTGGCTGCCGTTATTTTCGGGATTACTTTATCAACATTACATCAATCGGGTCTGGGCGCGCTTTATTTAATGGCAAAAGTGAAAATCCACCCGCTTTGGTATTCAGAGTTTATTCCGGTGCTTTTCCTTGTTTCGAGTGTTTTTGCCGGGCTTTCGATGGTAATTTTCGAAGGATCAATAAGCCATAAAGTTTTTTCTGATCAAATCAGCAAAAAGAACCACCAGGCACACAATGGAATCCTTCATGGATTGTCGGGTATTTGCGCGTTTGCCATGTTTGCTTACCTCTTTTTGCAAATCCTGAATTTCATCCACAACAAAAACTGGGTTTACTTAACTACTCCAATGGGCTACTGGTTTTTACTCGAAATGATTGGATTTGTGCTTGTACCTATGCTCCTCTACTTTTACAGCTACCGAAAAACAAACATTTTAACCATACGCATTGCAGCTGTAATAACTATGTTGGGTATTATTTTGAATCGACTGAACGTAACAGTGATAGGTTTTAGATGGGACGCTGCTGTACACTACGTTCCTTCATGGATGGAATTCGTTGTAACACTTACAATTATCTTTATTGAAATCTGGATTTTCAGATGGATAATTAACAGAATGCCGGTTTTGAGGGAATCTCCCGAATGGGCCAAAGATGATAAACATTAATCAATTAAAATAGAAAATTATGGAAGGATACACTTACACCAACATTTTTGAAACGAAGGGGATTGAATACCTTGTAATTATTGCGTTTTTTGCAATCCTGGTTCCTTTCTGGCTGATACTAAACAGAAAAACAAAACAATCAAAGCTTGTTTCAAAAACATCCGGATTAATAACAATCAATTCAATCCGAATTCCTCAGGGTATATTTTTCAGTAAGTATCATACCTGGGCTCATCTTGAAGCAAACGGCGATGCAAAAGTTGGCATCGATGACTTGCTCCTGCATATTACGGGAAATGTTAGAATTGATAATATTAAAAATCCAGGAGAAATAATTAAAAAAGGTGATTTATTGACAAGGATCACCCACAATGGAAAAAATCTAAATGTTTTATCGCCGGTTTCAGGAGAAATAATTGCTACCAATTCAATAATAGCTGACAATCCCGAACAAACGACAGAAGATCCGCTCAGGCAGCTTTGGATTTACAACATAAAACCAACCAACTGGAAAGCTGAAACCAACACGTACTATCTGGCTGATGAAGCAATAATTTGGATGCTTCAGGAATTAGCCAGAATTAAAGATTTTCTTTCCACAGCAGTTACCAAATATATTCCTGAACCTGCGGGAATTGTGCTACAGGATGGTGGAGAGCTTATGGATCAACCGCTTGCAGAATTTCCGCAGGAAGTTTGGAACGATTTTCAAGAAGAGTTTTTATCTTGAAATGATATAAATATTAGAATGTATTTCTTACAAAACTATGTATTTGATGCGATGTGCCAAACACATCGCATCAACTGTTTTAAAGCATAAACGACAAATAATAATTTTCAATGATTGCTTGTAAAACATAGCTAAACAATGGCGTTGCTAATCAATTTAAACTAATTTTATTGGCAAAATCAACTTAAGCTTTTTCTCATGTTCCGTTCAAAAAAAAGTGATAAGAAAATTCGAATTGTTTCGCCAATCGTAAGTCGGTATGTAAAATTCCGATCATCAATTTACGGCCGTGTTGTTTTTATCTTCACACTTTCTTCAGTTTTTCTGTTTGTTTCATTTGGGGTTGTATTTCGCTCAGTGAATGAAAATTACATGAAATCCGTGATCAGCGAAAACGGCAACAACATTGGTTTTCTTGTTGAAAGTGCGCTTTACAAAGCGATGCTTGAAAACGATCAATCGAGCCTTCAGGAGATTTTAGATCAGATAAATTCAATGTCGGGGATTGATAATATCAGCATGTACGACAAAAACAATAAACTTGCATACACCTCGATTTTAAACGAATCAACCAACCACAGCGACCCGGATTGTATCAGTTGCCACAATGACTTGAACGAAATGTTTTCGCCTGACGAAAAATCATACCGGATTGTAGATGCAAACAGTGAGTGTGTGATGAACCCCAAAAACGGAAACGTCAGAAATTTACTCATTAAGTCGCCCATTTTAAACAATCCGTCCTGTTCAACAACAGAATGCCATGCCCACAAACCAAATGAAAAGGTGCTTGGCTCTTTAATTATAAAAATGCCGTTACAGGGACTTGATAATGCACTCCAGGAATCGACAACCGATTATTTTTTGCTGGCTTCAATACTTACTGCCTTTCTCATTCTGTTTTTGGTATTATTCACAAATAAAAAAATAAAATCACCACTTAATGAATTAATAAAAGCCAGCGAAGCTGTTGCACGAGGCGATAAAAGCACGCGTTTGCCTGTAAAACTTAATCAACTTTCGGATATGCGATTGGTTTCCATAGCTTTTAATGAAATGCTCGACAATCTGCAAACTGCCACTCTGGAACTCGAAAACTGGTCGCAGCAATTGGAATATAAAGTGCAAAAAAAATCAGAAGAGCTGGGGCAGGTTCAAAATGAGCTTATCAACATCGAACGCATTGCATCACTGGGCAAATTATCATTGTCGGTAGCGCATGAAATCAACAACCCATTATCAGGAATTTTGGTCTATACAAAACTGATTCACAAACAAATGAGCAATCAGAATTTAGATCAGAATAAAATAAACAGCATGCTGAAGAATTTAAAACTGATTGAAAGCGAAACCAAACGTTGCGGGGATATTGTGAAAGGCCTTCTTGATTTTTCAAGAAAAGGACAGGATGGTTTTGAGCCAAAACACCTGAATGATATATTGATGGAAACCTTTAACTTGCTGGATCATACAATGAAAATTAAGGACATTCATTTTATATCAGATTTATCGGCGAAAAAAGATTTAATATCATGCAGTCCCAATCAAATAAAACAAACCTGTCTTGCAATTTTGGTAAATGCAACCGAAGCTGTTGGCGAAAACGGCGAAATCACCGTCAGAACATTAAGCCCGGACGAGAACATAATAATTATTGAAATTACAGATAACGGGGTTGGAATTGCCGAAGAAGACATTCCACATATTTTTGAACCATTTTTTTCGACAAAAACAAAAACCAGCGGAATTGGTCTCGGTTTGTCTATTGTTCACGGGATAATACAGAGCCACAACGGGAAAGTCGAAGTAAAATCAAAACGCGGAATAGGGACCACCATTTCTATAATTTTGCCATTAAAACAGACATAATATTTTACAACCATGCCTAAAAAAATTTCAATACTAATCGTTGACGATGAAAGTTCCGTTCGGGATTCGCTGCTCAACTGGTTTATCGAAGACGGGTTTCATGTTGCCGTGGCTGAAGATGCAAAAACAGCGCTGATGATGCTTGAATCGGAAAGTTTTGATATTGTGCTTTCAGATATCAAAATGCCCGGGATGGATGGGCTTCAAATGCTTTCAAGGATAAAAGCGATTAGAAAAGATACAATTGTTATTATGATGACAGCTTTTGCAACAGTTGAAACCGCTGTACAGGCATTAAAAGATGGCGCATTCGATTATGTAACAAAACCTTTTGACCCCGATGATTTGTCGCACCTCATCAGAAATGCCACAAAACAAATTTCACTGATGGAAGAAAACGAAATCCTGAAAGAGAAGGTAGTTTCACTTGAAAATGTAGAAGATATTATTGGCGAAAGTGTAGCCATACAAAATGTTTTGCGCGAAATTGAAAGCGTGGCACAATCAAATGCTTCTGTAATAATTACAGGCGAAAGCGGAACAGGTAAAGAGCTTGTGGCTCGTGCGATTCATTCCAACTCACCACGTAAATTTTTCCCCTTAGTGAGTGTTCATTGTGGCGCTTTGTCAGAAAGTTTGCTCGAAAGCGAACTCTTTGGCCACGAAAAAGGGGCTTTTACCGGGGCAATTTACAACCGCAAAGGGAGGTTTGAAATGGCCGACAACGGTACTATTTTTCTTGATGAAATAGCTACAATTTCCTCGAAAATGCAAATTGAACTCCTTCGGGTTCTTGAATCTAAAAGTTTTGTCCGTGTTGGCGGAAACAAAGAAATCAAGTCCGATTTCAGGGTAATTTGCGCCACCAACCGCGACCTGAAAACAATGGTTGAGAATGGCGCTTTCAGAGAAGATTTATATTATCGGCTGAATGTTGTAAATATAAATGTGCCGCCGTTGCGCGAGCGGGTTGACGATATTCCGCTACTTGCCGGATATTTCATAAAAAAGTATTGCATAACAATGAACCGGCCTGTAATGACGATTGAACCTGCCGCATTAAAACGCCTCGAACAATTCCCGTTTCCCGGCAATATCCGTGAACTGGAAAATATGATTGAGCGGGCAATTGTGGTAGGAAATGGTAAAAAAATCACTTTAAAGGATTTACCTATCGGAAAAACAGATTCAAGCCCTGCATTTGAAAGTTTGGGAGATATTGAGAAAAGCCATGTTTTGCAAATCCTTAATAAATATGACTGGAATATTTCCGCAACTGCAAAAGCCTTAAAAGTTGACCGCGTAACGCTGTACAATAAAATCAAAAAATACAATTTGAAGCAAACAAATTAGGTCGGGTAGATGAAACCGGAAAAAATCAAAATCATTTCTTTTGGCTATTTTGAGAAAAAATATCTCATAGAAATCCTTGATGAAATAGAACATGAATTTTCTATTCCGGTAGTTCTCCGTGAAGGTCATTTGGATTTAAGCGAGTTTTTCGACCCCGCACGAAAACAGTATGATGCGAACAAACTTTTAAAGGAAATTGAGACAAACTTTGCTCCCGAACGAAAAAAAACACTTGGAATATTTAATGTTGATCTTTTTATCCCCATTTTAACTTTCATTTACGGACAGGCTTTTTTAAACGGGCGCTGCGGAATTGCATCAGCATATCGGTTAACAAACGAACGTTACGGATTAAAACCCGATGAAACAGTTTTTATAAATCGTTTACGGAAGGAAGTTATTCATGAATTGGGCCACACATTTGGTTTGTATCATTGTATCAACCCAACATGTGTAATGCGGTCGAGCACTTACGTTGAAGATATTGATCAGAAAGACTGGCGTTTTTGCGCGAAGTGCAGGAAGGAACTGGAGATGAACAAAGGATGAAAGCCAAACAACTTTCATCCTTATCATTTCTATAACTAAAAAAAACTAAAAAAAGAGAATACGGTTACTGTAAACAAATTTTTGTAACCATTTCTTTATTGTCGATAATCCCTTTAACTATATATATTCCCTTTGGAAAAGCACTGATATCAAAACTCCCGGAATCTGTGTTTTGAAAGGTCTCAATCTGCAAAACCTTACCGTGAAGATTGTAGATTTGCAGAGTTGCCTTTTCCACCGCAGAAGAACCAAATGAAACGTTAAACAGACCAGTTGACGGATTCGGGTAAATAAGAGTTTCCACAGTGAAATCTGTAAATTCCGGAATGGATACACCTTCGCGGGTAAATTCTACTTCTGTATTTATTTTATTATCGTTTTCAACTGATGGTATTTCCCCCGATTTAATTATCCTGGTAAGCTTGAAAGTGACTGGTTGTTTAAAACGAATTGAGCTGAAAACACCCTGACTCAGATTATAGTATGAACCACTTGCAACCTTACTTAATTTGAGAGAACGGACCATGTAAGAATTGGTTCCATTGTCTGGTAAATAATCCATAAAAAAGTTCCCGGCAACCGGAGAATTTGTAAGTCTTATGTATTTATTCGTTTTTTTATCGAGTTTATAAACGTAATATCCAATAATACTATCGTCGGCAGGTTTCCATGAAAGCAAAACCGATTTGCCAGACATAATTGTAGATTTCAAAGAATTTACGGGTCGAACAATATGCATTCGCAATGACGGATCACCCAGCAAACCTGTATGTATTCCTCTGTTGGTCAACCCCGCGTAGTAGTAACTGTTATTCAAATTGTTCTGAGTTGCACGAACACATTGTCCGATTGTTTCGCCCATGCCCATTTGGTGAAATGTATAATGTGGACGTCCCGCCCAGAAACTTGTCAAAATCCATCCGTTTGAGGCCAATGCTGCCCGCATGAAATTGTTCTCTGAATCCCAGTCGCCAAACCTGCTGCCGTAAAAAGCAGTAAAAACAGTTTTCGGTCTTTTTTCAACAAATGTGGTTGTACTCCCAACATATTTGCAGCTGTCGAATTTACCTCCACCGCAACCGTACGACCAGATATAGCTATCGTTTTCAGTTTCAGAAAAAAAATGACCTGCTTTTATATTTTGAAAATTGAGAAGCGCGGAGAAATTCCGCCACCCACTGATTGCAAATGCTTCTGTAACTCCCTGATTACTGATAATCCCCCAATTGTCATCAACCAGCGCCTGCATTTTTGGGTTAATAATTTTATGCCTAAATGCGTGGTTTTTAACCAGATAATTTCTTAAAAGTTCAGTTTCAGATTGAGGAAAATCCGGCATATTATAAAAATCCACGCGACCTATGGCTAATGAAATAATCTCATCTTTTGGTAATTCACAAACATCAAATTTCCCATCACCCGGCACATTTCTATTTTCAATTCTATCTCCTGTTGTGCAGTTTACATATTTATCTGTCCATATTTTTTCATTCAAATCACCATAATACATATCGGCAGGCCATGCTCCGTCATGTTCTCCGGTATGACCGTCGTAGGCCTTGTTTCCCGAATATGGAACCGGTATATGTCCGAACAGAAAAACGCTGTTAACATTTTCAGGGTCTGAGTTGTAAAAGTCGAGGATAATGCTTTTTACATATTTTACCGATGCTTCTCTTGAAATGTCCTTTCGCAGTACTTCCCAGCCATCGCCAATTAAATCAGATTCATACTGTTTTAACTCTTTTTGCAAATCGCTTACAAAAGTGTTATCAACCAAAAATATGATCTTACCCCTTGACTCCATTTCTTTGCATTTTATTCCTGCCGTTACATAAGTTTCAATGGGCATCCACCATTTTGCCTTAATTGCATATTCATATTCAATACCCGTTACCACATTATTATCGGAATATTCAACAACATTTGCCGGTAGTATTGCGATTGCATTTCCCCAGTTTGATGAGTTCTTATTTTTCCTGAAAATCTCAATGTTATAATGCCCGGGAACCGGATTCCTATTGAATGAAATGGTAGGTGGATCTTCAGTTATTACTGTTGTTACCTGAATAACTTTTTCACGCGGATTCTTTTCTTCATCCTGATTTTGCCCTGTTGCGAAAGCTGACATAAACAAGCATATCGCATAAATTACTGTTGTTTTCATACCCTTACATTTTGATGAACTTTTAATCTTTTTGAAGCCCACCATCTATGTATGAGTATGATTTACTGCATGTTAAAGCTTAACTGCCAGATTCCAGTTTACACAACAAGCCCTTAATCAACCTAAGTTGATAACAGTATTTTCTACAGCTAAATCGCAAATGATAAAGATGAAGTATCATTCCACCAGAAGAAGAAATTCAAAAAATGGAATTGCTGGAAATAATCATGTTACTTGCTGAAAACAAATTAGAATCTTTTCATAATTTTACAAAGATTGTGGGCAACGAAGCTGTAACTTCATAACCCGGTTATACAATCAATACTTTTCATTGCAACCTGGCTTATTTTTAGGCCAGGTTGTTTGTTAAGAATGACCCAATACCGTCAATAATAATTTCATTAACTTAAGTTAAACGTCAGAAAATAAACGCTTAACAACTTTTAAAAAGTGAATTAAAACGTGTTTTTTCTTAATTCAAATTTCGACCAAAATGGCTGGCGCCACATAGAAATTATGATTCGGATGATTGAAATAACTGACAAATACTTGAAAAATTTGAGCAGAGATTGAAATTATTGCGCAGGAGAACATTTATTAAGAGAGTAAATGGTATTTATTTAAGTAATGAGAACTATTTATTGTTGTATTTCTTACCCCAAACCCCTAAAGGGGCTTTTGGTCTGCAACTATCTGAAATTATGATTGATGCAAGAAGTCTCCTTTAGGGGATTTAGGGGTAAATTGCAAAAGAAATACGACATTTATTCATTTATTGTACTTATAATGCGAATCAAAGGTTGAACAGGCATAATATTCATTGGATGAGAATCCTCAGTCGTGCCTCCATCGGAATGACAATATGGTATATTATCGGTGGGGATGAAAAAGGGACGGCGAGCCGTCCCTTTTTCATCCCCCGTACACTGTTATAACTGTCATTCCGAACGAAGAGAGGAATCTCATGTCCTTTCTTATAATATTATGGTAATGATTCGCGTTGGTAATTTATTTATAACAGCCCCTTTTCTTTCAGCCATTTTCCTACCCGCTCATGTTCAGCCTGGTATTTGGCTTCCACATCTTTAAGAATACTCTGAAACCTTGGTTCCTGGCGGATATTATTAAAATAAGGTACAATTTTGAATGAGGTTACCCACCATACAGGAAAGGCTGGTTTTTTATTTACTTCATCCAAATAATAATATGCTTTTTCCTTGTCGCCTAAAAGAGAGTATATCTCGGCCAAATCAAATTGAGCCCTTTTTGTAATGGCATTATACCTGCCCAATTTTATAGTTTCCAGATGAGTCTGAACAAGCTCATTCATAATAACCTCTGCTTCTTTGGTTCTTCCTTTATGCCAAAGACAATAAGCAAATTCCTTTGGAACGAACAGATCCATTTCACCAGCCTTTTTCAAACTTTCCATCATTTTTAAATTGATTTCGTATGCTTCTTCGATACGACCTGTCATTAAGCAATAAGGGGCTAAACGATTGTCCCAGGATAAGTCTTTATAATAATCGTTATTTGTTTTTGCAATTTGATATGCGTTTTCAATATTTCCATCACTATATTCCATTGTTGCCATCCAAAATAAATGTGTTGCTGAATCTCCATCCAATTCCAGGGCTTGCTGAAGATATTTTCTTCCCAAATCAGTATATCCACAATTTCCAAGTATAGTACCAAAGCTTCTTAAATAACCCGGGGATGCATGATTGCGAAGCATTGCTTCATAATAGTTGCTTATTTCACCAACATTATCCTGAAAATACCTTGATATATCACTTCGAAGTGTATATGCCTTGTAATTATTTGGGTTTAATTGAAGGGCTTTGTCAATTTCTTTTAAAGCCTCATCAGTTTTGGAAGTTTGAGAATATACCTTAGCCCTGTAAAAGTAGGCATCGGCACACTGCGGGTCATAAACAAGCGCCTTATTGGCATAAATTAAAACAGAATCCATAAAAGTTTCAGACATAAAAGTTTTCCAGTAATACTTCCAATAGCTAACCGCTGCCAAACCGGTGTATGCCAATGCATAAGTGGAATCCAAATCCAAAGCTTTTTGAAATAGTTGTTGCGCTTTTTTCAAATCAACAGAGTCTTTCTTAATTCCAAATTCATATTTCTCCAATTCATCTTGTCCTCTTTGGTAAAAATCATAAGCTGTTAAATTAGTCGTTGGTGTTTTTCGGATGAGTTGGTGTTCCTGCGGTGTAATTACCGCCTGTAATTGTCGGGCAACTGTTTCAGCCACTTCGCTTTGAACAATAAAAATATCTTTCCATTGTCTGTCGTATATATTCGACCACACATGATTTTCATCCCTTGCTTTTATTAACTGTAAAATTAGCCTGACCTCATTATTTTCCTTTTGAAAGCTGCCTTCCAGAACATAGGCAACATTTTGCTCCTGCCCGATAACTTTGGAGGTTTTGTCGCTTTCACGGTACTGTTCTACTGACGTTCGCGA
>JBGSMW010000064.1:0-3375 GCA_041739985.1 Draconibacterium sp. | reverse complement strand
GGCCACGGCTCCCATAACCGATTAACGGAACTCCGCTATTATTGAATTGTACTGTTGCCATTAGAAGCCCCCCTCAAAAGCCTCTCCCCCCGCCCTCTCCAAAAGAGAGGGAGCCTGGTTGAGAGTTCTGTTTTTAATTTTATATTCCATATCTGTTTCTTATATCTTTTTCTTTCTTACCCTCCCCCATGGGGGAGATGGAGGGGGCTGTGTGCTTTATAGTATTACATCCATTCCGTTCCATTCAATGATTGCATCGATACTAACCGGAGTTGGGTGACTGATTTTGTTGCCTTCAAGGTCGATGGGAAGGACACCGCGAATCCTGTTTTGGCTCATGTTTGCTGTAAGACCGCAGGCTACGGCCCGTGGCATAAAGACAAGTTCGCCATTTTGTTTGATGAATTTTATGCTGAAAGTGGTTTGTTTACCAACAGGGGTTTCTTTCATGTCGTATTCCCGGAGCATCAGGTTTCGTCTGATTTTATCAGCCATAACTTTTTTTATTCAAAGCTATGCAGGAAGAAAGGGTTAGGAAAGGACAGAATAATACACCCATTCGGTTGGTGAACTAAAAAATAAAGCGGTTAATGATATGTCGGTGATTGATTTGGGTGATTGATACAAAGTTCGCACAAACAATGCTTAATCTTGAATTATTCAAAAGTTTAATAGCTCAGTTAAATTTCTTAATAACTTATACTTTGAGTAAGATTTAATTCAGAGTAAAAGCAAAATTCATTTGAACACCACAATTGAAATGTAAAGTACTGATTCACTGTTTTTCCTGTTATCAGTTGCTTTTATTTTTGACATAATTAAAAGTTACTGAGATTTTAATCCATTTAATAATTTGTAGTTCATTATTCTAATTTTTATTGAAATAAAATTGGTTCAAATCTCATTGGAATAAACCATTCGAAAATTTTATATTATTATCTAAATATTATTTATATAAATGGCTCCCCTACCAATTGGAAGTTGCCTCCTTCCAAATTGATTTTTTTTAAACCTATCCAAATAGAATTCTTGACTCTTGTGTTTTCGTTTTTAATTTAACCTTGTAAGGATTTGTTGGGTCAAACGACTTATATTTTGGGATAACATTAAACCCGTTTAACAATTGGTTTCTAAATGTTTGAATATTTTTAAGATTGTAAAGACTTCAAAATATCATATATTTATTCTCTGAAATTTTGATTATTAATATGACTTTAAACAAAAATAATCTTTCAACCTGGGTTGGGACTTTTACAACAGACCTTTATTCCTGGGCTTTGCACAAAGTTTCCAATACTGAGCTGGCAGCCGATTTGGTTCAGGATACATTTTTAGCTGCAGCCGAAAAGATAGATTCTTTCAAGGGCGACAGCTCTCCAAAAACCTGGCTGTTCAGCATATTAAACCACAAAATTATCGACCACTACCGGAAAAAAGTGAACCAACCCGTAAACTTTGAAAATCAGTCGTTTTCCAATTTCTTTGATGCCGGTGGCGATTGGCAGGAAAGCAGGAAACCCAAAGACTGGCATGAGGAAGATGAAAAACACCTGCTCGACGATGATGATTTTCATGATGTTCTTGAAAAATGTATGGATGCTTTACCTGAAACATGGAGCGCCTGTGTCAAGCTGAAATACTTAACTGAAAAAAAAGGCGATGAAATTTGTCAGGAACTGGATATTACCCCGTCTAACTTCTGGCAAATCGTTCACAGGGCCAAACTCCAGTTGAGAGATTGTGTTGAAAATAACTGGTACGATAATTAATATTAAAATCATGAATAAAAAAATAATGCACTTTCTCTTTCTTTCCTGCTTAAAAGCTACTGAATTGATTGAGAAAAAATTTCATTTCAAACTCTCTTTTTCAGAGAAAATTCAGCTTGAAATGCACAAATTGATGTGCGATGCCTGTAAAAACTACGAAAAGCAAAGTGAGATAATTGAAGAGGGGATAAAAGTACATCACCACAACCATCACCAGTCGCATGAAATTGATGCAGAACAGTTAAAAAAACAGATTCAGTCCAAATTGCAAAAAGCCGAAAAATAAATGGAAAAGGCAATTCACAAAGAAAGTTTTCTAAAACTCGCTTCCCAAAAAGATTCACTGAAACGGGCTTTGCGTGTTGCTATTTTGGTTGGTATCATACTGAATGTGATAAACAATCCTGCACTCTTTCGCTTTTCACTGGAGGGAATTAATATTTACCGGGTACTACTCACTTTTTTAGTCCCATTTTGTGTTTCGCTTTATTCGTCTGTATTGACTAATCGCGAAAAATATCAGTAAACAAATTCAAGCAAATAATTTTAACATAATTATGAGCCGTATAAAAGTAATTGAACCTGAGGAAGCTATCGGCAGGTTAAAAGAAATTTATGATGATATAATTAAAAAGCGTGGCAAACTGGCTGATGTGCATAAGATACAAAGCCTCCGTCCCGAAAGCATTGTGCATCACATGGATTTGTATCTGGAAATCATGTTTTCGAAATCTGAACTTTCCAGGGCCGAACGAGAAATGATGGCTGTGGTAGTTTCTGTTTCCAATGGTTGCGAATATTGCCAGATGCACCATGCACAGGCCTTAAACCATTACTGGAAAAGCGACGAAAAAATTTCTCTGCTGAAAAAGGACTATCATCGGGCTGGTTTATCAGCACGCGAAATTGCCCTTTGTGAATTTGCCCGAAAACTCACCATTGCCCCCAGTGGTTTTAAAGATGAACAGCAACTTGAACTGCTGCGAAACGAAGGGATTTTGGATAACGGACTGTTGGATGCTTCTCTCGTTATTGCCTACTTTAATTTTGTTAACCGGATTGTATTAGCGCTCGGACTTGAAGTTACCGAAAGCGAAATGCAGGGATATAATTACTGAATATGAATTTTCCTAAAATAAACATTACTGAAATAGCCACGCTTCCTATTGATTCATTTCGGGAAATGGATTACCTGGCAGTAAGCCAATATAATCTTCCTATTGAGTTGATGATGGAAAATGCCGGGTTAAATCTGGCGCGTTTGGCAAGCTCTTTTCTTCCTGAAAAAGGAGAAATTTTAATTGGCGTTGGTACAGGAAATAACGGCGGTGGAGGTTTGGTTGCTGCACGCCGTTTGGCTGCATGGGGATACTCCGTTTTTCTGGATATTCCCGATAAGAATCTGAATGAACTACCTGCCAGCCAGTTAAAAAAAGCACTGACTTTTGGGGCAAAAATTGAAAAACAAAAGAATCCAAAACTCTTTATCGATGCTTATTTTGGATTTTCGCAGCGATTGCCTTTGCCTGCCAGCTTCGAAAAAGCGCTTGAAACAGCCAGGCAGTTTCATTGCCCAAAAATATCGCTCGATTTACCTTCAGGCTTC
>JBGSMW010000063.1:0-3512 GCA_041739985.1 Draconibacterium sp. | reverse complement strand
GGCCACGGCTCCCATAACCGATTAACGGAACTCCGCTATTATTGAATTGTACTGTTGCCATTAGAAGCCCCCCTCAAAAGCCTCTCCCCCCGCCCTCTCCAAAAGAGAGGGAGCCTGGTTGAGAGTTCTGTTTTTAATTTTGTATTCCATTTCTTTAATATTTATCTTTTGTTTCTTCTTTCTTACCCTCCCCCAAGGGGGAGATGGAGGGGGCTTTATAGTATTACATCCATTCCGTTCCACTCAATGATTGCATCGATACTAACCGGAGTTGGGTGACTGATTTTGTTGCCTTCAAGGTCGATGGGGAGGACACCGCGAATCCTGTTTTGGCTCATGTTTGCGGTAAGACCGCAGGCTACGGCCCGGGGCATAAAAACAACCTCTCCGTTTTGTTTGATGAATTTGATACTGAAAGTGGTTTGTTTACCAGCAGGGGTTTCTTTCATGTCGTATTCCCGGAGCATCAGGTTTCGTCTGATTTTATCAGCCATAACTTTTTTTATTCAAAGCTATGCAGGAAGAAAGGGTTAGGAAAGGACAGAAAAATAAAATGAGTAGAAATGATAAAAAGGAGGTTCTTGGGGAAAAAGTTTATGGAATGATCATTTAACTTTAATTAGTTTGTTGTATAAAAAGTTCAATTCTGAAATCAGGATTGAACTTTTTTATTTTGCTGATTATCAAGAGAAACTTTAAATTTCAATTTAAATTTTCTAACTTTAATAAGTTCAAAATGTTTGATTGAATAAAAACATATAATTCAAGATTCTTAGATATTTTAAAATTTTATACAATGCAAGAAAGAAGAACATTTATAAAAAATCTGGCTGCGGTTACTGGAACATTAATGCTTCCTATAACAAATTTTGGTGCATCTAACAGAGATAAATGGGGACAAATACTGCCTTTGCGAACTTTAGGTAAGACTGGCGAAAAAGTTACAATGCTGGGATTAGGTGGATACCATGTTGGATGGACAACAGAAAAAGATGCACAAGAAGTTATTGAAACTGCACTTGAAGGTGGAATACGCTTTTTTGATACAGCAGAATCTTATGACAAAGGGGGAAGTGAAATACGATATGGGAAGTACCTTATTCCCGAATATAGGGATGAAATCTTTCTAATGACAAAATCAACTGCTGCAAATGGCAAATTGGCAAAAGAACATCTTGAAGGGTCCTTGAAAAGACTAAAATGTGACTATTTGGATTTATGGCAGGTACATTCTCTGACAACGCCTGATGATGTGGATGAAAGAATACAGAATGAGGTTTTAGAGGTATTTGAAAAAGCAAAAGCTGAGGGAAAAGTAAAGCATATTGGATTCACGGGGCATCAAAATCCATACGCTCATAAACGTATGCTTGAAAGAACGGCAAGTAATGACATTTTTGAAACTGTTCAGATGCCAATTAATGTGATTGATTCACATTTTCACAGTTTTATAAAAAACGTTCTTCCTACCGCATTAGAAAGAAACTTTGGAATATTGGCAATGAAAACATTAGCAGACGGAAGATTCTTCAAAATTAAAAAAATGGGAGATAAAACTCCATGGGAAACGGATGACCCATTAGTTCCAAATCACATTACAGTTAAAGAGGCGTTAAATTTTGTTTGGTCTTTACCTGTAAGTGTATTAATAACAGGAGCCGAGAATAAAAAACTATTATTGGAAAAACTTGAATTAGCGCGTGAATTCAGTAAATATAATGAGTCGGACAGGATAAGCCTAATTGAACGAGTTTCGGAAAAAGTAGGTAATAGCATTGAATATTACAAAAAAGTATAGATCTATCCACCTTTCCCTGTAAGGGATGTTGATGGATGGATGGGATTCAATTCACAAACCAATGATACTTGGTCATATCAATTGCTTCATGCTATCCATTTATAAACTGTTGGCAGTCTTTAGTTTTATTTTTCCTGCAATAACCGTAAAAGTTCTATTTATTCCTTTAGGGCATTGAATTTAATCACATACATCACCGTCTTTACAATTTTATTTCTATGTCCAGTATATAACACCACACAAAAATAAAATACCAAAATCTTCACAACTGTAACTTATTAAATATTAGAGCAATAATTCATTAAATTATCATTTTTCATACATTTAGGTGACACTGAATTTAATAACCTACTAAAAATAAAACTATGACAAAAGCAGAAATTGTAAACGGAATTTCCAATCAAACTGGAATTGGAAAAATAACAGTATTAAAAACTGTTGAAGCATTAATGGAAGTTATTAAGGATACATTAGTTGATGGTGAAAATGTTTACCTCAGGGGATTTGGTAGTTTTGTTGTAAAGAAAAGAGCTGAAAAAACGGCAAGGAATATTTCAAAAAATACTGTTATGATTATTCCTGCACATAACATTCCATCCTTCAAACCTGCTAAAGAGTTTCTTGCAAAAGTTAAGTGATTACTATTTCTGGCTGCACTCTCTTTATCATTTTATCGGTGAATTGCTAATCCATCCAAAGCAAAAGTTTATATAAAATCTATAATTATTTAGAGTGCTTTAACAAAATAACGACCAAAAAAAGGGTCCGTCAACTGACGGACTCCTCTTTTCTACATTGAGAAATTAATCTCGTTTTCAGCATCGGCAATCTTTTCGTTCAACACTTGTCGGATGTTAAGAAGAGCTGCTTCAACTGCTACGTTGTTGGATGTTGAGAAGGTCTGACCTGAAGAATCTTTCAGGGTGAGTGTTGAGCTAAGCCCGTCAGCTCCCAGCTTGAAAGCGGTCAACCCTTTGCGTGCATCCTGTAGCTTCCGCCATTTGTCGATGATAATGGTGAGTTCTTCAACCCTTTCAACTCTCTTTTCAAGAGAAACTACAGGATTAACTTTCACTACCGAAGGGATTTCAGCAACTACTTCAGCAGTTGTTTCTTCGATTTGAACAGTTTTACCATTTGCAGGCATTTCTTTCACTACGGTCATTGTTGCTGTTTGTTCAGTTGCAACATTCTGTTTTTTTGCCAAGTTTGACATACTGTTTTTGCCGCTGCCTTGCGGACTTGTATTGGTATCCGCCCGGATGAATCCATTCGGACGAGTCAAGCACACCGATTAATTAAAAAAAAACTAAAAATTATAATACCCACACAATGAGCTTTTTGAATTAGGGCAAGGGCGTCCTTCGGCTACGCTCAGGATGACAATTAGGAAAAGGAAGGGCGCTTGTATTACCCTTGCCCGTTTCAAAAAGCGCAATTAACTTTGTATTTTAATTTGGAGTGAGGATCTTTCGGAGATGGAGAAAGCTGGAAGCCAGAAGTCGGAAGACCGAAGTAAAAAAAAAAGAGTTATTATAGTTTTGTAGTTAAATGCTAAATAAATAGAGTAATAGCGTCAACGTATTTGTTTTCCTGGGCACTTTCCATATCCATATTTTATTGATAGTAAATTATATGCACAATCATTTCAATTATTTTCATTTTTCAATTGTTATTTTTACCAAATAGCTGCACTAAAATATACGACTCTGCA
>JBGSMW010000046.1:0-9114 GCA_041739985.1 Draconibacterium sp. | reverse complement strand
GGGAATTGGTTTGATGTTGTTTGTTCTTCGCGACATGAACAAAGATGTGGTTTGGAAAGAAAAATGGATAAAATTCTCGTTCTGGAGCATCAATATCGGTTTAGCCGCAATGGTTTTTATCAGTGTTTTACCAATTGGTTTGGCGCAAACTGTGGCCAGCGTTCAGGAAGGATTGTGGTATGCACGTTCGGCTGAATTCCTGCAACAACCGTATCTCGTTACTTTTAAATGGCTGCGTGTAATTGGTGATACCATATTTGCTGCCGGTACAGTTGCTCTTGCCTGGTTTATTTTCGGATTAAAATTTGGTTGGAGTTTGGAGAAGAAATGAGATTGGGAGATTGATGGAGAAAAATAGAGATTGATAGAAAAACAGGAAAAAGTTGAGATAATAAACCACATAGACACATAGGGCACAATAGTTTTTCCAATGTGTTCTATGTGCCTGATGTGGTTTAAAATTTCTTAATAGATATAAATATGAGCGAACATTTAGACAATTCAAAATTCAGGAAATCAAAATTAAAGGAGTTGATCTTGAAACTGCACCACGGTGAATCGCAGGAATCGGTGCGGCAGGAATTGCTGGTGAGTTTAAGCAATATTCCGTATGGCGAAGTCATTGAGGTTGAACAGGAACTGATTGAAGAAGGATTGCCGGAGGAAGAAGTTTTGGATTTGTGTGATGCGCACTCGGCAGTTTTGCACGGAACAGTTGATTTGTCCGCTTCAAAATCAATTCCCGATGGTCATCCGGTTGATGTTTTACTGGAAGAAAACAAAGCTCTAAAACGACTTTCGGATAACACAACCGAAGAACTTCTTGCAATAAAATACAGAAAAGGAGAGGACTATTCGAATGCGATTTTAAAAATCCGCGGGGCATTCAACCAACTAATGGATGTTGATAAACATTACCAGCGAAAGGAATACCTCATATTTCCGTATCTCGAAAAAGCGGGAATTACTGGCCCACCAAAAGTAATGTGGGGCAAACATAATGAAATCAGGGATTTAATAAAAGGTAGTATCGAAATCCTTCAAACCCCGGATTTGACAAATGAAGATCTTTTGGTTTCCTCAGAAATTATTTTGTTACCAGCTTTGAAAGGTGTTTTCGAAATGACAATAAAAGAAGAGGAAATTCTTTTACCAATGTTAATGGATACGCTGGCCGATGGTGATTGGTATGAAATTCAAAAGCAATCACTCGAAATCGGTTACTGTTTGTACGACCCGCAAGTTGAATGGAAACCTGAAGGAATTGAACCTGAGGATATAAATGCTGCTCAAAAAGATGGAGGACATATCCAACTACCAACCGGTGGATTTTCGGCAGAAGAATTACTTGCCATTTTAAATACGCTTCCGGTTGACATGACTTTTGTGGATCGCAACGACAAAGTGAAATATTTCTCGCAAAGCAGCGACAGGATTTTTCAACGGAACCGTGCAATTTTGAATCGCGATGTTCGCCACTGCCACCCACCAGCCAGCGGGCACATTGTCGATAAAATACTCGACGATTTTAAAAGTGGCCGTCAAACCCGTGCGCCCTTCTGGATAAATATGAAAGGAAAAATGATTCATATCGAATATTTTGCCTTGCGAAATGACTCCGGAGAATATCTCGGAACACTTGAAGTTTCGCAGGATTTAACTGCTTACCGTGCACTGGAAGGTGAACAACGGATCTTGTCATACAAATAGAAAAAAGCTCAAAGTTCAGAGTTTAAAGTACTCGAAACTTGAAAACTGAAACTCTGATGTAAAATTTTCAAACCCTGAAAGGGTTTTATTTGAATAACCCGGGGTTTTAACCCCGGGGATGAAAAGAAGGATTAAAATCGTCCGCGAATAAAACTTGTTCATAAATTGCCCGTTTTGGCGGACGAAAAAAAGATAAAACAACAAAAGAAATGGAACAGAAATTAATTATTACCCCAAAAACCAAAGTTCTCGAATTAATAGAAACCTATCCTGAACTGGAAGATGTTTTAATTGAATATGCACCTGCATTTAAAAATCTGAAGAATCCGGCTTTAAGGAGGACTGTTGCAAAAATCGCCACACTTCAGAAGGCGGCTGCCATTGGCGGAGTAAAAACTGAAGAACTCATCAACCGGCTCAGAAAAGAAGTGGGACAGGATTCAATTTCCGGAGAAGTTGGTTCTCAGTACAATTACCAAAAACCGGATTGGTTTGCTGATGATAGAATAGTTAAACGGTTTAATGCTTCCGAAATGCTTGCAGCCGGAGAGCATCCGGTAAACCAGGTTATTGCCGATTTAAACCATTTGGAAGAAGGTAAAATATACGAACTGAAAGCGCCTTTTTTAACTGCCCCGCTTATTGATAAAGCAACAAGTTTAGGTTTGAAACATTGGGTTGATAAAAAAAGCTATGAGGAATATTTTATTTATTTTACATAAAATCAAATACCGTCAACACAATTATTGACGGTCTAAAATTTTATCCATTTTCAATTCATCTGCCGGAGTTTTTATTAACAAATTATTGGCTAAAATATATCGAACAAAAATCCATTGTTTGCAACTTAATCAACATTTAATTTTCTATATCATTGATATGTATCATATTGCACTAATATTCTGTAAATTATTGTAAAACCGGAGAAATCTGAGGAGATAATGAAAACAGAAAAAGCGTAGCACAGAATCTTTAATTATCAGATTCTGACATTGCATGACAATTAGTTTGTAAAGTTCATGCAATAACCATGAAGGTTCTATGTTTTTAATAATGCTAATATGAAATGAGATGAAAAGGTTTGTTTTGATCATGTTTATAGCAATAACCGGAATTCAGCTTTCGGCTCAAACTTCCGGAAAACTTGACGTTTCGGTAACAACGTCATCAACAGGTGGAAATTATGCACCCCGAAACATTGTTGCCATTTGGATTGAAGACAATTCTGGCAATTTCGTAAAAACATTGCTTGCTTATGCCGACAAACGCATTCAGCACCTGAATACATGGGAGAAAGCAACAAATGCAAAAGGATCAATGTACAACCGCACCGATGCAATTACGGGAGCCACAAAAAGTAGTCACGGAACACGAACTTGCAGTTGGAATGGCACCGATTACAATAAAAACCTTGTTTCCGACGGAAAATATTTTGTTTGTATGGAACTGACCGATAAAAATTCAACAGGAAATTTCTCAAAGTTTGAATTCACAAAAGGGGAGAACAATTCAGTTTCTCCGCAAAATGTTGCAAGCTTTTCTTCTGTAAATATAGTTTGGGAAGCTTCAGTAACATTAAATGAAAAGGAAATAGAGAATGAAATTAATATTCTGATTTTCCCAAATCCGACAAAAAATATATTCCATATTAAAGGTGAAAATATTACCGACATTGAAATCTTAAACCTGGGTGGCTCGTTGATATTCAAAAACAACAGCACTACCCGAATCGATATGAGCAACTTTAAAAATGGAATCTACCTGGTTCGAATTAAAGTGGGACATCAAGTTATCATAAAGAAACTGGTAAAAGAATAACATAATTCCTTTTCGTTATGATAAATTAATATCAATATGATAAATACCATAATTTAGCCTGTAAATATAAAAGCCTGTAAAATAGACTTTTACTTTTTGCAATTCAATCTGGCATAATTTTCTCAGTAAATTCCAATGGTTTTAATTGTTTTACAAAAACAAAAAATACCTAAAGAATTATGGGAAATCAACCCCGTTTTTTTTTTAATGATAAAAACTTAATCTGGCAATTCATTATTTGGATTAATTATAAAGTACTTGAAACCAGCTTTTAAACGTTAATAAGTTTATTTTAAAAATTAACTTTGGATTTACCTTAGATATTATACATTCCATCTTATGACGAAATTTGTTCACAAAATTTACATTTTTACTTTGGTCGCCATAACGGTTGCAGTTTTTATTGTATTGTATGTTTATGGGGCAAATTATTATTCAACCCCAATTTCAGAACGTCATTTTCATGAACAAAATGTCTTGTTAAAACCAACAGGGCTAATTGGTCACGGAATTGGAATTGCTGGATCTTTGCTTATGATTGTTGGCGTTTTTGGTTACATGGCCCGTAAACGTTTTCGCAGTTTGTCCCGTATCGGAGTATTAAAATATTTCCTTGAATTTCATATTTTCCTCTGCACTCTGGGACCAATCCTTGTTTTATATCATACAACATTTAAGTTTGGGGGAATTGTAGCAGTAAGCTTTTGGAGCATGGTTGCAGTGGTGGTGAGTGGAATTATCGGCCGCTTTATTTACATACAAATCCCGCGCACAATACAGGGACGCGAATTGAGTTTAAGCGACTTATCGGGACTTGAAAATGATTTGTTTAACGAGATGCAGGAACAATACAAAGTAAATTACGAAATAATAGCCCAAATGAATATTGCTTTGAGCCTTTCGGGTTCAGAGGAAAAAGGGAATTTCATCTTGCGCATTTTCAGGCGGTTCAGTTTTGAAAGAAAGCTGATGAAACAAGTGCGGAAAGAATTGAAAACACAGCAACTAAGTGGAAAGGATTATCGTAAAGTTGTTAAATTGTTCAAATCAAAAATTATACTCAACCGGAGAATTGCCTGGTTATCGACTATGCAAAACTTTTTACGTTACTGGCACGTTGCACACCTCCCGTTTGCATTGATAATGCTGGTAATCATGATTGTACATATCATTGTGGCGGTATTGTTTGGATATAAATGGATATTTTGAAAATGGAAATCTTAATCGAAAAAATAATCATTTATGGTCTTGTAACTCTTTTTCTGGCAGGAGTTGTGATTATTTACATCAGAAAATTGAAGCGTGAATCGCGGATTGTTGAAGAAAAAATCAAACTCGCCAAAGAAGAAGGATTATTTGAACCCGTTTCGTTGCACCCGGTTGTTGATGTAAATTCATGTATTCAGAGTGGTGCCTGCATCCGCGCCTGCCCTGAGCACGATATACTTGGAATAAAAAACGGAAAAGCATTTGTAATAAATGCAAGCCAGTGCATCGGGCACGGAGCATGTTTTCACGCCTGCCCTACTCAGGCAATCTCGCTGCATATCGGAACCGAAAAACGAGGAGTTGACCTGCCACATGTAAATCAATATTTCGAAACAAATGTAAAGGGAATTTATATCGCAGGAGAAATAGGAGGAATGGGACTTATCAGAAATGCGGTGGAACAGGGAAAACAGGCGGTTGACAATTTGGTGAAGGGAATTTCTGCAAAAGGAAAATTCGAATATGATTTGGTTGTGGTTGGTGCAGGTCCGGCAGGTATTTCGGCGACATTACAGGCAAAAAAACACGGATTAAAAACGTTAACACTTGAGCAGGATTCACTTGGTGGAACGGTTTATACTTTTCCCCGCGCAAAAATCGTGATGACAGCTCCAATGGATATTCCCTTGTACGGATCTCTGAGATTGTACGAAACAAGTAAACAGGAACTGCTTACACTTTGGAATGAAGTTCTTGGTAAAAACAATATTGAAATACAGGAGAATAAAAAAGTTGATTCAATATTGATAGAGAACGGCGGATTCAGAATAAATGTAAAAGATGGTTCAACCTATTCAACCCACAAGGTTTTACTTGCCATTGGCAGAAGAGGGACTCCCCGAAAATTAGATATTCCGGGCGAAGTTTCAACAAAAGTCGCCTATCGCCTGCTTGATCCTGAATTAATAACAGGAAAAAATATTCTAGTGGTCGGTGGTGGCGATTCGGCAATTGAATCAGCGATTCTGCTGGCGGATGAAAATCATGTCACACTTTCCTACAGGAGTTCAGTCTTTTCGAGATTAAAACCAAGAAACAAAAAGGCTGTTGAAGAAATCATTTCAACTAAAAAAATAAACTTAATACTGAATTCAAATTTGGCGTCGATAGAAGAAAAATACATAAATATTTTAGTTGGCGATAACCGGGAACCATTTCAAATCGACAATGATTTGGTGTACATTTTTGCCGGAGGAGAATTACCAACACAGTTTTTAAAAAATGTGGGAATTGAAATTACAACCAAGTTTGGCGAAGCTATTTTAAAACACTAAAAATTAAGCCAGAAACCGTTTGAATGAGTGGAAAACTAAAAAATATTACTCTTTTAATTAACCTTATTCTTATTGCAAATTATGCATTTTCGCAGATTTCTCCGGGTGAACTTACCAGCGCTCACGCTCACCTTGAAGGATTGACAAATTGCACAAAATGCCATGTTTTGGGAGAAAAGGAAACCACTTCAAAATGTTTGGAATGCCACAAGGAAATCAAAATTCTGATTAATCAGAAAAAAGGATATCATGCATCTTCAGAAGTAAATGGGAAAAAATGTGCCGAATGCCACGGCGAGCATTTCGGACGCGAATTTAAAATGATAAGGTTTGATGATAAAAAATTCAATCACCAGTTAAGCGGCTATAAACTTGAAGGAAAACATGCATCAATAAAATGTGCTGACTGTCATAAAACAGAACTCATAAAAACAAAAATTTCGCAAAAAAAGGGAGATAGTTACTTGGGACTTGGCACTGAATGTTTATCGTGTCATCAGGATTTTCACCAAAACACGCTTTCGGCAAACTGCAGTTCCTGTCACGATTTGAATGCATTTCGGCCGGCAACGAAGTTTAATCATTCAAAAACAAAATTTGCACTGACAGGAAAACACCAGACAGTGAGTTGCGAAAAGTGCCATAAAACTGAGCAGCGAAACGGGCAGAAATTTCAGACTTTTGCCGGTGTTGCCTTTGCAAACTGCACCAACTGTCACGAGGATATTCATCAAAATAAATTTGGAAACGACTGTCTGAAATGCCATACAGTTTTTTCATTTCACGAGGTAAAAAGTTTGGGTTCTTTTAATCACGACAAAACTGATTTTCCGCTTTTGGGTAAACACGTATCGGTTGATTGCAAAAAGTGCCATAAAACTTCAGTTACACAACCCGTAAAACACAAGCGTTGCACCGATTGTCATGCTGATTATCACGAAAAACAGTTTCTTAAAAATGGCAAATCTCCTGATTGTACTGAATGTCATTCAGTTCAAGGTTTTACACCATCCTCTTTTGGTTTCGAAAAACACAACCTAACAAAATTCAAATTGGAAGGTTCGCATATGGCAACACCGTGTTTTACATGTCATAAAAAAGATGAAAAATGGAATTTCGCCAATATGGGAAACCGGTGTATCGATTGTCATGAAAATATTCATAAGAATTTTTTGGATGATAAATTTCTTCCTGAAGGAGATTGTAAATCTTGTCATTCAGTTTCGGTTTGGAATGAAATTTCATTTGACCATAAAAAAACTGAATTCGAACTAATTGGTAAACATAAAACTGTTTCCTGCCGGAAATGTCATTTCAAACCGGGATCAGATGAAAAACTGCAACAATTTAAATGGGAAAATCAGGTTTGCACAAACTGTCACAATGATATTCATTTTGAACAGTTTACGCAAAACGGTAAAACTGATTGTGAACGTTGTCATACCAACGACAACTGGAAACCTGAGAAATTTGACCATAACACAGCCCGGTTTAAACTGGATGGAAAACATGAAGGGTTGGCTTGTGTAAAATGCCACAAACCAACTGATTCTTTATTAAGGAATTATATCGTTTATAAATTAAAAGACATATCATGCAAAAGTTGTCATTGATATTCAGTATGATTTTGCTGGTTGGCATTGTAAGTGCCCAGCAAAGTCCACACGGCGACAAGCTGGCGTTTAGTTGTACCGACTGTCATACTACAGAAGGCTGGAAATTCTCGCAGGCAACTGCCAAATTCAGCCACGACCTGACTACTTTTAAACTCGAAGGTCAACACTTTTATACCGATTGTGCAGCCTGTCATAAAACGCTTGTTTTTTCGGAAGCGAAATCAAATTGTGTGGATTGTCATACAGATATGCACAACAATACAGTGGGTCCAAACTGTGCCGAATGTCATACCCCAAAATCGTGGATAGTAAATAATATCACTGAAATCCATCAAAACAGCAGGTTTCCGTTATTGGGCGCTCACAATACCGCTGATTGTTCCGCATGTCATACTTCTGTTTCAAAACTTGAATTCCAACCACTTGGTATTGAATGTTATGATTGTCACAGGGCGGATTATCAGGCTTCAACAAATCCAAACCATGTGCAAAGCGGCTTTTCAACCAATTGTTTTGAATGTCACAGAATCGATGCTTTTGAATGGTCTGCTTCCGGGATTAACCATGATTTCTTCCCGTTGACAAAAGGACATGCAATTGAGAATTGTGCTGAATGTCATACTTCCGGAATTTCAGTTCCAATCAGCGCAAATTGCTATGATTGCCATCAAAAAGATTATAATTCAGCTGTAAATCCTTCTCATCAAAATTCAGGTTTTTCAACCAATTGTACTGAATGTCATACTACTGATCCTGATTGGAAACCCGCCAATTTCAAGACACATGATGCTCAGTATTTCCCAATATATTCCGGAAGTCATCGGGGAGAATGGGAAAGTTGCACTGAATGTCACACTCAACCGGATAATTTCAACTCATTTAGTTGTATCGATTGTCACGAACACAACAAATCGGATATGGATAAAGAACATCGGGGTGAAAATGGATATTCATATAGCAGCAATGCATGTTTTGCCTGTCATCCGAATGGTAACGAAGAAGGTGCTTTTAATCACAATTCTACTGCATTCCCGTTAAAAGGTGCGCATATTCAAACCAGTTGTCTTGAATGTCATTCAAACGGTTATTCCGGCACCTCCATGTTGTGCAGCAATTGTCATACAAATAAATATAACGAAGCTGTTAACCCGAATCATGTAAATGCCGGAATATCCAATGAATGCGAAGTTTGTCATACCGAGGAAAACTGGGTTCCATCCAATTTCAACCACACCACAACAACAGGTTTCGAGTTAACAAATGGACATTCAGGGAAACAATGTTCTGAATGTCACAAGGGAACTACTACTGAAGCCAGTTCTGATTGTATCAGTTGTCACCAGGCAAATTACAACGAAGCTGAAAATCATGTTGCACAGAATTTCCCAAAAGAATGTTTGCAGTGTCACACAACTGTCAGTTGGGAT
>JBGSMW010000111.1:0-22238 GCA_041739985.1 Draconibacterium sp. | reverse complement strand
TGCAGAGTCGTATATTTTAGTGCAGCTATTTGGTAAAAATAACAATTGAAAAATGAAAATAATTGAAATGATTGTGCATATAATTTACTATCAATAAAATATGGATATGGAAAGTGCCCAGGAAAACAAATACGTTGACGCCATTACTCTATTTATTTAGCATTTAACTACAAAACTATAATAACTCTTTTTTTTTACTTCGGTTTTCCGACTTCTGGCTTCCAGCCTTCTATATCTCCGAAAGATCCTCACTCCAAATTAAAATACAAAGTTAATTGCGCTTTTTGAAACGGGCAAGGGTAATACAAGCGCCCTTCCTTTTCCTAATTGTCATCCTGAGCGTAGCCGAAGGGCGCCCTTGCCCTAATTCAAAAAGCTCATTGTGTGGGTATTATAATTTTTAGTTTTTTTTTAATTAATCGGTGTGCTTGACTCGTCCGAATGGATTCATCCGGGCGGATACCAATAAAAGTCCGCAAGGCAGCGGCAAAAACGATTATGTCAAACTTGGCAAAAAAACAGAATGTTGCAACTGAACAAACAGCAACAATGACCGTTGTGAAAGATGTGCCTGCTAATGGTGCAAAAGTGGTAATCAAAGAAGCAACTGCTGAAGTAGTTGCTGAAATCCCTCCGGTAGTGGAAGTAAAACCTGTGGTTTCTCTTGAAAAGAGAGTTGAAAGGGTTGAAGAACTTACCATTATCATCGACAAATGGCGGAAACTGCAGGATGCACGCAAAGGGTTGACCGCTTTCAAGCTGGGGGCTGACGGGCTTAGCTCAACACTCACACTGAAAGATTCTTCAGGCCAGACCTTCTCAACATCAAACAATGTTGCAGTTGAAGCAGCTCTTCTTAACATCCGTCAGGTGCTGAACGAAAAGATTGCCGATGCTGAAAAAGAGATTAATTTCTCAATGTAGAAAAGAGGAGTCCGTCAGTTGACGGACCCTTTTTTTGGTCGTTATACTATTTTTAAATGCTTATACTTTGGTAGAAAGTGTAAGGGAATTCCAACGAATCATAATTTTGGAGTAATATATGCTTGAAGTTAAAACATAGGGTTTTCACCACGCATATCAATAAAAAATATGGTTATTTCCAATTGGGAGTCTACATATTTAAGTGTAGGCTATAATTAAGAATTAAATGAATTGTAAATCTCAGGAATTCCCTATATGCGATTATTAGGTTTCTTAGCATTCATCCTTTTGCAAAAGTACCGTACCCCCTTCCTCAGTTCACATATTTTCATGCCAAAAAGGATGATAATCGCGTCTTAAAAATACAGAATATTTTTTTTTAAAAATGAAAATTAAATATTACAAAGAACTCTACAGTTTAAATATAAGATTGTCTAATTGTTTATTCTTTTAAAAATTAGACTCACGCTTTTATTGAAACATTTAAAATGTATTGACATATTTATGTATAACGGGGAGCCAAAAGATCGAACACCCCTTTTCCCACTCTTACAAGTGGTTCTCCTCCTCAAACCTTATACAATTATTATTTGTTATAAAAAAACCGATAAACATATGGGTAAATTTCACAAGCTACGCAAAATCCAAATACTGCTTCCAGAAATGAAAAGAGTCCAAGTATACCGGCAACACTCAATGCCAGCATATTAAATCCGGCTGCTGAAGCAACTAAAATAGCACTACTAAGTACCAACCCAATTCGAGCAGCAAATATTTTCGGCCCCGCGTTAATCAGTAACTCTCCAAGCGATAATAATTTTACAATATTTCGCGATGAATAGCCTACCGGACTGAACCTGGAAAGATTTCCACTACGCATAAAAAAGTCCACCGCCAAAAAAGCCGGAATAAACCACTGGCCTGTGAATCCAAAAAGTATTAATAGCAAAACAGAAAAAACGCCGTTTATACGGGCTACCCGTTCATTAATTTTTTTATCCGAAATGGGGCATATTGCATATGTTTTCATTTTCTTTAAAATTTGAAATTCAACATCAAACTGTTTTTACTATTAGTCGGATATCGATGTAAAACCTGACAAAACCTGTTAAAAGGTTAAAACTTTGGCATCACTTTTCAGGTAATCAGTTAGTGGTTTACCCATTCCTTTTACCTCGAAACTGAGGTTTTTGAGCTCATCGACTACACCATACGCTGTTGCACAGGCAATGCAGGCCTGAATTTCCACCCCGTCTTTTTGCATGGTTTTCAGTTTTTCCTGAATTTTCAGGTTTTCGGCAACCATTTTTGCCGAAGGTCCCCAAATAATCACGGTTACCTCTTTAAACCAACCGGCAGTTTTAGCCGCGTGTGCATACATTAAAACCATTCTTTCGGCCAGGTACGGATCGTCACTTGTCCATACTATTACCAGTTTGTCAGGCATGTTTTCTGATTTTTCTTGTTGCCCCATAACTTTTGTAGTATTAAAAAACAAAATTGTGGTTAATATGGTTAGTAAAATTTTTGATTTCATTATTCTATTTTTTGTATTGTTTACTTCTATTCTTTTTTCAATTCTTCCAATACAGCCATTAAAAGGCCGGCGCTCAACCTGGTTTTATAGTCAGGGTTGATGTATTCAAACAGTATTTTCCCTGAAGTATCAACTATAAACACAGATGGAACGGGTAGGAACCCTTTATTTAATCCATCCGATTTTTCATTCAACATTCCGAAGTATTTGTCAGGCGCTTTATATGCTATTCCAAGCGATTGGATAAATTTTCCGTCGGCATCTGAATACAGGCTGTAATCCAGTTTATCTTTCTCATCGGTTGCCTGCAGGTTTTTAGGCGAATCGGGACTGATACCCACAATTTGATAGCCCAATTTAACTACTTCGCTTTGCACCCCTTGTATTTCAGAAAGATGGGCATTACAAAACGGACACCAGCCGCCACGGTAAAACAACAGTACAGTCGGCTTTTCAGCAATAATTGCTGAAACCTTGTGACTTGTCGCATCAGGCGCTTTCAATTCTGCCTCAGGCATGATTTCCCCAATAAGCAATGGTGAGATATCTTCGGCTTTTTCAGCGATTTGGGCGGTTGCCGAAAAAAAACCAAGCCCCATACTAAATAAAATAAACATTACGTGTTTCATTTTTTTCATTTTTAAATTGTTAATCATGTTCTTTAATTTGTTGAATATTCTTGTAAATTATTTTTAAGAATTTTTCTGGAAAAGAAAATCCTGCTTTTAACTGTACCTATAGGAAGATTGATTTTTTCAGCTATTTCGTGGTATTTATATCCTTCCAGAAATAGGGTAAAAGGAATACGATATACCTCTTCCAACGCATTAATGTTTTTATCAATTTCCTTGAAACTATAAAGTGTATCAGGCGATGGGAAGAGTTTCGTATTGGAAATATTTTGATAAAAATCAAGATTGGCCCCATCAAATATATTTATTGACTTGACATTTCTTCGGTAATCATTACTAAATGTATTTCGCATAATCGTATAAATCCATGCTTTAAAATTTGAATTATGTTTGTATTTTTTCCTGTAAGTCAGGGCTTTCAAAAATGTTTCCTGTATCAGGTCATTTGCTTTTTCCCGATTGGATGTTAATCGGATTGCGTAAAAAAACAATTTGTCTTTTAATTCGAATAAAGCATTATTAAATTGAACTTGAGTCATAGCGTAATTTTATCATTCATGTTTACCTGACTTTCTAAATTGTTATTTGCAATCGCAAGCGCTTTCGGGCGCTTCCCATTTAAAGTCTTCTATAGCTTTGTCGAGCGGCGTATGTGTAATGTGGTTCACGTAATTGCTTATGGTTTTTTGGCCAATGCCAACCACCAGTTCCAGTACATTTTTCTGTGTGTAACCAGCAGCCAAAAATTTAGCAATGTCTTCTTCAGACGCCCAGCCCCTTTTTTTGACTAACAAAGCAACAAATTGCCTGAAATTTTCAAGTTTTACATCATTCAATGGCTGATTGGTGCGCAGGGCTTCAATCATTTCCCCGGGCAACTTATACATTTTGCCAACCATGGAATGTATGGCCATGCAGTAATGGCAACTGTTGTTGTAACTAACCGTTAGCCAAACAATGTTTTTTTCAACCGGGCTTAACGAGGTGGCATCGAACAAATCAGCCATTTGCCGGTAGGCTTTTAATACTTCGGGCGATTCAGCCATTATTGCGTACAGGTTTGGGATAAACCCGTTTTGTTTTAAAGCTTCTGAAAGGGTTTCTTTTGATCCTTCCGGTGCTGTTTCAATGGTGTGTAATTTAAATGTTGTCATTATATTCTAATTTAATTTTGAGTTTTATTCTAAGCGTAAGCTTAGATATTATTTAAAAAAATTATTTGACTTGCTTTAAAGCCACAGAAATAAAATCGGTTAACTGACTACTGTCCATCGTTTTGGATGCAACTGAGATACTTTGCATGACCCCAAGAAAAAAATTAGCTTGTTGTTCAATGCTTGTTTCTGCGGGTATTTCCTTCTTTTCGATAGCATTCCGCAGCACATTTTTAAGCATATCACGGATAAAATCGTAATACAGATTAACCTCAAATGAAATATCATTGTCTTTGTTCCCAAGTTCGCCAGCAGTATTTACAATCAGACAACCTTTTGTTTCCGCTCCTGTCTTTTTTGTATTTGCCGCACTTAGAAGAAAACTTTCCAATTCAGCCAGACCGGCATCTTGCTGTAATAAAACCTGAAAGCGGTTTTTTTTCACATATTCCCTGTAATTTCGAATAGATTCAATGAACAGATTTTTCTTGTTTTTAAACGATGCGTAAATTGAAAACTGGTTAATGCCCATTTCTTTTTCAAGCAATCGAACAGAAGTCGCTTCGTAACCGTGAACCCAGAAAACATTCATTGCTTTTTCCAGTACAATATCGTCGCTATAATTTTTGTTTCTTGGCATGTAAAAATATAATTGTACAAATCTAAGCAATCGCTTTGTTATTTCCAAGTGTATTTAAATTTATGAGAAAATCAGCGTCTTCTATTAATCAGTTGGATTGTGATCAATAAGGAACACCTCTATTTCGCTGGCTTTTAAATTCCTCGATGTACCAGAGAAATTCGTTGATAAACCGGTTAGTTGACCATTCGGTTCTTACGTTTTCAGGATAAAGGTTACTGTCGAACAATTCACCGATGATTCCGGCACTGTTCCTTGTTTAAATTCTTTATTCATTTTGTCGATCAGCGGAAACTGATATCCCGGCGGTTCGATGAAATTCACTTTGATAATTCTTATCCGTAGTTTTTATTCGAGGTACTTCGCTGCTTTTATACCTTGTCAATCTGTGCGCATCGAACCATAAATAATATTAATTGTATGTTCCGCATTTTTTTTACGAATTTTCGCTGAATCTGCTCTTTTCTGACAAAAAAATCTACCTCCTGTTTCGATGGGCATTTTGCAGAAACATAAAATTTCCATTTATATGTTTTTAATTTTCGAAAATTTCACATTCGGGGTGAAAGGCAAACCATGCAAAAGCAAAATGATTTCCATGTGGAACCGGTCGGAGTTCTTTTCCTTTTAATTTACCAGCCGTGCATTTGCCGGTAATACTCCAGCTTGAGTTGGTTTCTTTATCAGAAAATCCATTTTTTGTTTTTTTGAAAGTGAGCAGTTTATCATCTAAACGTGGATCAAAAACAGTAACTGAGCCAATTTGTTTGGATTGGGAAATGCTGTTTTCATCGAGTACTGAAACGGTCTTTTCTGTATGGAAAAATACCACAGGCTCGCCCCGGAAGTTGTCGTTTAAAACTTGTTTTTTGCTGATTTCAGACAAAGGATAGATTTTGTATTTCCCTTTGACTTCAATATCAATAATTCTTTCCATCGCTGGAAGCCTGGCATCCACTTCTCCCTTGAAAAACCGGGGCTGTTTGTTATCCAGGTTGTCGTAACTGGTGTATGGATTTGTACCATATTTATTGGAATGTCCGGTTTCGGTTGACAATACCTGCCCTTCCGGGTAAGTTTCAAAAAATTCGTTTAACGAGATAAGCATGGAAGAAACTGTTGTTAATTCGGCGCCACTGAGTTTCCCAACCTGAGCCTCGCCTGTAAACTGCTGCCACCAGCTTTCAGTTTGTCTGTCCCACATCACCAGGTCGCTGTTGCGCAACATTCCCGACACACCAAAGTCGAGCAGGAAGTTCGTTCCTTCAAATTCCAGACGGCGGTCGAAAACAATGGCTGCGTTACATAGCGGACAATAAGTTGCTGAAATAGAAACACCTCCCAATTCGTCATTCACAATTTCATGGTACATGAGTACACTCAACGGATATGCTTTTGCTTTGCCGTTTATTTCAATAACAATTACCGGTTCGTGTTCAAAATAGGCTTCCAGCGCTTTTTCTTTTTCCCAGAATTTTGGTGAATCGATTGGCGGAATTCCATCGGGTTTCATCAGCGCTGTAAATTCATTCAAAGGTACAAGGTGTTTCGTGGTATCGGTTTTCCAGTTGAGTTCGATGTTTCGCGGATTGTTTTGTGCGGACATAAAAAGGGGGATTAAAAAGAGAAATAAAAAGGGGAATGATTTCATTTTAATTATTTTGTATTTATTCTATTTTTCTTGGCGACTTTGCTACTTTGCGTGAACGTTTTTCTCTCGCAAAGCCGCTAAGACGCCAAGTTTCTTAAATACGATTTACATCGGTTACAATCTCCAGCAGGGCAGTGCCCTTGTGGTTCAGAACATTTCGCATGGCATTTCCCAGTTCTTCTATATGCGTTACACGTATTCCCAAAGCCCCGCAACTATTCGCGAATTCAGAAAAATTGGGATTGTGCAGGTCGGTAGCAAATACATTGAATCGGTTTGAACGCTGTTCTTTGGAGATTTTACTTAGCTCATTGTTACTCAGCAAAATAAGTTTGATATCCATCCCATATTTAACTGAAGTTGTTAGTTCGTTTTTGTTTTCAAGAACTTTGTGCCAAGTGATTGTTTTACTCATTCCTGCAAAATTTATTGGACATTTACAATTGTTCTGCACGTCGGACATTCCATCCCGCTATTCCCTTTTATCAGTTTAATCCCGGTAAGGTTTGAAATCATAAAGTCCTGAATAAAAGTGTAGTTCGCCTGATGATTATTTACATCAATTTGTTTGTCAGCATATAATTCACGGATTTGGTTGTCGAATTCCTGATGTCCCCAGCAATTGGGGCAAAGTCCTTCCGGTGTTTTTCCTTTGGTTTCTTCGGAAGGTTGTTTAAAAAATCCGATTAATTTTTCGACCATAACTTTTGGTTTTATGTTATCATTCCTGCATACGAAATTCCGGTAAGGTAATAAATGTCGCGGTCAAAAGTGGATAAATTATCCGGATTAAATTTTCTAAAGTCATCGTAGCCACAAGCCCGGGATATTACTTTCATCAACTCTGTAACCGAAAGTAGAAAGCTGCTTAACTGTTTTGCAGAAGTCTCAATGATTATTCGTTGGCGTAGGTTTTCTTTCTGCGTGGCAATTCCAACCGGACAATTATTGGTATGGCAAGCACGCATTCCAAGGCAGCCTATCGCTTGTAATGCTGAGTTTGAAATTGCAATGGCATCAGCACCTAACATGAGTGCTTTGGCAAAATCTTCGGCAGTTCGTAAGCCACCGGTAATAATGAGTGTCACATCTGTAGCTCCCACTTTATCAAGGTGCTTTCTGGCTCTGGCCAACGCCGGAATAGTCGGCACATTGATGTTATCGCGCAGGATTTTTGGCGCTGCCCCGGTTCCCCCTCCCCGACCATCAAGGATAATATAATCGGCTCCTGCTTCGAGGGCAAAATCAATATCTTGTTCTATGTGACTGGCTGCAATTTTAAAACCTATCGGAATGCCACCGGTTAGTTTCCTGACTTCGTTGGCAAAATCAGCAAAATCCTTCGCAGTGAATAAATCAGGAAAAGCAGCAGGACTAATAGCCGGTTCGCCTTTTTTTAAACCCCTGACTTCCGCAATTTCACGGCTTACTTTATTTCCCGGAAGGTGTCCGCCAGTTCCGGTTTTGGCACCTTGTCCGCCTTTAAAATGGAAGGCCTGAGCTTTTTTAACTTTATCCCAGCTAAACCCAAATTTTCCGGATGCCAGTTCGTAAAAATAACGGGAGTTGTTTTCCTGCTCTTCGGGCAACATACCACCTTCGCCGCTGCAAATACCTGTTCCGGCCAGTTCCGCACCTTTCGACAAGGCAATTTTGGCTTCCCTGGAAAGTGCACCTAAACTCATGTCGGAAACAAAAATTGGAATATCAAGAATCAACGGTTTTTTAGCGTTTCTGCCAATGGTTACTTTTGATTTTACAGGAATTTCGTCTGTTAAAGGTCGGCTGGCTAATTGTGCCGGTAAAAACTGGATGTCTTCCCATTTTGGCAGCGTGTTCCGGTCAACGCCCATTGAAGCAGAAAAACCATGGTGACCGATATTTTTCAAACCGTTTTTTGCCAGCTCTTTAATGTAACTGGTATAAGGTTCGGTACTTTCGGGATGCGTATCGGCATAAATTCCCTGGTATTTTTCGCGGGTAAATGGTTGCGGGTATTTTTCCAGAAAAGAGTCAATTTCAGTTTCATCAATCCAAACAAAGCCAGCATCAATTTTTGAGTTGAATTTATGAAGAACTTCTTTGTTGTTGTATTCCGAAACCCCGGTATCAAGACGGTAATCCCAGCCGTGCACTCCGCAAATCAGGTTATTCCCTTCTACATGTCCATCAGCCATCAAAGCACCCCGATGCAGACACCGACCATACAATACAGATACTTTTTTGTCGTAAAGCACAATCACCAAATCGAGTTCTTTTACAACTGCATGTAAAGGTTGCCGGTCATTCAATTCAGAAAACGGGATTAGTTTTATTGGATTTTCCATCTTGTATTTTTTTGCTCGCAAAGGCGCAAGGGCGCAAAGTTTTCTCTTCTGCCGACTTGGCGGCTTTGCGTGATATTTTATTTCAATTTTTCCTTCAAAACTTTCAACCCGGACTCAAAAAATGATTTCACCAAATTGTATTGCTCTTCGGCTGTTTCTTTTTGAATAATTTCTGATGTACCAAGTACTGCACCTTTCCAGCTTGGCATCATCCACTTCCCTGCGGGTAGGTTGGCTGGATTATTTTCGATTTCCACCGGGTTCTCCGACCAGAAACTGATATAGAAATAGGGTTCAGAAACCATGCTATCGGGAATGCCCCATCCCAAACCAATGGTTTTTGAAGCTTCTCCTTTTTCATTCCGGGCGATTGTGGCAAACGTGCCGGTGTCGAAATGATGCGGCCAGATACGTACCGGTTCGATATCTGTAAATTTGGCGGAAAGTTCATTGATTATCAATAGTGCATTATGCCGGTAGCGAATGTTTTCGGATACTGCATCATCACTTCCAATTGTAAAATATTTACCCTCTTTTAGTGCATCGGTTGACAATTCATAAGGTTGTTCTGTTTTTAGGCCGGAAATATCAATCCCTGAATTTTGAAGTTTGGTTTTAAACTCCTGAAATGCTTCGTCGAATGATTTCCCTTCCAGCAAGATTTCAGCCTGTACATACCGGTTTTTATCCAAAATTTCTACGGTGAGGTCTTTTAGTCTCAAGCCTACAGCCCAGCCATCAGGATGTTGGTTGCCAATAAGCATTTCTTTTTCGGGAAGAAACTGCATATTAATGTTGCTTCCATCGGGCTTTTTAGGAATGAGATATCTGCCTGCCAGCGCGATAAACTGTGCAGCATGGTGATATTGTTGAAGTACGTTTTCTAAATCTTTATTGAGGTGTACCGACAAAGATTGCCATTTGTTGACTGTTATTTCTTTTTGAATCATTTTTATAGTCTTAATTTATTGTTTTGACCTTGTTACCAAGGCAGATGTTTTTTTCTCTATAGGTAGTTAGCATTCATATTCGTTTTTTAATCCACAGCGAATCAACAAAATAATTACGGCTGTCGGTAAAATTCTTAACCAATTTAAATCCATGATTAGATGCCAGATTTTCGATGGTTTCAAAATCGAATTTTCTGGAAAGTTCCATAAATACCGGTTCCCATTGTTTAAAATGAAATGAGTTTTCAAGTGACTTAATTTTGACAATTTGTTCTTTTTTCGAGACCAGAAAACTTTTTACTTCACCCGTTTTTGGGTTGTAAATGGTATGTTGCTCAAAGTTTTCGATTTTAAAATCTGCCTCTAATTCCTTGTTCAGCCGGGCCAGGTGGTTGAGGTTAAAACGCCGGGTGTGCCCATGCGGATCGTTGTATGCATCCATGATTATTTTTGGCGATTTTTTCAGGTCGAAACCTATCAACACCTTATCTCCGGAATTCGTATAATCCGAAAGCTGATTAAGAAACGCATCTGTTTCTTTATCTGAAAAATTCCCAATGTTCGACCCCAGAAAAAGGACAATTTTTGGTATGGAAGCATGACCGTTCAGGTTTTTCAATTTATGGAAATAATCTCCTGTTTTTGCTTCAACATTTAATTCGGGCAATTCTGATTTCAAACTTTCTACCAGCTCGCTATTTGCTTTTGCGCTTATATCGACGGGTGTATATTGAAAATTGATGGATTTTCCGACAAGATATTTTAAAAGAATTTTGGTTTTCATGCCATCGCCGGAACCCAGTTCTACCAAGTTAAATCCCAGGGTATCATCGCAAATGGCATGTGTAATTTCTTCTTTCTGGCTCGAAAATATCTCGTGTTCGCAATCAGTGAGGTAATATTCAGGCATATTCATGATGTCCTGAAAAATAGAGCTGCCTGCATCGTCATAAAAATATTTCGACAACAGGTATTTTGGGTTTGATGAAAGTCCCCGTAAAGTATCGTTTGCTAATTCTGTAAGAAGTACTTTTTGTTCCATAATTTTTATATTAACGTCTTTGGGGTTTCAGGAACTCCTGTTTCAAAAGGATTTGCCGGGTCGTTGCTCCATTCAAACCAACCTCCATCATAAACAGAAACACGTGGCCATCCCATTAGCCAGGCGTTAAACCAGGCTTCGGAACCACGCCAACCTGTTCCGCAGTAAAAGGCCAGGTGCTTGTCCGGAGTTATTCCATTCTTTTGCCATATTTCAGCAATTTCGTGAAATTCGCGGGTGGTGTGGTCCACGTTGCGGTAGTTTTCCATGTGGTAGGCATCTGAGCCGCAATCGGCAAACACCGCCCCGGGAATACGACCTTTGGCTTCAATGTAATTGTATCCGCTCACTTCACCAATATATTCAGGCCAGCTACGCACGCAAACCAACTCGCTTTCCGACGATGCAATCATCACTTTTGCTTCGGGTGTATCAACAGCCAATTCAGGTTTTGAAGGAATTTCAGCACCAAAATCAGACACCGCTTTTTTAGGTTCATCGCTAGTTGAAGTTTCAAATCCGGCATCCAGCCACGACTGAAAACCACCGTTTAATACCCGAACATCTTTCACTCCCGCATACATCATAATAAATGCATTTCGAATTGCACCAATATCTCCGGCAGCACTTCCCGGAAAATCGTCGGCATTATCAGGGTCCATATATTTTCCGTATAAAACAACTGTTGTGTCTGCGGTAATGCCGTGTTCTTCCAGTGCTTTTTTAAGTTCTTCGGGTGGGCGTCGGTTCCATGTTTCGGGCGCTTCAAGTGCAAGTGTGTCCATATCAATCGCCCCCGGAATATGACCACTTAAATAGGCGTCGCGGTTGCGGTAATGCGAATGGATAACTACATATTTATCATTTTCATACGCTGCCGGTTTTCTTCCCGAAATCAACTCATTTACCCAGTTGGCAGAAACCAGATGACGATAACGCTCCAGTTTTTCCAGGGGCAAGTCAGGGTTGGCAGTCCATTCATTTACAAATTGATTATAAACAGATACGTCCGGATAGCCTGATTTTATGAACCGTTTAGCTACTCTTTGCGTTTCTTCCGGTGAATAACCATAAATAATAATCTCGTTTTCGGGCAGAATATTCTTCTTCCGGACAATTTCTATCCAGTCGATGTATTTTAGCCATTTTGCCGGAAGGCTTTTTGCTCCGGAGATATGTCCTCCCCTAATTTCATTTTTTAGCTGCCAGCCGTTATATGCCTCGATAGGCCTTGAGTCGATTATTTTATATTGTGATGATATAGAAGCCTCCCCAACCCCTCCGAAGGAGGGGCTTTTTGATGATGATATTTTAGCAATTAGCCCTTTTGTTGTTATTTCATTGTTCATAGAAACCTGATTTTAGTCTTTAACAATAGTGACACCTTTCCAGAAAGCCACACGATTGGTTATACTTTTTGCTAACCCACTTGGTTCAGGATAATACCAAACTGCATCAGCGTTGGTTTTGCCATCAACTTCCAAATTGTAATACGAAGCGGTTCCTTTCCAATGGCAAACGGTGTGGGTTTCGCTATTTTGGAGGTACTCCTTTTTAACGGATTCAACAGGAAAATAGGCATTCCCTTCAACGTTAACTATATCACTGCTTTCGGCAATCACTTTGCCGTTCCAAATTGCTTTCATAAATGTTAATTTTTTTCGTATTTATAAACCAATAGTCGTGTGGAATGTTTAAACCTGACATAATGAGGAATTAAAATTTGAATATGAAAAAATATGGAATTTCTATAATATACCCGACTTTGCTGGTATTTACCTCAAGAGCGCAAGGACAATTATCTGGTGAGTGTTCGGCGGAAAAACTAAGGCAAATGCCAGGAACCTGGAAAGCCGGGCAACAAGGCTCAATCGCGAATGTGGCTGCCGCCGATTTAGTAAAAGAAAAAGCTGTGATCGCTGACATTCACACCATGATATCGACAAATTACAAGCCAATGGGATGCCAGATTGACTACAGCACAGTTTATGGCAAAAACCCGAGAAATGGGGAAAATTTTATAGCTGATCCCTATCATTTTGCCATGTATATTTTAAGGTATTTATGCGATCCGCATAGTGCTGATAAATCGAAATATTATGTTGAAGTTTCATCTCCGACAAATGTAAATATTGTTGCCAATGCGATTTATTTTAAGAATAGCATTTACGCTGCCAATATACCGACTGACGATTTCCGGGGTTATCTGAAGCTTGAAAAAAGACCTGAAAAAAAAGACGGGGTTTATTTTTTTGGTAAAGAAAAGGAAAGTTTTAACGAAGAAATTTATGAGTACCGTTGGTTGGTAACATATAATGATACCTTGCCATTTTCCTATATCAACCGCAAAGAATATCTGCTTTTACAAAAGAAAAGGCTTGAGAAATCAATAAAAGACAGTCCCGGAGAAAAGGAATATTTTCAGCAATTCCTCGATAATATCAACACGTATTTAAAAAAGCCTGAGAGTGAATTGAGCAAGGATGCTGTTTGTATGTGGAATGATGAAGAACGTTTTGAAAAGTTCGTGGACGAAGGCACCCCCGGCTCTTTTATAGCTGTAAAACCAAATCTTACCTACTACAAAAAAGGACTGCCGAAATCCTCTCCTCAGTTTTTCTCCGTTGTTTATAAAACAAGTGAGGGAGATCCTGTATTCGACTCAAATATAGCAGCAATAAAAAAAGCTGTTGATTTTGCAAAGCTGAAAAGCATGTTGGGAAAATAGGCATTCCCTTCAAGGTTAACAATGTCATTGCTTTACGACAATTACTTTGCCGTTCCAAATTGCTTTCCTGTGTCAATATTTATTTTGATATTAATTTATTGGATGCTGATTAATTCTTTGTCAATTCAATGATTTTGGGCGTTTTTATGTTTAGCAGTTTCTTGTTTTGCAGGATTCCGCGTTTTTTTGGTTTTATGAGTAGCCGCAACGACTGGTCGTAGGTGAAATAATTCCACGACCAGTTCAGGAAAATGAACAGCCTGTTTTTTATACCCATTATGGTAAAAAGGTGCACAAAGCTCCAAAGTACCCAAGCCACAAAACCCCGTAATTTAAACCCGGGAAGGTCGGCGACTGCCCGGTTTCGGCCAATGGTAGCCAACGAACCTTTGTTAGTATATTCGAACTCGCGAAGTTTTTTATTAGCAGCCAGCAGTTTAAGGTTTTTTGATAAAAGTTTCGCCTGTTGAATAGCGACCTGCGCAACCTGCGGATGCCCACCCGGATATTTTGCAGTTTCCATAAGGCACAAATCGCCTATGGCAAAAATATTGGAGTAACCTTTTATTCGGTTTTCGCGGTCAACCAATAATCGCCCGGCCCGGCCATAACTTTCTCCGCTTAATCCTTTCAGTGAATTGGCTTTGACACCCGCCGCCCAAACCAGTGTTTTTGTTTCGAATGTACCTCCATCGGATAATGTTGCGGTTGTGCCATCGTAATCGGTTACACGAGTATCTGTTCTCACTTCAACACCCATATTTTCAAGGTATTTTTGTGAAAGAACGGATGCATGTTTCGACATAACCTCAAGAATTGCCGGAGACGATTGGAATAATACGATTTTCATTTTCGATAAATCGATTTCAGGATAATCTTTCGGGAAGATGTATTTTTTCATTTCGGCAAGCGCCCCGGCCAGTTCAACACCGGTTGGTCCACCGCCAACAATAGCAATATTCAGGTATTGGGCTATTTCTTCGGTTGTTTGTAACAGCGCCAATTCAAAATTTTCGAGAATGGTATTCCGGATAAGTATTGAATCGGCAGCCGATTTCATGGAAAGGGCATTTTGTTCAATTTTGGCTTGTCCGTAAAAGTTGGTGTCGGCTCCCATGGCCAGTACGAGGTAATCGTATTTTAACAGACCAATGTTTGTGGCAATTTCCTGTTGTTCAGGGAAAATTTCTGCTACTTCGGCCATTCGGAAGTGAATATTTTTTTCCTTCTGCAATACTTTTCGCAAGGGAAAAGAAATGGCGCTTGGTTCAAGTCCGGCAGTAGCTACCTGGTATAAAAGCGGTTGAAACTGGTGGTAGTTGTTTTTATCCAACAACACCAATTGATAATGCTGACAAAGCGATTTCTGAACAAATTTTAAACCTGCAAAACCGCCGCCGACAATCACTATCCGCTTTTTGTCTATTTCAGGAATATTGGGTATGTACGTTTTTTGAGTCATCTTTTTTGATTTTATTATTGAGTTAAAATTTCATGAACTGGAAAAAAGCTGCCAAAACAAGTAAGCCACCAATAATGCGGTTAATATGTGCCGAAAGCAAAGCTGATTTTTCTGCCACTTTTCGGGCAAGAATTGCATATCCCCACAAAACAGCCATTTTTGCCAGCCAAACACCAACAACAAACAGTACCATTTGCAGCAACGATGCGGGAACTAAATTTCTAAGCGACAGGAAAGCAATTGCAATTATCCAAAACAGAAGCACCTGAATACTGATTAAATTCAGTACTGCACCCTTAAGAAAACCATTTGAGGATGATTTGTTATCCTTGATTTCCACTTTATTCTTTTTAAACCAGAAAAATACCCCCGAGAATACCAGAACTACCAGCACACTGTATTTTACGACAGAATTGCCTTCAATTAAATTGTTTAGCAGTGAGCCAGCCAGCAGAGCCGTTAAAGCGAATAATATTTCGATAATTGCTGCGCCAAAAGCTACCGACATTGATTTTCGGATATTTACGTTTATCGCCACATCAACCACCGAAAGGTTGACCAACCCAAATGGGACAGCGCCGATAGTTGTGGCCAAGGCGCCTATGAGAAGAAATAATATTGAATGAAGTATCATAACTATTAGATTTTGAACTAATAGTCGTAAAGAATCCTAGTCCCTGACAGTTTGAGTTACTTTTTATTTAATCTCCAACTAAACTCCATACAGAAATGCTCCTTCTTCTATTTCCGGATAAATTTCATTGTATTTCATTACCTCATTCATGCTCACCCTTCTATTAATGTGAGCTCTTTTCAAATCACCTGGATTACAAATACCAGATGCCACCATTAATTCAACAAAACTTTTTACTGTTTCGTGATGAAAATTGGCAACTCTGGTCGCTTTATCTTTAACAACCAAACCTTTCATTAAACTTTTATTTTGAGTTGTCACACCCACCGGACAAGTGTTTGTATTACATTCCAAGGCTTGAATGCAACCAACAGCCATCATCATTGCCCGGGCGCTATAAACCAAATCTGCCCCCAAAGCAATTACCCGTGCAATATGAAAACCGCTAAATACTTTCCCTGAGGCAATTACTTTAATATCTTTTTTTAAATTGAAACCTCTTAATGTGTCAACGGCAAAAGCCAATCCATCTCTTAACGGCATTCCCAACGAATTTGAAAATTCAATAGGAGCAGCACCTGTTCCTCCTTCACCTCCGTCGATTGTAATAAAATCTGGTTTTATGCCGGTAGCATTCATTGCTTTACACATATCAATAAATTCCTCTTTTTTACCAACACAAAGTTTAAAACCAATGGGTTTGCCTCCTGTCAAATCCCTTAATTGCTTTACAAATTTCATTAATCCTTCTGCATCGTTAAAAGCGGTATGAGCGGGAGGAGAATGAATATCGGTATGCGCCTCGACATGACGAATTTCTGCAATTTCAGGAGTATTTTTGCTGCCTGGCAAAATACCACCATGACCAGGTTTTGCTCCTTGTGAGATTTTAATTTCTATCATTTTTACATTTTCGGCGTTTGCATTTTTTTGAAATGTATCAGGACAAAAATTTCCATCATTTGTTCTACATCCAAAGTAACCCGTACCAATTTGCCATATTAAATCGCCACCCGGTTGTTTATGATATGGACTTATTCCACCTTCTCCGGTGTTATGAGCAAAGCCACCTATTTTAGCTCCTGTATTCATTGCTAAAACGGCATTTTTGCTTAATGCCCCAAAACTCATAGCCGAAATATTTAAAATACTGGAAGAATACGGTTTTTTACAATCTGCTCCTCCAACTAAAACTCTTGGATCACCTTTTAAATCTGAGTAATTTTTTGCGTAAACAGAATGGTCCATCCACTCGTAACCCGCGCGATAAACATCCATTCGCGTACCAAATGGAGTAGTATCGTTTACCTTTTTTGCACGTCGGTAAATTAACGAACGAAACATTCTGTTGATAGGAGTTCCATCAACATCTGTCTCAACAAAATATTGCATTATCTCGGGACGAACTTTTTCAAGCAAGTATCTCAATTGTCCCAGCACCGGGAAGTTTCTTTTTATGCTATGTTTTTGCTGAAAAATATCGGAATAACCAAGCAAAATAAGGGGGGCGATAAATACGAGACTCCATAACACAGGTTTCCAAACTATAGATAATAAGCCTATTGCTAATAATAGTGTAATAGAAATTAAAATAAATTTTTCTCGAATTTTCATCTGTTTACAATTTTGTAGTTAATATATCTTTCAGACCAGTTTGCAATCATTTTACCCACATAAAGGGAATCTTCCTTTTTAGATAACAGGTGATCTGCTCCATCTAACGAAATAAAGCTTTTAGGATGGCGGGCTGATTGGTAAATTTGCGCAGCGTTATCAATGCCTACAGTTGTATCTTGCGGCGAATGAAGAACTAAAAGAGCTTTATTTAAATTCAGTAAAGAATTTGTCATGTTCTTTTCATTGATATCATCTAAGAATTGCTTTTGAATTTTAAACTCCCGGCCTCCAATCATTATTTTTGCTTCTCCCATAGTCTGAATTTCATGAATGCCTGACTTTAATAAAACTGAGACATGTTTGGGATTGGATGGGGCTCCAATTGTTGCAATAGCTTTTACACCTGGAATATGGCGGGCTGCAAAAATAACTGCTGCTCCACCTAATGAGTGACCAATTAAAATATTAGGAGCGGTATAATTTTTTTCCAAAAAGAGGGCTGCGGAAACTAAATCATCTACGTTTGAGGAAAAGTTCGTGTTTTCAAAATGACCTTCGCTTTCACCAAGTCCGGTAAAGTCGAATCGAAAAACAGCTATACCACTACTGGTTAATGCACGACCAATATTACCAACGGCAATTAGATTTTTATTACAGGTAAAACAATGTGCAAATAAGGCAAAGCCTTTGGAAATGCCATTATCAGGAAATTCAAGACGTGCCGCCAGTTCATTCCCTTGTGAATTTGTAAATTTTATTTTTTCTGTTTTCATGCGTTTATAATGAGATTTTAGATCTGAGAAAAATAATCATCCCCTTGTATGTCAGAATTCATTTGTCATGAATGTTCTATCTGACTATTCAGTATCAAGAATCTGGTCGCAAGTATCAAGATTTTATCTATAACCTTGATAATTTCATGTTACAAGAGATGGATTTTTTTCGAAAAATTTATTCTTATTAACAATCTATCATTGGTACATCAATCTAACTTATCGAGTATCAACCGAAGTCTTGCTACTTGATACTTGTTTCTTGTTACCAATAGTTGCATTTATTTTTCTTTTACAGAACGTTACTTTTTATCACCATTAATTTTTCTCTTGTCATTTCGTGCATCGAATATTGTATTCCTCCCATACCAATTCCAGAAGCATCTCTTCCCCCAAAAGGCATCCAATCTACCCGGAAAGCGGTATGGTCATTTACCATAACTGCTGTTGCATTCAATTTTTTTACACAGTCGAGTGCTATGTCTATGTTTTTAGTAAAAACGGCAGCCTGGAAATGAACATCTAAACTATTCGCAATTTCAATTGCTTTTTCTCTGTCGGTATAAGAATAGATGCATACAACAGGACCGAAGATTTCCTGCGTTGAGACTTTTACATTTGCAGGAGGGTTCAGCAATATTGTTGGTTGATAACAGGTTTCGGAAATTCTTTTCCCACCGCACAATAATTTTGCACCAGCAGCCACGGCTTCATTCACCCACGCTTCCACTCTATCGACTTCACGCGGTAAAATTAATGGGCCAACTTCTGTTTTTTCATCCATTTGATTTCCCACAACTATTTTTTTTGTCCTTTCGGCTAATTGGCTAGCTACATCGTCACAAATACTTTCGTGTACAAAAACACGCTGCACCGACACACAAACCTGCCCGGCATGATAAAAACCACCCTTTAAAAGAGCTGGCAACATTTCGTTAAAATCGGCATCTTTTTCCACAATTACAGGAGCCGCTCCGCCGTGTTCTAATGCACACCTTGTTCCAGGAGCTAATTTTGATTTTAAATACCAACCTACTTTTGACGAACCGATAAATGAAAAATAATTAACTCTGGCGTCTGTAACCAATTGTTCTGCCACCTCGTTTTCGCAAATTATAGCCTGGCACCATCCTACGGGCAAACCAGCTTCTTTCAAAATATCTACCAAAGCCAAACATGAAAGAGGTGTTGTTAATGCAGGTTTTACTATAACCGGACAACCTGCCGCAACTGCTGTTACAACCTGATGAACAATTAAATTTAAGGGATGATTAAATGCACTAATGGAAGAAACTACACCAATTGGTTCTCTCGTTGTAAAACCAATTCTATTTTCTGAAGCTTTCGTTAATCCCATCGGAATTTGTTCCCCTTTTAACTGAGCAATATGTTCGGCAGCGAGTTGAACACCATTAATGGCTCTTAACACTTCAACCTTTGAATCTACCAATGGTTTCCCACCTTCCTGAGCAGCGGTATTTGTAAGTTCATCAATTCGTGATTCCATAATAGATGCCGCTCTTTTTAAAATAGCAATTCGCTCGTGTGGTGGAATCCATTTAGACTGGTCTTGAAATAAATTGTAGGCAGTTTGTAAAGCTTTTTCAACTGCTGATTTCCCCACAAAGGGAATTTCTTTGATTAAGCTTAAATCGTATGGTGAAAGTACTTTTAACATATCGAATAATTTTTAGTAATATTTTTAGTCTCTTATCAGGCCAAACTAACCATCATGTTGTTTGAGTTGCTGTAATCCTTATCTCGATTGCAGTTATCGTCTTGATACTCATGTCTCAATACTAATTTAAATTCTATTGTGATTATGAGTTGATATAATGGAACACGAATTAGCAACAGCATCCGAAACTTTTTTAGCAATACCTTCATCAAAAGCCGATGGAATGACTTTATCTCTTGTTGGGTATTTAACGCAAGCGGCGAGTGCATAAGCTGCAGCCAGTTTCATTTCGGGCGTAATTTTTTTTGCTCGTTTATCCAGAGCACCTCTAAAAATACCTGGAAAAACCAACACATTATTCACCTGATTTGGATAATCGCTACGACCTGTTGCAACAATAGCTGCACCTCCTTTATACGCTTCTTCGGGCATTATTTCGGGTTGAGGATTTGCTAAAGCAAATATTACAGGATTGGTATTCATCGTTCGGATATCTGCTGCAGTCAATATATTTCCTGAGCTGACTCCAATAAATACATCGGCATTTTTAATAGCATCCTGTAAAGTGCCTTTCAAATTCCCTGAATTCGAAAACGATAGTAATTCTTTTTTAACATCCGTAAGGTTTTCTCTCTGATTATGGATAATCCCTTTCCGGTCGCAAATAATTATTTCCTTTACCGAAAGGCAAGAATCAGGATTTAGACTAATACATTTTAACAACTTTGCGATGGCTACTCCCGCCGAACCAGCTCCATTTATTACAACTTTTAGCTCATCAATATTTTTATCTAATACTTTACACGAATTAAGTAAGCCAGCCAGTGTTACAATCGCAGTTCCATGCTGGTCGTCGTGAAATACAGGAATTCCAATTTCTTGCAAAGCAGCTTCAATTTCAAAACATCTGGGGGCAGAAATATCTTCTAAATTAACACCTCCAAAAACAGGAGCAATACGTTTTACCGTTTCTATTATTTCCTTACTGTCTTGTGTGTCGAGGCAAATTGGAAAGGCATCTACACCACCAAATTGTTTAAATAACATGGCTTTTCCTTCCATTACCGGAATCGCAGCTTTTGGACCAATATTCCCCAAACCTAAAACGGCAGAACCATCAGAAACAATAGCGACTGTATTCCCTTTTATGGTGTATTCATAAGCCAATTCAGGATTTTTTTGAATCTCTAAACAGGGTTGCGCAACACCGGGAGAATATACTACTGCTAAATCTTCTTTTGAAGAAACTTCTGTTTTATTGCTTACTTCTATTTTTCCTTTTAACCTTTTATGTAAGTCGATTGATTGTTGATAATAATCTTTCATTAGTGATATTTATTTTTGCATTATATTTTAAAATGGTCTTGCCTGATTTTTAATGTTCTAATTGAATAATGAATGAGTAAGACTATCGAGACTCCAAGAACAACAACACCGATTAATACTAGCCTGAGTTCGATTTAAAATAAAGCCAATTGGTCTGTTTGTATTGACTCGTATTTTATAGCTGGTTTTTTAGGGAAAAAACAGTAAGCAATTAATCCTGATATTAAATTTGTTATAAAGTTTTCAAAAGATCTGTGGCGTGAATGTTCAATTGAACATATATTTTTAAGTTCGTCATTAATTGTTTCAATCAGAGAACGTTTGCGGAGCAATATTTTATCTTTCATTTCCATCAGCACATTTTTCATATTATTTCTTATGTGGGTTATCAAATGCAGGCCATCAACAAACAGTATTTCTGTAAGTTTCTGAGATACATAGCCTTTGTCTGCATAAAGTTTGCCCCTTAGTTTTTCAATGAACCGTTTATCTTGTAATGGAAACCTGTCATCAGTATTTCCCGGAGTGATTACAAAATTTAGTATTTCTCCCTTGTCGTTTATTACAAAATGAAGTTTGAAACCAAAGAAGTAGCCCATTGTAGATTTGCCTCTTTGTGCGATTCCATCAAATACTTTATGGCGTGGTATCCGTTTGTTTTTACAAACTCTTATAGGGGTTGAGTCAATAAAGGATATACCAGTGCATTTGCCCAGGCAGCAGGTCTTTAAGAATAATGTCATGGGAAGTACTGCCGATTGCATAAGTTCAACAAACCTATTATAAGAAACTGTTTGGGGAAATTCGCTTGCAAGGTGTTCTTTTACAAAGTATTGATAAAAGTGTTTCATGTTTTTAAAGGCGCCATAATGAAATAAAACCATAATGGTGATTACCTCGCTTGAGCTCATTTTAGGCTTTTTCCTGGGAGCATTTCCCAAACTATAATTTGAAACAGTTTTTTCAAATTCCTTGCAAAATTCATCTGTCAGATAGAAAATTTCTGTAATTTTATCCTTACTTAAATTCATGGGTTTTGCTTCTAAATAATTGTTTGTCAGACTGTTAAATTAGCAAAATCCATGTTTTTTGCCAAATTTTATAACAATTAGTTTTAAACTAATCCACTTATTTTTATGTGATTAAGAATCGAACTCAGGTTA
>JBGSMW010000090.1:0-101731 GCA_041739985.1 Draconibacterium sp. | reverse complement strand
CTCTTCATAATTAAAAACATCTTCCAATGATCTTTCAACAGGTAAGGTTGCACTTTCACATACCCCCCTATATTATAGTGAAATAATTAAAGAATCTGAATCATTTGACTAATCCAGATTCCTTAGGTTGACGGCTATGCCGTGAACCCGATTTTATTTATGGTGGCTATTTTTTGTACGAACATGCCAAATATTGCAATGTGAAATGGAATCGGAATTTAAGCGCCGGGGTAAATTACAATGCCTACAAAAAGCAGGACTGGATTTTGGGCGAAGTTAGTTTAGGCTGGTCATATTTTATAAAACTCAAGAGTCAAATTGATTTTGGCGTGAAATATATTCCCGGAATAGCACTAAACGATTCGGGTGAAACAGGTTCGTTAAACCATGGTTTTATTCCTTACATTGGCTATTTTACACAATTGGATTCGAAAAACCGGATCGACGTAAAACTCGCCTATCGTTTGTCGGAAGATGAAAATTTGATGCTCCCCGGCCCTGAAATTTCGGTGTCGGTTTATAGGAGCAGGTATTAAACCCGCAGGTATATTTTTTTCTTGTACATGTAATAAAGAATCAACCAAACCAACAAAATATTTCCGGCAACAAGGATAACTTCAGAAATATTGCCTGTAATTTCTGTCCAGCCAAAGATTAATTTGGTGACTTTTTCAGTGTCAAAAAACCTGCGAAAAAGATAGATGAATATTGAATTCATTCCGATAACACGGAAAAAGAAAGACCATTTTTGCCAGCCTTTCACATCAATTATCCAATAAAACAAAGTGATCAGTAAAAACCCGATTCCTCCTGTAAGCAAATTGAAACTGCCTGTCCAGCATGCTTTAATTAACGGATAAAAAGTGCTAAGCAACAACGCAGTAACAATCAATGAAACTCCTGTAATCGAAAGTGTTTTTATTTTTTGCATTTCCCGTGTTTTTTTGTCGCGTAAAATATGCCCTGCAACCGAACCTAACAAGGTAACAGTTACTGCTGAAACAATACATAGCAATCCTTCAGGGTCAAATACATTTCCATGCAATCTGCCCGGTAAAAGCATCCTGTCAAAGTAGCCGTTTATACAACCTTCGGGAGTTAAAACACCAGCGCCAATTCCTGGAACTGGCACCAGCAACTGAAGAACACCGATTGAAACCAAAATCCCGCCAAGCCAATAAAGTCGTTGTTTAAACGATTTTGTATAAATTACAATCAATGCAGCAAACATATATGCAAGTCCAATTTGTCCCAAAACGCTGGCTAATCTTGGGTTTTCAAAACCATTTGAAAATACACCGTTATAAATCCATCCCAACAAAACAAGAATAAGACCGCGGCTTATTGCTTTTTTTGCCAGTGAAGATTTTGGCACCTTTTTTTCGAGTTTCGATACAATTGCAAACGGAATTGCAACACCACTGATAAACATGAAAAGCGGAAAAATAAGGTCATAAAAATGAAAACCATTCCAAGGCACATGTTCCATCTGTTCAACAACCGGATCAAGCCATGCCGCGCCTGTATATTCTGCAATTACTGTTAAAAGGTAACTTCCTCCGGTTATCCAGAACATATCAAAACCGCGTAAAGCATCCAATGAATGTAATCGTTTTTCAGGATCGGAGTGTAATGATTTTGTTGTCATAAATTATATTAGTTATTGAAATCCGAATGTAACAAAGTTTTTAGAATGATAAGTTTGTATTATTTGGTTTTATTTAATCATATTTTGATAATCGACAATTCCCTTTTTTATTATGTTTCTTAACATAAAAATTCAACATTGCATTTATTCAATTTGGTACTATGTTTGTAAAATGAACACTCAAATTAATTAAAATCAAAACAGCCATGAAACACTTATCACTCCTTTTCTGCTTATTGCTTACAAATTTATTCTCCTTTTCACAAGTTGAGAATTTCGATTTATCGAAGTATAAATTGCCCGATATAAAAAGGCAACAGCTGGATTTTAGTTTTCAATCAAACGGATATAACTCTTCTCAATTTCTTATTTCTGAAGGTTTTTATCCACCCGATACTTTAAGAAATGAGAGTAGCAGTTTTCAAGGAGACTATAATTTAGGTTACTCTTTTTATCGGAATTCTCAAAGAATTCAATCTGCTTTATATGCTTCTATATATGGGTATTATAATAAAACAAATAGGGAAAATAACTGGTACAATCCAGTGGATGATTCTAACTTTAGAAATGATTTATCGTTTAATTACGATTTAAAATACTTTTTTACACCTACAAACTGGTTTGTTACTGCAGCACCCCAGTTTGACATTGACATTAATAATTACAAATATCTTCAATCAGAAAATAATTGGAAGGACTTAACAGCAAGCAGTTCTCTTGCGTTGGGTGGTGGCTTTGGGCGTATTGAACAAGTCCAGGATTTCCGTCATGCAATATTGATGATACAGGAATTTGACAAACGAGGTGTTTTAAAACGAAATATTTCTGAAGCGGAAATGGTTGAATTTTCAACTTTGATTTCGCAATTAAAAAACAAACGTTTTTTTGATTCCCGGAAACAAAAGGAAGCAGAATTAGTTGCCATTGATTCGTTTTTAGTTAACAAAGGAATCGTTGATGAAAAAAGTATTAAATATTTCACCGGATTGGAAGATATTTGGGTTTTTGGCGGCTTGCAGATAAGAGAAAGCGGAAAACAGGTTTTGTTTTCAATTACACCTGGATATTATTTAGGCAAAATATATGATGACAGTGAAAACAATACTAACGAGAACATATCGATTCAATACAGACTTTCATACGTTTCAAAAAATCCAATCTCGTTAAAATGGCAAGGCAATTATGATTTTAATATTAGCCACGGGTATTTAAATCGACTTCAACAGCAGAATATTAACGGGGTGGACAAAAGTTATGAAACCCGGGCTTTTGCTAAAGGGCAGGTTGGTTATTATCCGAATACAAGAACCTATTTTGACTTGAGCGGTATGTTAGCTCTTTTCAATTTAAGTGACGAAAATATTTTAGATAAGGAAAAATTCTCGGCAGGATTAAGAATTGTAACTTCGGGCTACTATTATATTTCAGAAAAACTTAGGTTGGGATATTCAGCCGGATTCGAAAGAAATAAATACGGTATATTTAATAACGATGTTGAAAACACTTATTATAAAACATTTAACTACAACCTTAACCTGAATTACGCCATTTTCTGATTTCAAATCATTCTTAATCTATCTCAAATTCCTGCCTTTTTGTCACCGGATTTGACAACTATTTACTGATTATTTATAATTCCAGTGTCATATTTACGTCAGATTCATAAAAAATAGTGGTGGCACAGTCATTGCTATTTCACAACCGTTAAATTTTGAAACAATTAATATAATATAATCATATCATGGGAAAAATAATTGGAATTGATTTAGGAACCACAAACTCTTGTGTTTCGGTAATGGAAGGCAACGAACCGGTTGTAATTCCTAACAGCGAAGGTAAACGTACAACACCTTCAATTGTGGCATTTATTGATAATGGCGAACGTAAAATCGGTGATCCTGCCAAACGTCAGGCCATTACAAATCCAACAAAAACAGTATTCTCGATAAAAAGATTTATGGGGGAAACTTTTGACAAGGTTACAAAAGAAGTTGCACGGGTTCCGTATAAAGTAATAAAAGGTGATAACAATACACCGCGTGTTCAGATCGACGACAGAAAATATTCACCTCAGGAAATTTCAGCAATGATTCTTCAAAAAATGAAGAAAACTGCCGAAGATTATCTGGGACAGGAAGTGACTGAGGCTGTAATTACAGTACCGGCATATTTTAGCGATTCACAGCGTCAGGCAACCAAAGAAGCCGGAGAAATTGCAGGATTGAAGGTGCGCAGAATCATAAACGAACCAACAGCTGCAGCACTTGCTTATGGTTTGGATAAAATGCACAAAGACATGAAAATCGCAGTATTTGACCTTGGTGGCGGTACTTTCGATATTTCAATCCTTGAACTTGGTGATGGTGTTTTCGAAGTAAAATCAACCGATGGCGATACACATCTTGGCGGTGATGATTTCGATCAGGTAATTATCGACTGGCTTGCTGAAGAATTTAAAAAAGACGAAGGCGTTGATCTGAAAAGAGATCCGATGGCTTTGCAACGTTTGAAAGAAGCTGCTGAAAAAGCAAAAATTGAGCTTTCAAGTTCATCGCAAACCGAAATAAATTTGCCATACATTATGCCGGTTGATGGTATTCCAAAACATCTTGTTAAAACTTTAACACGTGCAAAATTCGAACAACTGGCTGATAAATTAATTAACGCTACAATAGAACCTTGCACCAAAGCATTAAAAAACTCTGGTTTTTCAGCCAGCGAAATCGACGAAGTAATTTTGGTTGGCGGATCAACACGTATTCCTGCCGTTCAGGAAAAAGTTGAAAAATTCTTTGGAAAAACGCCGTCAAAAGGCGTAAATCCTGACGAAGTAGTTGCTGTTGGCGCTGCTATTCAGGGTGGTGTTTTAACAGGCGAAGTTAAAGACGTTTTACTATTGGATGTTACACCACTTTCACTTGGTATTGAAACTATGGGCGGTGTAATGACAAAATTGATTGAGTCGAACACCACAATTCCGACCAAAAAATCGGAAACATTTACCACTGCCGCGGATAACCAGCCTTCGGTTGAAATCCATGTTTTGCAGGGTGAGCGTCCAATTGCATCGGGAAATAAAACCATTGGAAGGTTTCACCTCGACGGACTGCCACCGGCACAACGCGGAACACCTCAAATTGAAGTAACTTTTGATATTGACGCAAACGGTATTCTTCATGTGAATGCCAAAGATAAAGCAACCGGGAAATCGCAGTCAATTCGTATTGAAGCTTCATCAGGTTTGTCTGACGATGAAATCAAACGCATGAAAAATGAGGCAGAAGCAAATGCCGAAGCGGATAAAAAGGCAAAAGAAATGGCTGATAAAATTAACCAGGCCGACAGTTTGATTTTTCAGACAGAAAAACAATTAAAAGAGTTTGGCGACAAACTTCCGGCTGACAAAAAAGGTCCGATTGAAGATGCCTTGAAAAAGCTGAAAGATGCTCACGCCAGCAAAGATTTGGCTGCCATTGACACTGCAATGAATGAATTGAACACAGTTTTCCAGGCGGCATCGCAGGAAATGTACAACGCTTCGCAGGCGCAGGGCGGTCCAACTGCCGATGCAGGCCAGGGCGCACAAGGCGGTGGTCCGCAAGGCCAGCCAAAAAACGACGGAGAAGTTACTGATGTTGACTTTGAAGAAGTGAAATAAACTAATATATAATCACACTGAGATTTGAAATCAGGGTGAATCAATTAAAACAAAAGCCTTTCCGTTGAAAAATGGAAAGGCTTTTTAATTTCAACTCAATGAAACTATTTGTTTTTTTAAGTTGAAATGAATATAAAATCATTGAATTTGTGTGTTGAAACGAGACATAAACTTTAAACCACTATTATTGTTCTAAAATAATTACGGTAAAAATAGTAAGGCAATGAATGAATATGAAGAATCGCGCAGGACGTTTTTAGCAAAACTAGGACTGACAGTTGGTTCAACAATCGCAGTATCAACAAAACTTTCGGCAACGGTTTTGAACAGCAAAACAGAGTTTCCATTAACGACTGACCAACAGGAATTTATGGAACTTTACGAAAAATGGATGGATAAATTTATCCCTGCAGTTAAAGCTCAACGCGAAAATCAGGAAGATAAGATTGCAAAAGCCACAATTGTTGAATTAAGTGAAGAAGTTGACAACAGGCGTTCGCAACTGATTGAATACATGAAAGACGATAATTTTGCCCGTTATTACATGACAGCAACCGAAAGGTTAACAAAGGAAATCTATTAAAGAGAAAAAATCCACTCGGAATTGACAGTTTGTTGGGAACAATCATTGCTGTTTCACGGTTATAATAATTGTATTTAGCCGGAACAAAAAACAATATTGCCATGAAAACGATTGTCATCTTAGTTGCATTGATTGCGTTGGTTTTCAAAACCCTAAACGCACAAACTAAATTTCAAACAAAAACAATTGCCGCCAACCTCGACACTCCCTGGGAAATTCTTTGGGGGCCCGATAATTTTATCTGGTTTACAGAACGGTCGGGCAAAATTAGCAGAGTTAATCCGGGCACAGGCGAAGTTTTTGAGATTATTCAAATTGCTGATGCCAGGGAAGTTGGTGAAGGCGGACTTCTCGGAATGGTGCTCGACCCCGGTTTTTTAACAAACAACTATTTTTATGTTGCCTATAATTTTTATGCAGCGGGAAATGACTACCGTGAAAAAATTGTGCGTTACACATTTAATCCGGCAACCGGGAAAGCTGATAATCCGATGGTTTTATTAAACACTATTTCAGGTGCAAACAACCACAATGGTTGCAGGTTGATTATTTCGCCCGATAAAAAATTGATTTTTACGACTGGCGATGCTCAATTCACAAGCAGTTCGCAGGACATAAATAGTTTAAATGGAAAAACGCTCAGGATAAATTTCGACGGATCAGTGCCGGAGGACAATCCGCTGCAGGGAAGTCCGGTTTGGACCTGGGGACACCGAAACCCGCAAGGTTTGGCTTATTCACCTGACAGTGCTATATTATACAGCAGCGAACATGGCCCAAGCAATGACGATGAAATAAATATTATTCAAAAAGGACGGAATTACGGCTGGCCCAAAGTCGAAGGATTTTGCAGTAATTCGAATGAAATGGCTTTTTGCAACGATAGTAATGTTGTTGAACCCCTTATTGCATGGACCCCAACTTTGGCGGTAGCTGGAATAGATTTTTATAATTCTGATTTAATTCCTGAATGGAAAAACAGCCTTTTAGTTACTTCGCTAAAAGCCAGCAGAATTACTCAATTGCTTTTAAATGAAAGTGGTACAGAAGTAGTGAAAACAAATGATTTTTTTACAGGCACTTTTGGCCGGCTACGCGATATTTGTATTTCGCCTGAAGGAAAAGTTTATATTGCTGTGAGCAATCGCGACGGCAGGGGAAATCCTAAAACCGATGACGACAAAATAATAGAAATCTCGCCAATTACATCATCTGTCGATGAAACCCGTAATGATAAATTTGTGCACATTACACCAAATCCAGCCGGTAATTTTGTTAATATCAGTTTTTCCAAACTCCCGCAAACTGAAATTGTTTATTCACTTTATAATGTAAACGGACAAGTTTTAAAAACCGGAGTTCTTGAAGCGGGTTCAACTAAGCTTGATTTGCCCTTGAATTTTGAGGGATTAGCTTTCTTGAAACTTAATGCTGACAATCAGGTTTATGTGAAGAAGATATTGATTAAAAGGTAAAATTCAGAATAAAAAAACAGGCCAACTATTAATGCAATAATTGGCCTGTTTAAAATTCCGAAACTGAATAGTTTACTTGTTTTCCTTTTCTGCTTTTTCCTCTACTTCCACTTCAATCTGTTTTTCCTTGCCCTCTTTCTTTTCCTTGATTTTTATCACTTTCCCATCATCGGTAACAAAAGTTGCATTCCCTTTTTCTCCTTTTAAATTGATTAATTCATCGTCTTCAAAAATTTGTGTGCTGCCATCGTCAGATTTTATAACCCTGATTGTTTTCTTTCCACGTGGTGCATCTCCATGCCAGAATACATTTCCATTTGTATTTCCGTCGAAAATCATTTCCTCTTCTTCATTTTCGTCAACCTGCTTACGCACAATTGTAATTTTCTCAGTTCCGTTTTTCAGTAATTTTTTGTCGTACGAAATAATCCCGGGATCACTCAAGTCGATAACATTTTTGTTTTTGTTATTTCTAAACATCATAACGTGAGGAGCGTGCGGAGGAAATGGTGCATCCGGCGCCATTGGCGGCATTATAAAGTGTTCGCCACCTTTGTCCGATTTCATAATAAAAACGTTCCCTTTGCCATCATCATCAATTTTATATTCAAAATTCATGTCGAAGTTTTTGTGAATGTTACTCATGTCAAAGTCCTCTTTAGTAATCCATTTTAAATCATTTCCACCGATGGTATCGCCCTGCCATAAGAATTCTTTGTTATCGTGTATTACTGTATCCAGTTCTGTTTTTTTACCGTTATCGTCAATTTTTACCATTTTAATATGTTTCTCTGTTTTTTTCCCCCGAGGCGGATCCTGTGGATTTTCCCTGATTGAAAAAGAGGAAAGTAAAATGCCTGAAAAAACCGACAAAAGGATAATTGAAAAAATGCGTTTCATAATAACTCGTTTTAATTTGTTTTTATTCTGCAACAAATATACTTTAACTTCAATCTACCAATCAGTTAAGGCCTGGTTAAAACCTGTTAAGGAAAAGTTAAAATTAAAACAGTAAATCTATAAAAGTCTATATTTGAGGCATGAACAAAAAGTTTTTTACAGGGATCATTATTTTGATGGGAGTTTCAATTCTCGGGATCATTGCCGTGCAACTGGTTTGGATGAACAATGCCATTCAGGTTAAAAATGAATTGTTCAACAGATCGGTGAACGAAGCGCTAAACAATACGGTTAACAAACTGGAAGATTTGCACAATTTCGGGATAGTAAACCACATGATTTTCGATCTTGATTCGTTACACTGGACAAATGAAACAGGAGAAGAATTTGAAAGTGTTGCTCCACCGCCTCCTCCAGTTTTCTACCACAATTCAACTCCTAAACCTCCCAATCCTGTTCATGTAATCCGTCAAAGAAAGCCTGGCGACAAAAATACACGGATTGAAATAAAAGTTGATGGAAGCATGCGTAAAAAAGGAGCTTTCAGTTACCAAATCGAAACAAAAACAAAAACAGAAAATGAGGATATAAATATTGATGATATCCAAAATTCAGGGAATGCTGTATTCATCGTAAATTCCGACACAATCTTTTCCAACATTGATTCGCTTTATAAAATCAGTCAAATAAGAATCGATTCGATGTTAACTACACTTGACACAATCGGAATTCTTCAATCCGAAATTTCAAAACGGGCACAACAAAAAGGCACACGGCTGAAACGCATGGCCGACCAGGCAATCAGTGAATTTGAAACATGGGATGTGCGCAAAATTGATGAGGAACAACTTCAGCAGGTTTTGGGGGAAGAGCTGGTTAACAGGGATATTCCTATCCCATTTGAATATGCGATTATACAGGACAGCTCCTTTATAAACGAGAACCCGTTTACTGATTCATTAAAATTAAGTGAAACTGAATACAAGGTAAAATTGTACCCCAACGATATTTTTCAGAAGAATATGCAACTTGCATTGTTTTTTCCGGGTCGCGAAAGTTTTGTTTACCGTTCGCTGAATTGGTTGTTGCTGGCGTCATTTCTGTTTTCACTAATCATTTTACTGACATTTGGATTGAGCGTTTTTTATATTCTGAGGCAGAAGAAAATTTCGGAAATGAAGTCGGATTTTATTAATAACATGACCCACGAATTTAAAACACCAATTGCTACAATATCGGTTGCCACCGATTCTATTACAAACCCGAAAGTGTTAAACGATCCTGAACGAATTCGTTATTTTGCAGGAATGATAAAAAAGGAAAATCTGCGCATGAACCGGCAGGTTGAAGATATTTTGACCATTGCACGGCTTGATCAAAAAGATTTTGAATTTAAATGGGAAGCTATTGATGTGCACGAATTGGTTGATGATGCCATTCAGGGAATTAAAATTCAGATTGAAAAGCGGAACGGGGAAATAAAAACCAATTTTGGAGCAAAAAATGCAGTAGTTACTACTGATAAAATCCATTGCACAAACGTTATTTACAACCTGCTCGACAACGCAAATAAATATTCAGCTGAAAGTCCGCAAATAAAAATTTCAACATCAAATAGAAATAATGGGATTTTAATTTCAGTTGAAGACAAGGGAATTGGGATGACAAAAGCTGTACAAGGCAAGATTTTTGAAAGGTTTTACCGTCAAACCAGCGGAAATATTCACAATGTAAAAGGTTTTGGACTGGGGTTGAACTATGTAAAGGCAGTTTTGGAAGCCAATCATGGTACGATTACAGTGCAAAGTGAACCCGGAAAAGGAAGCAGGTTTGACGTATTTTTGCCGTTTGTGAGGGAATAAGATAGCCTCTCCCCGGCCCTCTCCAAGGGAGAGGGAGTAGGAAAAAAGAAATAAAAAATAAGAAATAAAAAATATGGAATAACAAATCAGGAAGTAAAGAAATCATTCTAATACTTTCTAATTTCTTATTCGTTATTCGATGTTTTAGATTTTTTAAGTTTGAAAAATGAAGAGTAATTACCACATATTTCTTTTAGAAGACGACCTCAGTTTTGGGGCGGTTTTAAAATCGTATCTCGAACTGAACGATTACAATGTTACCTGGGTTGACGATGGAAAACATGCACTTGACAAATTCAGGAACGGAAAATACCACATTTGTATTCTCGATGTAATGTTGCCAAATGTTGATGGATTTACAGTTGGCCGCGATATTCGGAGCATTGACAAAGATATTCCCATGGTTTTTTTAACTGCTAAAGCTTTGAAGGAAGATATTCTGAAAGGCTACAATGTTGGCGCCGACGATTATATTACAAAACCATTCGATACTGAAGTGCTGCTTTGCAAAATAAGTGCAATTATTAAAAGGCAAACTTTAGCTCCGGCATCTGATGAAGTTATTTTTACAGTTGGTTCGTACCATTTTAATTCAAAACTGCGGCAAATTCAACGGGGTGAAACAGTGCAAAAACTTTCGCCCAAAGAAGCTGATTTGCTTAAATTGCTTTGTCAGAACCAAAACCAACTGCTGCCACGCGAAACTGCCTTGCGTAAAATATGGGGCGATGATGGTTATTTTACAGCCCGCAGCATGGACGTTTTTGTTACCAAATTGCGTAAATTCCTGGCCGACGATCCAAACATTGAAATCAAAAATATTCATGGAAGCGGGTTTTGGTTGGAAGTAAAGGGCTAAACAATAATACTATGGGGTCATTTATAAATATCTTTTCTATGACCAACGGAAACAACAGTTATTAAAATAATGTCATCATTTATTTCATAGATAATTCGATAATTGCCAACTCGAATACGATAAGCGTCTTCTCCTTTCAGTTTTTTACACCCAATTGGCCGAGGGTTATTGGCAAGAGATAAAATGGCATTTTTGATAACCGGAATTGCTTTTTTATCCAGTTTTAATATTTGCTTTTGAGCATATCTTTCAATTAGAATGCTATATTTCATTTTTTCATGGAATCTTCAATTTCTTTAAAAGCCTGTTCAAAGGATATCGCTTCGCTTTTATGTTTTTTTGCCTTACGATATTCTTTAATCTCATCAAGCTCCTCCGAATCAGCAAGAAGTTTTTCATAAATTTTAATTGGTAACTGAACAGCAATTTTTTTACCTTTTTTGTCTGTTACATAATTTTCGAAGTCCATAATCATATATTTTAATCCAAAAATAGCTGATAAAAGCATTAAAAACAAGAAACGGATTTTAATCAGTTATCACTTAATATTTTGTCTTTTTATACTTATTTTGGTAAAAAAATTTAACCAACTTAAAATGGAAAATTCTCGCCGCAATTTTATGAAATCGATGTTGGCAGTGCCATTTATTGCCACCGGTTTTAATGCTTTTCCTTCAGAAATTCCTGCAGTCAGCAAAAAGTTTGGGCATAAATTGAAACTCAGTTTAAATCTTTACTCTTTCAATTCGCTTCTGATGGAAGGTAAAATCAATTTGTTTAATGTACTCGATTTTTGTGCTGAATATAATTTTGATGCCATCGACCCAACCGGATATTATTTCCCGGGCTACCCGGAAGTTCCGACTGATGAATTTATGATGAAATTTAAAAAGCAGGCATTTTTACTTGGTCTTGATATTAGTGGCACCGGTGTTCGCAACGATTTTGCCAATCCTGATGCCGCAGCCCGAAAAGCCGATATCGAACTGGTTAAAAAATGGATTGAGGCGGCTGCCAAAATGGGTATTCCCAACCTTCGTATTTTTGCCGGAACCAATAAACACGAAGGTTTTACGCGCGACAAGGTTTTTGAATGGATGGCACGCGATATTAAAGAGTGCTGTGAATACGGAAAGAAATTCGGGGTTATCATCGCCATTCAAAACCACAACGATTTTCTGAAAACAGCTGCTGATGTTGATAAAATATTCGGAATGGTTGATTCAGATTGGTTGGGATTGAACCTCGATATTGGGAGTTACCGTTTGGAAGATCCGTACGAAGCAATACAGCATAACATGAAATACGCGGTTACCTGGCAAATAAAGGAAAATGTTTGGATTGACGAAAAGGAAGTACCCACCGATTTTCCAAAACTTTTCAAAATAATAAAAGATGGCGGCTACCGTGGATATTTGCCTCTTGAAACTTTGGGTGCCGGTGATCCTTATCAGAAAGTGCCGGTTTTGCTGGAGAATGTAAGGAAAGCTTTGGCTTAAGATTTCTGAAAGATTATAATAGTTCTGCCTTTCAGGCAGTTGTTTTGGCTGGTTCAATGGCCTTAGGTCGTTGACCTAAGGTTATGAAAATAAAACACCTTCGGTGTTAGTCGTTATAAAAAGCAAGTATCGAATAAAAATGATGAATAAACAACGAATCTCTTGACTTGAAAAGTCTCCCGATAATTATCGGGATTCATAACCGCATGGTCAATGACCTGCGGAAAAAACATGTACAAACTAAAATCTGCCTGAAAGGCAGGACAAAATATAAGAAAGATGAGTTATACCCGACTTTTATATCATATTGTATATGACTTTTTCTGAAAGATTAAAATGGTTCTGCCTTTCAGACAGAGGAACCGTTGGGTTCAATGGCCTTAGGTCGTTGACCTAAGGTTATGAAAATAAAACACCTTCGGTGTTAATACATTAAACTGATACTCATTACATATAATGATAATATGCCCAACTTAACCAAAAATCCAACCCTGAAAGAATTTCAGAATTACGTTGCTGAACTTGAAAACGAACGTGGTTTTTCTCATCAAACTACCATCGACAAATGCCTTTTACTGGGAGAAGAAGTGGGTGAATTGTTTAAAGCCGTTCGTAAATCGGAAGGTTTGGCTGTTGATTCAAATTCCAATTTTACCGAAATTGGAGATGAACTTACTGACATTTTCATTTATCTCTGTGCAATAGCCAACCGCAAAGGAATTGATTTGGAAACGGCATTCCTTGAAAAAGAAGTGAAAAACAAACAGCGGGTTTGGAAATCTGTTTAATTTTTATTCATACTCCTGAATAATTGTTCCGGTTAATCGGAGAAGTGAAGTTTGTGAATCAATCAAATTATAAATTGCTTCTAATTGTCGATGAGAAATTGTAATGTACGAGATCTGCACATCGCGGTAATTAAACGAATTTATTGAACCCGATTCAAACCTCTCTTTTGAAAGTTGCAGGTTTAATTTTGCAGCTTCAAGATTTTCGAAAGCCAGAGCGAGTAATTCTTTTCGAACAACATAAAATTCGTATAAATTAGCCAGACTGTTGTTTAATTCGTGAGTTACCTGGTCGATTTCAACTGTTCCGATCGTTTCATCGATTTGTGCAATTTCAACTGCCCGTTTGCGGTTTCCCCCACTGAAAAGGTTGTAACTCAAAGTAAAATTACCATAAAAGTTTGCAGAGTTTCCCCAGCTTTCGCCGCGGTCGGCATAATTGTTCCTGTTGGCAGTTCCGGTAACGCCACCCCTGAAATCAAAAGTTGGATAAAAGTTGCTTTTTGCTGAAGCCACGGCATTTTCGAGCAAGCGCTGATTGATATACTGGTTTTGCAAGCTTTTATTGTTTTCAACCATTTGTGCCTGTAGATCGGCCAACGCATAATCAACAGGAACAGCTTTAAAACTGTCAGTTAACAAATAGTTGATTTGGGTTTTTTCAGCCATTAAGTAATTCAGGTCTCGTAACGAATTTTTGTAATTTACCTCCTGTAAAAGATACCCTGAACGGTCGGTGAGATATGCATTTTTCGCCTGTAAAACATCATAGGTTACAAAGGTTCCAAATGCTTTTCGCTCTTCCGCCTGATTGAATCTGTCTTCCGAGAGTTTCATCACCTCATCCCAGTTTTTCAGTTTTTCTTTTTGAAGGAGCACATCATAATAAGCCAGAATTATTGATTGGATTGTTCCCTCAACCATTACCGCGGTGTTTTGCTTCGAAAGATTTTCAAGTTCTTCAAACCGCTGTTTGTTGATTTTCACGATAAAACCATCAAAAAGTGTCCAGTTTATGCTGGCGCCCAGCGAAAACCTGTTGTTGACTAAATTTTCAGTTTCATTAATGTTATACGAATTGTCATCACCCAGTGAAAGATTGATATACGGATATCTTCCGGCAGTTCCCCAATTGTTGTTAATCCCGGAAATACGCTGATTCTGTTTCACCATAATTATTCCGTAATTATTTTCGAGTGCTTTCGAAATGGCATCATTGAGGGTCAGCGGTGATTGTGCATTAACAGAAAATATTGTTATAAGGAGCAAGAAAATGAGTTGTATTTTATTCATAGTTCTGTTTTTTCTATGGGTTGAACCGGAACTTCATCAATAGTCTGCTGTGCATGAACCCAGGCAATTTCAACTTCCTCTGGGGTGAATTCCCTTCCATGCCAGTGTTGTCTTATTGTTCTTCGGATATCATTTAAAATCATAATCAGGGCCGGGAAAAACATCAATATGAAAAAAGTTCCGAAAGCCACGCCGTATGCCAGCGAAATTGCCATTGGGACAAGGAACTGAGCCTGAAAACTTTTTTCAAGAATGATTGGAAACAATCCAAATGAAGTTGTAATTGTTGTTAAAATAATTGCACGAAGCCTGTTTTTACCGGCATTTACAATTGCATCTTTTACCTTCATTCCCTTGGTTATATACTGGTTAAATTTTTCGAGAAACACAACCGAGTCGTTTACTATTACACCCATCAAAGCTATAATTCCCCACAAACTTAAAATTGATAGCGGTTTCCCGTGTATTCCGTGCCCCCACACTGCACCGAGCAACGAAATTGGTAACATGATAATGATGATAATCGGTTGTTCAAACGACTTGAAATTGATCATTAAAATGAAAATCATCGCTAAAAAAGCCAATGGAAATAATATTGCAATATCGGCCATGTTACGCTGACTTTCGCGCTGCTGGCCCTGGAATTCGATATTTAATCCCGGGAACATCACTTTCATTTCGGGGATAATTTCAGCCCTCACCTGGTCGAGAACATCGGTTACCGAAGCATCGGGGTCAATCATATCGGCATTTACCCTTACTTCGCGTCGGCCATTAAACCTGTTGATGTTAACCGGCCCGCGTTTCATTTCATATTCAACAAGTTCGAGCAAAGGAATATCACCCTGCGGTGTTTTTATTTTCATTGTTTCCATTTGACCGATACGCTCGCGTCCTTCAGCAGGATAACGCACCCAAATACGCAATTCATCGCGCCCTTCCTGCAACCGTTGGGCCTGTCCTCCATAGAATCCCTGCCGAACCTGGTTTGCAATTGTAGTTTCATCAAAACCAAGCATGTATGCTTTTGGTCTCAGTTTTAAAAGAATTTCCTGTTTCCCCATTGCATTGGTATTCACAATGTCCTTTAACTGTGGCAATTCGTTAAGCTTGTGCATTAAATGCTCCTGGGCATTTTCAAGTTCTGTAATGTTTCTCGACAAAAGTCCAATTGAAACCGGAACTCCAAATCGGTTGCTTGAACCGATGGTAAATTTATCGGCTTCAGGAATAGTACCAATTTTTTTCCGGAGACGGTTGATAATTTCATAAGAACTGATACCTGTTTCTTCCGAATTTCGTGGCGAAACATCAATACTTCCGGCATGAGTTCCCGATTCCTGTCCATCGAATGAAGAACCCAAAAGCAAAATGCTGTTTTCAATAATTGGAAGAGTATCGTTGTATTCCTCCATCAATTCATCGTTCACTACCCAAACAATACTGTCGAAACGGTTGAGATATTCCATTGTTTGCCGCTCGCCCGAACCCGGTGTAAAAGCTATATTGATGTTGAATGAGTCGAATTCCATTCGCGGGAAAAAGGTTGTTTTGATAAAATTTCCACCAATTAACCCAAACGTAATAATCATCATTGCAGCCGGGATTCCTATTACGATATACCGCCATTCAATAATTAGTTTTATCACCCTGTCATATGCATAATCGCGCAGCCAGGTAAAAAAACGTTCCACATATTTTCGTACACCTTTGCTTTTGGCTTTTAAAACACTTTCGTTTAAAACATGCTTGTTGCCAAGGTGCGCGGGCAGAATAAAAAATGCTTCAAAAAGTGAAAATGAAAGACTTAAAATAACGATTACAGCCATTTCGAACATCATTTCCATTCGGCCGGTGATAAATAGTAAAGGAAGAAAAGAAACAATAGTTGTAAGTACTGATGTAATTACTGCCGGAACTACTTCGAGAGTTCCTTCAAGCGCAGCTCTTCGCGGACTTTTACCCATTTCGAAATGCTGAAAAATATTTTCGCCGATTACAATTCCATCATCCACCAAAATCCCGATTACAAGTATCATCCCAAACAACGACATCATATTAATGGTAATCCCAATCATATTTGCCACAATAAACATAGCCAGAAATGAAGACGGAATTCCCCATGCAACCCACAACGAAAGCCGGGTACTCAGCATTAATCCCAAAATAATAATTACCATTATCAATCCCTGACCTCCGTTTTCATAAAGCATTTGTAAACGGGTTCCGAGAATATCAAGATATGAACGTGACACCATTAAATCTACTTCCGGATTTTCTTCATTGAATTCCTTTGCATAGTTTTTTATGTATTTGTCGATTTTGGTCAGATCCTCACTAATCAGTTTCATAACTGTAATATTGATGATCGGTTTGCCATTTTCAAGCGCTTTGTTTGGGGTGTCGGAGAATTTCTTTTTTACAAGTGCAATATCGCGAATTCGGATTACGCTTCCATCGGGATTTGCCTGAACAATAATTTCACCTATTTTATTTGGATCAGCACTTCTCGACCGCAATCGGATCAATAATTCTTCATCCATCGAACGGATTTGCCCGCCCGAAACATCGCGGTTATTTTCTGAAATTGCGTTTTGTAACTGGTTAAATGTAATTCCATACCGAAGCAGATCTTCCTCTTTTGCTTCCACTGAAATTTCAAGCGGGGGGAACCCCGACATGTTTACCTGGCTGATAAATCCTGACGAAAGAAAATCCTCTTCCACCTGTTGTGCATACGATTTCAGGGTAAGTAAATCAACATCGCCGGTAATTAGCAATCGCATGGCAGGCGAAGTTGTTCTGCGTTTCGAAACAATTGGACGCTCGGCTGCGGTTGGAAAAGCTGAAATTCCGTCCACTGCGTTTTTTACTTCTATCAGCGCCTCATCCATGTCGTAACGCGGCAAAATTTCGATGGAAACCCTCGAACTGTTTTCAGATGACACAGAAGTAATTTCGTAAATCCCCGGAATACCGCGAACTGCTTCTTCTATTCGAGAAGTTACACCTTCTTCCATTTCAACCGGAGATGCGCCGGGGTACGAAACACTCACGGAAAGAAATCGTGATTCGGTTTCAGGGAAGAAAGATTTTTTCATGGAATACATGCTGATTCCACCTACCACGATAATAAAAAAGATAGCCAGGTTTGCATAAATCGGAAACCTGACAAACAATTCTACGGCCTTTTTCATCCCTGTGCTTTTGTGTTTTGGTTAGTTTGTGCAGGGCCTTTTTTTTGATTTGGATCTTCTTCTCCCAAAATTCCCACAGCACTGTTTTCTTTCACGTTTATCAAGGGTTCGGCAACCACTTTTTCGCCTTCTTCCAAACCATTAAATATCAGTGTAGTTTCATTCCATTTTAACACGTTGATAACCCTCTTTTTAAGTTTTCCCTCAACAACAGTAAAAACTTCGTTTGAATTGAAAATAGCATTTCGTGGAATTTCCATCGATTTTTGAATCACCTGTCCCGGGAAAACTACCAGTTTATATTCGCCGGTGTAAAGTTCTTCGCCGGTGTTGTTGTTTACCTTAACGAAAACACTTCGGGCCTGCGATGATGGATCAACAAAATCGGATTTACGCACAACCACTCCCGGTTTTACAATTTCCTTATTACGTGAAAAAACTTCTACTTTATCACCAATTTTAATCCAATGACTTTGCCCGTTTTCAACCGGAACTTCAACTTCAAGCTCATCGGTCCGAATCATTTTCGCTATCTGGCTTCCGGCATTTACATAAGCGCCAACTTCGAAATTTACCTGTGCAATTGTACCATTGAAAGGTGCATAAAGTTTATGGCGTTCCAGCCGTTTTTCGTCTTGCTGAATACCGTAATATTCGCTGATTACGCTCCGGCTTGCCAAAAATATTTTGAGTTTTTCGTCTTTTATTTCAGGTAATTCCGGTAAAGTTTTATCCATTTCGATGGAATTAAAAAACTGAAGGTAAGTTTCGTACCTGTCGGGAAAGTCCATTTTAATATCCGGAAGCAACATTGAAAGCGTTGTTAAATAGTGGCTTTTGCGCGCTTTGATAGCCAGTTCAACTTCATCGCTGTAAATGGAAGCCATTAATTGTCCCTTGCGGAACGATGCTCCTTTTCGCAACGGTGCCTGTCCGCTCTGGATTTTTCCTGAAGCTTCGGCAACAAGCATCACTTCGTTACTCGATACCATTCTTCCTTCTCGGGCCAGCGGTGAAACTATGTCGGAATACAACACAGTTTCAGTTTTTACAAACCTTTTCAATGTATTGTCGGGCATCCGCGGTGGTTCGGGTTTCATCGACACAAATAACATTGAAAGCGCTGCTGCGCCCCCTAACAATATGATCAGTGCCACAACTATGAAAGTTAATTTTCTCCAACTCATAATATTTTTTATTTCCTGTTTTTATTTTCTTTTCTTAATCCTACTCTGTTTGGATTAACAATTTGAGATTTAAATAGTTTCAGAATTTCGGGGCACAAATGTATATTTTTCCACCTTGCATTCTAAGATTTTTTCATTTAACCCCGTTAATTTTTGTTTGAACTTCACACTTCATCCGTATTCAATGCTGAATAAGACTTTTAAACACCCACAATAGTTTAAATTTTGATTTGGTTTTTTTTGGTCATGGCTTAATTCCCAAAGCTTCCCTGGTGTTCGGTCGGTACGTGAGATAGCTCTCAAAGCTTCACTTTCAATTGGTTGAGGTTTGGGATAATTCCCACAGAATTAACCGGGAAAATTGTCTGCGATTTCCCTTCTATTTTAAAAATATTTATGTCAATGTTGATTCTCATTTTTTATGCGTTTAACTCTTAAAATACTATAAAACAGATTAGTTATATATGTGAAAATAATTTGTGTGAAATCATTTTACGCACACATGCTGAAAACAACTAAAATATTTTCAGTACACTTTTAACTTTTTAGGTTAAGTGAAGTCAAATAATTCCGGTATTTTTGCAGCCGGAATTTTATTTATTACTTAATACCAACTACAGTGGCCACAAAAAAAGCATTCAGGATATCGATAACCGTTATACTAATTCTGGTAATGGCGGGAATTATTTTTTTTCCAAAGTTAAAACCCATGTTCAATTCAGGACGGGGGAATGATATGAATTCAGCTATGCCAGGTGGTAAAGGGGGACCACAGAAATTATTTGCCAGCGGTTATGTAATTGTTCCTACCGATATGTTTGAACTTAGAAAAAGCACAAGCTCGTTATTACCCGACGAAGAAGTTGAGTTGTCATTTGAGACTTCGGGGAAAGTGGTAGGTATTTACTTTGAAGAAGGCACCCGCGTAAAAAAAGGTGAACTTCTGGCTAAAATTAACGATCGGCCTTTACAGGCACAATTGTTAAAATTGATAGCCCAGTTGAAACTTTCAGAGGAAAAAGAATTCCGTCAGCGTCAATTGCTCGACCGTGACGCAATCAGCCGCGAGAGTTACGATCAGGTATCTACCGAACTTCAATCGCTGCAAGCTGACAGTTTACTCCTTGAAGCCCGAATTGCCGAAACCGAACTGCGTGCTCCTTTCGATGGAATAGTTGGTTTACGAATGATTAGCGAAGGTGCCATTGCATCAACACAAACAAAAATTGTACGGCTTGTAAAAATCAGCCCGCTTAAAATTGAATTCTCGATACCTGAACGTTATGCAGGCGAAGTTACACCGGGGTTCCCAATTAAATTTGCCATCGATGGAATTTCCAAAGAATTTGATGCGGTAGTTTATGCAATCGATCCTAAAGTTGACATCAACACCCGAACAATTGTTGTAAGGGCGCTTTATCCGAACCGAAACGAAGAGCTTAAACCGGGTCGCTACGCAAGTGTTACAACTCTCTTATCCCAAATTGAAAATGCAGTTTCGATTCCAACACAGGCGATAATTCCTGAAATGGAGGGTGAAAAAGTTTTTATTTATAAAAACGGAAAAGCTCAACAGGTGCGGGTTGTAACCGGACTTAGAACCGAATCAAATATCCAAATAAAGGAAGGCCTCAATTTTGGCGACACTTTACTGACAACTGCAATGTTACAGCTCAGGGAAGGCTTGCCTGTTCAACTTGATACGCTGATCACAAATGAAAAACCGGTAAATTAAAATTATGAGTCTTTCATCAATTAGTATAAAACGACCGGTTCTTGCTACAGTATTTTCGCTGGTTATTCTTCTTTTTGGAGGAATCGGAATAACTTACCTTGGTATCCGGGAGTTTCCCAGTGTTGACCCGCCCATTATTTCAGTAAGTACTTCATATCCCGGAGCAAACTCGGATGTAATTGAAACACAAATAACCGAACCACTTGAACAATCTATAAACGGGATTCCGGGAATCAGAACGTTAAGCAGTCGAAGCAGTCAGGGGCGCAGCGAGGTAACTGTTGAATTTGAACTTTCGGTAGATTTGGAAACAGCCGCCAATGATGTACGTGACAAAGTATCACAAGCTCAACGTTATCTTCCGCGTGACTGCGATCCGCCAACCGTATCGAAAGCTGATGCCGATGCCAATCCAATTATGTTTATCGCTGTTAAAAGCCCCAAGCGTTCATTGCTCGAACTTTCGGAAATTGCAGAACTAACTTTCAAAGAGCAGTTGCAAACCATTTCAGGGGTAAGCTCCGTTTCGATTTGGGGAGAGAAAAGATTTGCAATGCGCATCTGGCTTGATCCGGCAAAACTCGCGGGTTACCAAATGACTCCACTTGACGTTAGAAATGCAATTCAACGTGAAAACATTGAACTTCCGGCAGGAAGTATCGAAGGAAATACAACTGAACTTACCATTCGAACACTGGGCTTGATGACTACTCCTGAAGAATTTAACAGCCTGATTCTAAAACAGTCTGGCGATCAGCTAATCAGGGTACGCGATATTGGCCGCGCTGAACTCGGACCTGAAGATTTACGGGGAATTATGAAGATGAACGGTATCCCCATGGTTGGGACAGTTATTGTTCCGCAACCTGGAGCCAATCATATCGAAATTGTTGATGCTGTTTACGAAAGACTTGAGTTTATAAAGAAAGATTTACCTGAAGATGTTGGCATCGAAATTGGGTTTGATAATACCGATTACATCCGTACATCCATTGATGAAGTTATGGCAACCATTTATCTGGCATTTTTCCTGGTTGTTGTTATCATATTCTTTTTTTTACGCGACTGGAGAACCACACTTCTGCCAATTCTTGTTATTCCCGTATCGCTTGTAGGTTCGTTTTTTATCATGTACCTCGCAGGTTACAGTATTAATGTTCTTACACTTCTGGCAATTGTGCTTTCTATTGGGTTGGTTGTTGATGATGCCATTGTGATGATGGAAAACATATACGTAAAAATCGAACAGGGAATGACCCCGCTCGAAGCCGGTATAAAAGGTTCAAACGAAATATTTTTCGCCATTATCGCCACAACCATCACCTTAATAGCAGTATTCTTTCCAATCGTTTTTCTTGAAGGAATGACGGGAAGGCTTTTTCGCGAATTCAGTATTGTAATAGCAGGGGCGGTTGCCATTTCATCGTTTGTGGCTTTAACTTTAACTCCGATGCTTGCGACTAAAATTTTGAAAACGAGACACAAGAGAAGCAAAGCATATAATTTCACCGAAAAATTCTTTGTCTGGTTAAACAGTGTTTATCAAAATTCGTTGGAATCAATCCTGAAAAGAAAATCTATTGCAGTATTTATTGTTTTGGCATCAATGGTTTCCATTTACTTTTTATGGAAAAATATACCTGCCGAAATGGCCCCGCTCGAAGACCGTTCGCAACTAAACATCAGAACTACAATGCCTGAAGGTACAACATACGAATTCAATGAAGCTTATATTGAAGAAATTGTTGAACTGGTAGAAAGAACTATTCCTGAGCGGGATAAAGTAACTTCGATGGTAAGAGGAAGTTTTGCTTTTGTTCGTGTTGTTTTGGTTCCACCCTCGCAAAGAACCCGCACTCAGCAGGAGATTGCAAACCAGGTTACTGCGGATTTAAGAAAAATGACAAAGGCAAGGGCAAGTGTAATTCAGCAATCTACGTTTGGAGGAAGAAGAGCCGGTCTGCCAATTCAATATGTATTACAGGCTCCAACCATTGACAAACTGCGGGAGATTTTACCTGCTTTCATGGCTAAAGTTCAGGATAATCCTGTTTTTGCAATGGCGGATGTTGATTTAAAATTTACAAAACCTGAACTTCAAATTGTTATTAACCGTGATAAAGCCAATTTGCTGGGCGTATCAACTCAAAATATCGGGCAAACCCTTCAATTGGCACTCAGTGGACAGCGATTTGGTTATTTTATAATGAATGGAAAACAATACCAGATTTTGGGTGAACTGGCGCGTCAGGACAGAAATAAACCACTCGACCTGAAATCGCTGTATGTTAGAAATAATACCGGACAAATGGTTCAACTTGATAATTTTGTTGAATTACAGGAATCAACAGCACCTCCGCAACTTTATCGATATAACCGGTTTGTGGCGGCTACTGTAACATCGGGCCTTGCCGAAGGAAAAACTATTAGTGAAGGTTTGGCAGAAATGGATAAAATATCAGCCGAAGTTCTCGATGATACATTTCGTACAGCCCTTGCCGGCGACTCGAAAGATTTTATGGAAAGTTCGTCGAGTTTGATGTTTGCCTTTTTACTGGCAATTGTACTTATATTTTTAGTGCTTTCGGCACAATTCGAAAGTTTCAAGGATCCCTTAATTGTGATGATGACAGTGCCTTTGGCTTTAACAGGAGCGCTTATATTTATGTGGTATTTTAATGTAACAATGAATATTTTCAGTCAGATTGGAATCATCATGCTGATTGGGCTTGTTTCGAAAAATGGAATTTTGATTGTTGAATTTGCCAACCAGCGAAAAGAAGCAGGAATGAGCAAATATGATGCAATAAAATTTGCTGCTGTCGCCCGTTTCCGACCAATTCTGATGACAAGCTTATCCACAATTCTTGGAATTTTGCCACTTGCAATTGGATTGGGAGAGGGAGCACAAAGCCGTGTTGCAATGGGTATTGCAGTTGTTGGTGGTTTAACAATTTCAACATTTCTGACACTTTACGTTGTACCGGGTATTTACCTTTTTATTTCAAGCGAATCAAAAAATATTAATAATGAACCGACCATTTCTGACAAAAATATTTCTATCGAAAATAATTAACTGTGTTGTTGCAGTGCTGATTGTAGCTGTTATACCAATCGGTACAGTAGCACAGGAAAAATATGAATTAAGCCGTTGTATATTAATTGGACTGGAAAGTAACTTTTCGTTAAAAATGGTACGAAACGATGCGCAGATTCTGGAAAATAACGCTACAAGGGGAAATGCAGGTTTTTTACCTTATGTTAACACTACCAACCGATTTGGCGGAACGGTAAATTCAACGACTCAGAATTTGAACGATGGATCTCAAAATAATACAAAGGGTATTTACAATACTACCGGTTCGGCAGCATTAAATGCAAACATGACTTTATTCCAGGGTTTTAGCGTGCAAACAACCTGGCAAAAGCTGAACGAACTAAAACAAATGGGTGAGCTCAACACCCAAATGACAATGGAAAATCTGGTTTCTCAAATTATTGCGGAATACTATTATTATATAGAGCAGCTTAATTTTTTCAATAATATGGAATATGCTGTATCACTTTCACGGGAAAGGGTTCGTATTGATGAGGAACGTTATTTGCTTGGCGCTTCTTCCAAAATGGCGCTTTTACAATCCATTGTTTACCTGAATGCCGATAGTTCGCGGCTGGCCAGGCAAAATGAACAAATTCTTGAATCAGGAGTCAGGCTAAAAAAACTTATGGCATTGGAAAACCTGGAACAAGAATTTGAGTTAGCCGACACAGCAATTACATTCAATCCCAATTTGATTTATGCTGAACTGCTAGGTTCCACGCTTGATTATAATACAAGTTTGCAAATTGCGGCAAAAAGTCAGTTTATATCGGAGCTCGATTACAAAATTATTGCATCCCGATCGTATCCATATCTGAATTTGTCGGCAGGTTATAATTACGCCTACCGGGGTTATGGAACCGGTACAATTAGTGAATATGGAGCAGTGTCTATTGCAAATCAGCACACCCGAACAATGAATTACGGACTAACATTGGGAATGGACATTTATGACGGCAACAATAGACGCCGTGAAAAGGCAAATGCCCTGATTCAGACAGAAAACCTGAATCACCGATACCAGGAAGTGGAACAGGATATTAAAGCGGAACTTCTGACTGTATTTTATGCATATGAAAACAATTTGCACCTGGTACAAATGGAAAAGCAAAATCTGGAAGTTGCACGTGAAAACCTTGAAATCGCATTGGAACGTTATCGTCTGGGTGCCCTTTCTGGGCTTGAATTGCGCGAAGTTCAAAAAAGTTTGCTGGATGCCGAGGAAAGGTTGATCTCCGTTAAATTCCAAACCAAACTAGCCGAAATTTCGTTGTTACAAATTTCTGGCAAAATTATGGATTATGTCTAACTTGAGGTAATAGCATCAGAACGATTTATAACTTTCCATTCTTAATTTTATATTGTTATGTTCACAAAAAATAATTCGATGGATTTCCGCCCGTTACTGGAAGGAATATCCATGCGGCCACTTGCATTCGAATCAAAAACTATCTTGTGCGAGTTTAAACTCGAAAAGGATTCAAAGATACCACCCCATCATCATCCTTATGAACAAACCGGTTATTTGATTTCCGGAAAATTGAATTTCAGAATCGGAAATGATTGGTTTTTAGCCGAACCCGGCGATAGTTGGAGTATCCCTGAAAACCTAGAACACGAGGTTGAAATACTTCAAGATGCTGTTGTACTCGAACTTTTTTCACCCATTCGCCCCGACTACCTTCCTTAATAATAAAGCGTTTCACAAAAAAACAATAACAACCAACAATATTTGCTTGAAAGAAATACTACCTTTGCCGGTCGATTCTGAAACGGGAAATTAATGCAAGTATTTGAATTTGAAACGGTTGTAATTGGCAGTGGCCTTGCAGGGCTTTCTGCAGCATTTCATTCGTCAAAGTATGGGAATGTTGCAGTTGTAACCAAATCACAACTTGATATCAGTAATTCATATTACGCACAGGGTGGTATTGCAGCTGTTATTAGTGAAGATGATTCACCTGAATTTCATATTAACGATACAAGTGAGGCAGGAAGGGGACTTTGTGATATTGATGCAGTTGAAGTACTTGTAAATGAGGGCCGGGAGCGGGTTCTGGAGTTGATTGATTTAGGCATGGAGTTCGATAAAAAAGACGGGCAACTGGTTCTTGGTTTGGAAGGCGGTCACCATCAGCGCCGAATACTTCATGCAGGAGGTGATGCAACCGGAAAGGTACTTACAAGTTTCATGCTTCAAAAAGTGAAGGAACAGCCTTCAGTAAAATCATTCGAGAATGTAACTGCTATAAAGCTTATTCAACAAAATAACTGCATTGTTGGGTTACATGCGTATGACTTTGTTTCGGGTAAAAATGTAATTTTTAAAACTAAAGCCGTTATTATTGCCACAGGTGGATTATCGCGTGTATTCCTGCGATCTACCAATCCTTATACCGCCACCGGTGATGGAATTGCAATGGCTTATGAGGCAGGTGCAAAAATTGCCGATTTGGAGTTTATCCAATTTCATCCCACTGCTCTTTTTTCGCCGGGAAAGGAAGCATATCTTATAAGTGAAGCTGTGCGCGGTGAAGGCGCCTGGCTTCTGAATGAAAAAGGTGAAAGATTTATGAAAGAAGTTCATCCATTGGCCGAACTTGCTCCTCGTGATGTAGTAGCTTTCAATATTTTTAAACAATTGCAACTGGCAAAAACAGATCACATTTACCTTTCGTTAAAACATTTGAATAAGCAGGATATAAAAAACCGGTTTTCAAATATATACCAGCAATTGAAGATTTATGGTTTCGATTTAACTAACGACATGTTACCAGTTGCGCCGGCTGCACATTATATGGTTGGTGGAATTCGCACAAATCTGAATGCGGAAACCAATATTTCCGGGTTGTTTGTTTGCGGTGAAGCAGCTTCCACAGGCGTTATGGGAGCCAACCGGCTTGCAAGCAATTCACTTCTTGAATGTTTGGTTTTTGGGAAACGTGCAAGCGAAAAAGCTGCTATACTTGTTAAACCGGATTGCAATTTAACAGATGTGGCTCCAATTCATATTAACCATGGAAATGAACCACTTTACCTCGAAATGCAAAACGAAATAGCCGCTTTAATGTCGGAAAATCTTGGTATTGTGCGCCATGCCGATGGAATAAAGAAAGCAGTTGAACGACTTTCGGCAATTGAGACAAGGTTTAGTGATTTTGAAAATGAATACAACCTCTTTAAAATAAAAAATACTGCAGTTGTGTGTAAATTAATTGCACAGGCTGCACTTGTGCGCGAAGAAAGCCGTGGTGGACATATCCGCGAAGATTTTCAAAAAGAGAAACCCGAATTCAAATTACACTCCATTCAGCAAAAAAATAAAAAAATCGATTTCGAACCTGTTAGAAAATAGAAAAATGGAAAGCAAAGTACTAAAATCAGCCGAGGTATTGTTTGACTTGGCTTATGCCGAAGATATTGGTGATGGCGATATTACCACAAATAACCTGGTTCCGCCAAATGAAAATAAAACTGCCGTTTTGGTGGCAAAAGAAGATGGTGTAATAGCTGGGTTACCGGTTGCCGAGATGGTTTTTAGGAAGTTCGATCCTGATTTAATCTGGAATGAAATGAAGCCTGATGGCAGCAAAGTTGTTCCCGGTGATATTATTGTTGAATTTAAAGGCAACTACCGCGCCTTGTTATCTGGCGAAAGAAAGGCACTCAACTTTTTACAACGTTTATCTGGGATTGCAAGTTACGCAAATCTTTGTATGCAGGAAATAGAAGGACTCGATGTTGAAATTTTAGATACCCGAAAAACCTTGCCCGGTTACCGTCACCTCGACAAATACGCCGTGCGTATGGGAGGCGCTTCGAATCACAGGTTTGGATTGTATGATATGGTAATGATTAAAGATAACCATATTCAGGTGGCAGGAGGAATAAAAGCTGCTGTTTCGGCTATTCGCAAAAAAATCCCGAAAAGCATTAAAATAGAAGTGGAGACTGCAAATTTGGAGCAGGTACAGGAAGCAATTGATGCAAAAGTGGATATAATTATGCTCGATAACATGAGTTCCTCAATGATGATTGAAGCAGTTGCTTTGATTAATAAAAGAGCAAAAATTGAAGCTTCGGGAAATATGACACTGAAACGGATCAGGAAAGTAGCCACAACAGGTGTTGATTATATTTCGATAGGAGCACTGACACATTCAGTAAAGGCACTCGACATCAGCCAACGAATTATTGATTAAATATGAATCTCGTAATCGATATTGGCAATACACGCACAAAATTTTCAGTTTTTAACAGGGGCGAAGTGTTGATAACAGTTCCTGTTGATGAGTTTCTGCCTAAGCATGTTGATGTTTTGCAAAACGATTATCAGGATTTAAAAAACGTAATTTTATCAGCAGTTAAAGATTATTCACCTGAATTAAAATCTACACTTCAAAATAAATTTGAGCGTTTTGTTGAGCTGGATTTCAAAACTCCTCTTCCAATCGAAAATTTTTATAAAACTCCTGAAACTTTGGGGAAAGATAGAATTGCTGCAGTTGTTGGAGGTTTTGATTTATATCCTGACACAAATTTACTGATAATTGATGCCGGAACTGCAATTACTTATGATGTTTTGAATGATAAAGGTCAATATCTTGGTGGAAATATTTCTCCAGGCATCGAAATGCGCTACAGAGCGCTTCATCATTTTACCGGGAAATTACCACTAATTGCTCATCAAAAATTCGACAAACTTTTTGGCACCACAACCCAGGATGCCATGTTGGCAGGGGTACAAAACGGGGTTGTTTTTGAGATTGAGAAGACCATTGATACTTTTAAGGATTTTTATACAAATTTAAAAGTAATTATTACTGGTGGTGATGCTGATTTTTTTGATAACAAATTAAAAAACTCTTTCTTTGTGAACTTTAATTTAGTAGCAATGGGTTTAAACCGCATATTAGAATATAATGGGGAGATACAATAAAGCAGGATTTTTGGTCGCATTGGTAATGTTTCCGGCATTATTGTTCGCCCAGTTCAATAACAACACTTCATCACCTTACTCACGATATGGTTTGGGTGAACTTCATTCTTATAGTTTTGGCAGGTCAACTGCGATGGGGGGTGCATCGATAGCGAGCAGGAACAACCAGCAAATAAACATTGCCAACCCGGCATCATTTGATGCGATTGATTCGCTTGGTTTCATGTTTGAGTTTGCGGTTGATGGCAAAGCATCAAACTTTAAAAACGATGTTGGTAAAGCATCATTTACAGATGTTAATTTCCAGTATTTTGCAATGAATTTTCAAGTTAGTAACCGCATTGGGGCAAGCCTTGGATTGGTCCCATTTACAGATGTCGGATATAATGTTGTTGTTGATCAGGAGATCGAAAATACAGGTTCTGTTAGAACAACGTATTACGGTGCAGGCACAGTTTCAAATGCATATTTTGGGATGGCTGTTGTCCCCTTTAAGAATTTCTCAATTGGAGCCAACCTGAATTATTACTTTGGAATGTTAAACAGAAATGCGGAAGTTGTGTTTTTAAGTGCAGCGGGTTTTTACAATATGCAACAATATAAAAGTTTAAGAGTTAGCGACTTTAGCCTTGATTTTGGATTGCAAAAAACATTTCAATTGGAAAACAGGAATAAATTAATTCTGGGTTTGGTTTTCGAAAATAACCCAAAATATAATGCCCGCTATTCAGATATAACCCAGAAAAATTTGGGGTCAGGTTCGGTTGTGGATCAAGATACATTGTTTTATGCCAAAGAAGAAAAGGGAATAGTTGAATTTCCATTTACTTATGGATTTGGTATTTCATACGTTAAAGAAAACAAGCTTGAAATAAATGCCGACTATTATCATCAATCATGGAGTGATGCTAATTTTCTTGGATCAAAAAGTAATTTTTTAACAGATTTAAATAAATTTGCCGTTGGTGCTGAATGGATTCCTGATAAGTTTTCGATACAAAGTTTTACAAGCAGAATTGCCTATCGTGCAGGATTGAAGTACGAACAAACTTACCTGGTATTTAATGGTCAGCAGATTAACGATTTTGGCATAACATTTGGTATTGGGTTACCAGTTTACCGTTCGAAATCAACAATAAATGTTGCGGCTGAATTCGGTAAAAAAGGAACTACAAATGACAATTTGGTGCTCGAAAACTATTTTAGGTTGAACCTCATGGTTAATTTATATGACATGTGGTTTATAAAAAGGAGATTTGATTAAAATAAAAAAACTAAATAATTGAATTATGAAAGCATTATCACGTATGGCATTTTTATTCGCCTTAATTGTTATTGCGACCATTAACAGTGCAATGGCGCAAAAAACAATAAAAGGTACTGTTTATATGGACGGAGAACCGGCTTCCGGGGTTACAGTGGAAGCTCACAAAGGCAGTTCAATGTTTACAAGCTTCGATGGAAAGTACGAAGTTACTGTTGACTCAAAATCAAAGAACATTAAATTTACACTGATGGCTACCGGTGAATCTAAAAAAATAGATTTGGATGAAAATTCGCCTACCGAAATTGATTTTGCATTTACCGGGAAGTTGCCAACAGAAGGCGGAACAGAAGAAGTTGCAAGTGCTGATATTTCTTTAAAATCAGTAGAGGAATTACTTACTGAGCAGAATAAAGAATTTATGAACCAACTTTCTCTTTATACTGAGTTTTATAAACAAAACGATTATCAATCTGCATTTCCTCACTGGAAAATCCTATATAATAAATTCCCAAAATCAACATCCAATATATATATTCATGGAGCTAAGATTTATGAATACTTGATAGAGAACGCCAAAACAGATGCTGAAAGGGATAAACATCTTGATGAATATATGAAATTGTACGACCAAAGGTTGAAGTACTTTGGAGAAAAAGGATTTATACTTGGCAGAAAAGGTACTGCATGGCTGAAATACAAACTGGATGAAAAAAGGATGAAGTCAGTTGAAGGAGAGGAACTTAAACAAGTAATGCTAAAAGGATATGAATGGTTAAATGAATCGGTTAATGAAGAAAAAGTAAAAGCCGAACTACCTGTGTTTTTGTTGTTGATGCAAACAACCAGATCGCTTTTTAAATTGGGTTCGCTCCCAAAAGAAACAGTAATTTTGAATTACGAAAAAACCAATAAACATTTAACTGAGATAATTGCCAAAGATGCAGATAAGGATAGGGTAAAAAATGCGTTGGAAATCCAACCTTACATTGAAAATTTGTTTAGTACTTCAGGAGCAGCAGATTGCGATGCATTGATAAGCATTTTTACTCCACAATTTGAGGAAAATATTGGAGATGCTGAATTCATTAAATCAATGTTACGTAGATTGAGAAAAGCAAAATGCGACGAAAGCGAACTTGCTGAGAAGGCAACAACCAAATTATACGAACTGGAACCTTCAGCAGAAGCAGCATTTAACATGGCACATGAATATTTAAGAAAGGATGATTTGGCAAACGCAAAAAAATATTACGATCAGGCCATCAGCCAGGAAACTGATCCAATACTGCTTGCAAGCTATTATTACGAGCGCGCATTGTTACTTTATATCAAAGAAAGCAAATATCAGGAAGCACGGGAAATGGCTCGAAAGGCAGTCTCTCTGGATGCGGATTTATGTGATGCCTATATGTTGATAGGTGACATTTATGCAGCATCAAGCCGTTCATTTAATGGAACAAATCTTGAAAAATCTGCGATTTTTTGGGTTGCAGTTGATTATTATAACAAAGCAAGAAGGATTGATGATTGTGCAGCCGATGCAGCCAACAAAGCGGCAGATTACAAAAAATACTTCCCGAATAAAGAAGACGCATTTATGGAAGGTTTACAGGATGGTCAAAGCTACAAAGTTGGAGGTTGGATAAATGAAACAACAACTGTTAGATTCTAAAATCATTCGACTTATTAAAAGATATTGTGTTGCAGTCCTTGTTTCAGGGGCTGCAATGCTTTTTTATGGATGTGAAAACAACATTGAACAAATAAAAACTTTCTATACAACTGAAAATCTGCCGGTTTTGGAAGCAACAAATTTCGAGACCTTATTAACCGATTCAGGCCAGGTACGTTATTTTGTAAAAGCACCAAAATTACTTCAGTTTCAGGATGAAGGAAGAAATTACAGAGAGTTTCCGGAAGGGGTGGAACTTGTAGAATACGATGAACACAAACGAATCATTTCAAGTATCACTGCCGATTATGCGAAGCAATTTGTTGCTGAAGATAAATGGGAAGCAAAAAACAATGTTGTGGCCACAAATGCTCAGGGTGACACATTAAAAACTGAACATTTAATTTGGGAAGAAAAAAAAGAGATAATTTACACCGAGGAGTTTGTAAAGATCATTCGTGCCGATCAAATTATTACCGGAATTGGTTTTACTTCTGACCAGAAACTTCAAAACTGGAAAATCAAAAATCCAAAAGGTACAATATACGTAAGTGTAAATAATGAAACTCAACAGAATGATACAATCATCGCCATTCCTGAAGAGAATTCTCCATTGCAGGTACCCCCAAAAGGTCAGCTGCAGTTCAATAAATAATTATTAAAATGGAACCTTTTCATTATGCCATAATTATAGTAATCACTACTTTTTTATCCGCTTGTTTCACAGGTGCAGAAATTGCAATTTTTTCGGTTTGGAAAATGCAATTTGAAATTGAACAGAACCCTGATTTATTCCTGTCGAAATTAAAGAAATGGATAAGGTCAAATCCTGAAAAATATGTTGCAACAATTGTAACCGGCAACTACATTACTTTTATTTTATGCATTGTGGCATTTGTCGGGTTGTTGTTCCCGGTTCTCCAAAATCACATTCAATCAAAGTCCATCACAATTGTTTTAACAGCAATTATTTCGGCAATCGTTATTTTACTGTTTGGCAAACTATTACCCATAACAGTTTTTCCGTTTTTACCCCGCAAATTGTTGAATTTCATTTTTGTTTCAGTTTCATTATTCTTATTCCTGCTTTATCCGCTAACCAATTTTATATTGTGGATTTCAAATCCCTTTTTAAAAAAGTTAAGCAAAACTGAACAAAATACAGATGGATCAAATCCGATTTTTAACAGAATCGAAAAAAAATGGTTTATTCATAAAAATAACTTTCACCAGGTTAAAAAGAAGGAAAGTGCAGAAACAGAAGTCAAACTGTTTAAAAATGCACTTGATTTCTCAAAAGTTAAACTACGCGAAATTATGGTGCCTCGCACCGAAATTGAAGTACTTGACCTCAATTCGTCGATGGAAGAATTGCGGCAAAAATTTGTGGAAACCGGCTATTCAAGAATAATTTTTTACGATGAAAATATTGACAATATAGTTGGTTATGTGCATTCATCAGTGATTTTCAAAAACCCCAAATCATTTAAACCATTTATAAATAATGTTTTAATTGTTCCCGAAACAATGCCGGCCAACAAGTTGTTAAGCACATTTATCCGCGAACACAGGAGTATTGCAATTGTTGTTGACGAATTTGGAGGTACTTCTGGAATGGTAACCAGTGAAGATATCCTTGAAGAAATATTTGGGGAAATTGAAGACGAACATGACACGACAGATATTATTGAGAAAAAAATCAGCGACACAGAATTTGTATTTTCAGGTCGATCGGAAATTGATTTGCTAAATGAAAAGTATCTTATAAACCTTCCCGAAAGTGAAGATTTTGAAACACTGGCCGGATTTATACTTTTTCACCATGAAAGTATTCCTAAAATTAATTCGGTGATAAAAATCGGGGTATTCGAATTCAAAATACTTAAAGCTACCAACACAAGGATTGAATTGGTTAAACTCACAATCAATTAAGATTAATTCTTCTAAAAAAGAACTTTATATTTTATTTAAAATCAAATACTTAGTATCGGCTTGCAGCTATGGGGAAAAAATAATTTAATTTCAAGGTAGAATATTTAAAATTGTTATCTTCGTAGCTCGAAAATTTTAAGTAGAATTTGTTAAAAATTAACTGTTAATCAATGGCAACGTTACAAACGATTAGAACGAAAGCGGGATTATTAATTGCAATTGTAATCGGCATATCTTTAGCCGCATTTATTCTTGGAGACTTATTGCAAAGTGGTTCATCAATTATGAATAAGAATCAAATGAAAATTGGTGAAATCAATGGAGAATCAATTGAATATCCTGAATTTCAAAGGCAAGTTGAAGAGCTTGGCGAAATTTACAAACAAAATACCCAACAGTCACAACTCGATGAAAATAGCTGGGTACAGGTTAGAGAACAAACCTGGCAAACCACAGTCCAAAATATTGTGATGAGTGATGTGTACGAAGATTTGGGCATTGAAGTAAGTGATGATGAATTGTATGATATGTTGCAGGGAGCAAACCTGCATCCCATTATCCAGCAATTGTTCCGCAATCCAAACACAGGTCAGGTTGACCGGGCTGCAGTTGTCAATTTTCTGAAGCAGTTGGACACAAATGTTGCACCTGAGCAAAAAGCTTATTGGTTATATCTCGAAAATCAGATTGTAACAGAGCGCACCCAGTCAAAATATACAAATATGGTTGGGAAAGGCTTTTTTGTTACAGCGACTGAAGCGCAACAAAGTATTGATGAAGCTTCAAAACAAATCAACTTCGATTACATTTCGTTAAACCAGAATACTGTTGCTGACAGTGCTGTTAAAGTGAATGACAGTGATCTGAAAGCATATTACAACGCACACAAAAAGGAGTTTAAACAGGAAAAAATTCGGGATTTGGAATATATAACCTTTAATGTTAAGCCATCAGCTGCCGATTATAATGATGCTGAAAAATGGACAAATGAAATAAAGAACGATTTTGCGAATGCCGCCGACAATGAATTGTTCGTAAATTCAAATTCGGATATTAGTTTTGACGGTACATGGTACAAAAAGGAATCGTTACCGGAAAATGTGGCTACATGGATTTTTGATGGAAATCCAACTCCAAATGATGTACTTGGTCCATATTTCGAAAATGAATCATATTTACTTACAAAACTTGATTCAATGGCAATGATGCCCGATTCAGTTCAGGCTCGTCATATTTTATTAAAACCAAATACCCAGGAAGAACTGGCTTCGATGCAGTTACTTGCCGATAGTTTAAAAACCGTTATCGAAAAAGGGAGTAATTTTGCGACACTTGCAATGCAGTTTTCAACAGACCAGGGTTCGGCAATGACCGGTGGCGATTTGGGATGGTTTGGCAGAGGTCAGATGGTAAAACCTTTTGAAGAAGCCGCTTTTAAAAATGCGAAAAACGAAGTGAGTATTATTCCAAGCCAGTTTGGGATTCATATTGTTCAAACAACCGATCGTGGGAACTTAACACAACAGGCCAGGGTTGCTACATTAGTGCGTAATGTTCAACCAAGTACACGGACTTATCAGGACACCTACGCATTGGCAAGCAAATTTGCAAGTGCAAATACTGATGCCAAAAAGTTTAATGAGGCTATTGTTGCCGAAAAGTTAAATAAACGTGTGGCTTCAGTACGTGAAAACGATCGCGAGATTCCAGGTCTTGAAAATGCCAGGATACTTATTCGTGCGGCGTATGATGCAAGTGAAGGTGATATTTTAGCTACCACACAGGGTTCACCCATTTTCGAACTAGGAAATAATTTTGTTGTTGCAGTTTTAACCAAAGCAACAGAAGAAGGTGAATCAACTTTTGAAGAGGCAAAAACAAGGGTAGAACTTGCGGTTACAAAAGAAAAGAAAACCGAATATTTGGTAAATAAGGCTTCCAATGCGCTTAGCGGAAAAACGGAAATGCAGGCAGTAGCTTCGGAATTGAATGCAAGTGTTCAAAACGCAGCCAACATTAATTTCAATTCTTTTTCTATTCCCGGAATAGGAATGGAACCTGCTGTTGTTGGTACAGTTGCCGCACTTGAAACGGATAAAATATCAGCCCCGGTTGCAGGAAACAATGGTGTTTATATTGTTAAGGTAACTTCCGTTAGCCAGGGCAGTGAACAAAGCCTTGAAGCAGAAAAAGCCAGACTTGCCCAAAGTATGGGATACCGTGCTACTTCACAAGCTTACGAGGCACAACGTAAAAAAGCAGATATCGAAGATTTAAGGGCTAAATTCTATTAATATTCAATTTTAGACTTATATGGAAAAGGCCGGTTCATTTAATGTGAACCGGCCTTTTTCGTTATAATGGTTTTGCAATTTGCAGTACGGGTTTTTGAAGCAGAATTTCTTCCCGAAACTCATTTTTTAATTCAATTGAAGTCTGTTCAATAAATTTGCCATATATATGAATTTTCAGGTTTGGTTTTTGATTTTTTTAATCTCTAAGAATCTACATTTTTCTCAAAAAATAACATTTAATCGACTGATTGCTAGCACATGCAATTAATCAGTAAATAAACAGCGGCGGCCAAACCTGCACCAACAACCGGTCCAACAACCGGAATCCATGCATATTGCCAATCGTTATTGTCCTTGTTTGGAAGAGGAAGCAAAGTATGTATAACACGGGGGCCAAAATCACGTGCAGGATTAATTGCATAACCCGTTGTTCCCCCCAAACTCAAACCTATCGAAAAAACCACAAGTGCAACAGGTAGAGCGCCCAACGAACCCATCCCAACTTTGGCACTTCCCAGACTGTGGTACTCCAACTGCGGCAAAGAAATAAGTAACACTGCAAGAATCAAAACAAATGTGCCAACCACTTCCGAAAAGAAATTACTCTTGAAATCCCGAATGGCAGGAGCTGTGCAAAAGCAGGCTTTTTTTGCCCCCGGGGCTTCGGTAATTTTGAAATGATTTTTAAAGAAGAGATAAACCAATGTAGCGCCTGCCATTGCTCCTAAAATCTGCGACAAAATAAAGGGTGCAACTTTTATCCAGTCAAATAAACCGCTAAATGCAAGCCCCAGTGTTACTGCAGGATTTAAATGGGCGCCGCTCATATCGGCAGTAACAATTACTGCCACATATACTGCCATGCTCCAACCAAATGTAATTACTATCCAACCTGCGCCAAAACTATGTGTTTTATCGAGGTTAACATTTGCCACAACGCCGTTCCCCAGAAGAATGAGGATCATAGTACCCAAAAACTCTCCAAAATATTCAATCATTGTTTTAACATTTAATCTTTAAAGTAATAGTTTTTTGCCACAAGTTCGAAAGCTTCAATTTGATTATTTATCCAATCGTTGCCCTGCTTCAGTTCTCTTGCTATTATTTTTGCTACTTCCGGAGCGATTTGAATACTTTCACGCGCATCCAGAAACAATGCCCTTGTTCGCCTTGCCAAAACATCTTCAACGGTTCTTGCCATCTCTTTTCGCACAGCCCAAACAACCTGCGATTTCAGAATATGGAGTTTTTCACTGATATATCCGTTCATATTTTCCTCCTCTTCACCAATCGCAAGAATATCTTCTTTGTTTATTCCGTAAGCTGACATTGGGTCGTTGTAAGGATCAATATCCATTCTAAATCCGTGAATCGGAAGATGTCGGGTTATACACTCTCTTTCCGGCAAACCGCCCAGCATTATGGCTTTCTCGATTGTATCTTCGGCCATTTTCCGGTAAGTTGTCCATTTCCCCCCGATAATTGTAATTAGTCCCGAAACTGAAATAATTATTTTATGCCCACGTGAAATTTCTTTTGTTGCTTTTTTTTCATCTTCGGGTTTTGCCAGTGGCCGAAGTCCAGCAAAAACACTGAGAACATCTTTTCGGGTAGGTTGTTTTGCCAAATACTGACCGGCAGTTTCCAGAACAAAATCAACTTCCGATTCAAGGGCAATTGGTTCAAGTGAGTGGTTTTCAAGTAGCGTGTCGGTGGTACCAACTACAACATGATTGTGCCATGGAACCGCAAACATTACCCGACCATCGGAAGTATGCGGAACCATAATCGCATATTTGTTGGGCAGGAAATCTTTTTCAAGTACCAAATGAATCCCCTGGCTTGGTGTAATCATATTCCGCTTTTCGGGCTCGTCCATTTGGATTACCTCATCGGCAAAAACCCCCGTTGCATTGATAACAACTTTTGTTTTTATTGAAAAACTTTCACCGGTTTCCTCATCGGTTGCAATCACTCCTGCAATTAAATCTCCATCTTTTAAAAGTGCTGTTACTTTGCAGTAGTTAAGAACCGTTCCGCCATAATCGACACAGGTTTGTGCCAGACTGATTGCCATGCGAGAGTCGTCAAACTGGCCATCCTGGTAAATTACACCGCCCCGCAATCCTTCCTGTTCAACAGTTGGAATGGCTGCAACAGTTTCTTCCAGCGATAAATGTTTGGAAGGTCCGAGCCCCAGTTTTCCTGCCATCATATCATAAACCTTCAATCCAATTGTGTAAAATGGTCCACCCCAAAAATCGTAGGTTGGAATTATAAACGACTGATTGGTGACCAAATGCGGTGCATTTTTAAACATCAACCCGCGTTCCTGCAAAGCTTCAAAAACCATTGAAACATCACCTTGCTGCAGATAACGCACACCGCCATGTACAAGTTTTGTGCTTCGGCTCGAAGTTCCTTTCGAAAAATCGACCTGTTCCAATAGCAATGTTTTGTAACCGCGTGATGCTGCATCAACAGCGCAACCCAATCCGGTAGAACCTCCCCCGATTATAATGATATCCCAGGGTTTGTCTTTTTTTTTGATTTTTTTTAAAACTGCTTTTCTGTTCATGTTCACTGTTTTTTGTTTTTTCAGTTCCGTTGGATGATGCGTAACGGCAATGTAAATTGTTTTTTTTAACACGGACTTGGAACCCCGATGGCTATCGGGGTCGTGTCCCACTCATTTCAGCTTCCTTATATGTTATTTCTTATTTAATATTTTAATTCTTCCAACTTCTGACTCCCGACATCAGTCTTCGGACTTCTAACTCCCGACTTACACCTCATACCAGTTTTTACTTCTTTCCACTGCCTTTTTCCAACCTTTAATTACTTTTTTAATCTGAGTTGTATCTGAAACAGGATTGAAAGTTTTGTCAACCTGCCATTGTTGTTTTATGTCGTCCATATTTTTCCAAAATCCAACTGCCAATCCGGCAAGGTAGGCAGCACCAAGCGCAGTAGTTTCAGTAACTTTTGGCCGAACAACTTTTGTTTGAATGGCATCAGCCTGTATTTGCATCAGAAGATTGTTTACTGCTGCGCCGCCGTCAACGCGTAATTCGTTTAATTCAATACCTGAATCTTCAACCATAATTTCAATAACTTCCATTGAGCGAAAAGCGATTGCTTCGAGTGCTGCCCTTGCAATATGTGCCTTTCCTGTTCCGCGCCTCAACCCGATAATTGCTCCCGTGGCATACTGATCCCAATGAGGCGCACCAAGTCCAACAAATCCTTGTACAAATGAAACTCCATCACTTGTTTCAACCTGATTTGCCAAAGCTTCAATTTCTGATGATGATTGAATTATCCCCAGTTGATCACGCAACCATTGAACAACAGCGCCACCAATAAAAATACTGCCTTCGATTGCATAAGTAACTTCATCGCCAATCTGCCAGCCAATTGTAGTCAGTAATTTATGTTTCGAAACTATGGGTTTACTCCCTGTGTTCATTACAACAAAACAACCGGTTCCGTACGTGTTTTTTACCATTCCCTCTTTAATGCACATTTGGCCAAACAGTGCTGCCTGCTGGTCACCGGCGATACCAGCGATTGGGATTTCAGTTCCGAAAAATTCGGAGCCGGTTACTCCATATAACTCACTGCTGGGTTTTACGTTCGGCAGAATTTCAGCAGGAATATCAAATAATGCAAGCAGTTCAGAATCCCATTTTAAAGAATGAATATTGTAAATTAAAGTTCGGCTGGCATTGCTTACGTCAGAAATGTGTAGTTTTCCTTTGGTCAGTTTCCAAATGAGCCAGGTGTCAACTGTGCCGAAAGCTAGTTTTCCGGATTTTGCGAGCTCGCGTGCTCCTGATACATTATCGAGAATCCATTTTATTTTTGTTCCTGAAAAATAGGCGTCGACAACCAATCCGGTTTTGTCAGCTACCATTTTTTCAAGACCTTTTTCTTTTAGTTCATCACAAAAACCTGCTGTGCGCCGATCCTGCCAAACAATGGCATTATAAATGGGTAAGCCGGTTTCGCGGTTCCATACAATTGTTGTTTCGCGTTGATTGGTAATCCCGATTCCGGCAATTTGTCCGGCAGAAATACCCGCATTTGTAATTACTTCACGCGCAACTTTTAACTGGGTTTGCCAGATAGTTTCAGGGTTGTGTTCAACCCAGCCCGATTGCGGGTAAATTTGTTCGAATTCCTGTTGGGCAACTGCTACAATTTCGCCTAAATGATTAAACAGGATTGCCCTGTTACTTGTGGTTCCGGCATCAAGTGAAAGGATATATTTTTGCATAAGTTTCGGTTTAAAAATGAAACCTGAATTTACGATTATTTTTTGTTAACCTGCAATATCTTTGAAATCTTATAAATCGGGTTTTTTCGGTTTCTCCGTCAATTGTGGCAAACAGAAAAAAACTTATAATTTTACAGGTTGAAAATACAGACATGAATATAAAAACAAACAAAGTTGCAGTTATCGGTAGTGGAAGTTGGGCAACTGCTTTAGCCAAAATGCTGCTCGAAAATGTTAGTCAGATTAACTGGTTTCTTCGAAAAGATGAAACAATTGAATATCTTCTACAGCATGGTCACAATCCGAGATACCTTCAAAATGTAGAATTTGATATAGATCGCATTAATTTTTACAACGATATCAACAAGATTACGGAAGACTCTGACATTTTGGTTTTAGCAATTCCGTCGGCTTATATTCCTTCAATTATTGGCAATTTGCAAACCGATATCAGCCATAAATATATCCTTTCTGGCATAAAAGGTATAATTTCGGAAGAAAATCTGCTGATTGTACAGTATTTGAATAAACATTTTAATGTTCCGTTTGAAAACATGGGCGTTATTGCCGGTCCTTGCCATGCCGAAGAAGTTGCACTTGAACGGCTTTCATACTTAACTGTGGCAAGTCTCGATGAGGAAAAAGCAAATACTTTTGCAAGTTTAATTCAATGTGATTATATAAAAACAACTGTTTCGGATGATATCTGGGGAACTGAATATGCATCGGTTTTAAAAAATATTATTGCAATTGCATCAGGTATTTGCCATGGGTTGCGATATGGCGACAATTTTCATGCTGTGTTGATTTCAAACGCCATTCAGGAAATTAAACGGTTTGTAGATACAGTTCACCCGATTTCCCGCGACATAAAAAGTTCAGCATATTTGGGCGACCTGCTTGTAACTGCTTATTCACAATTCAGCCGAAACCGGAATTTTGGCACTATGATAGGGAAAGGTTACCCCGTAAAAGCTGCCCGCCTCGAATTGAATATGATTGCCGAGGGTTATTATTCATCAAAATGTATTTTCGAGATTAATAAAAACTACAATGTTGATATGCCAATTGCTGAGGCGGTTTATCATATTTTGTACGAAAATAAATCTCCTAAAAAAGAGATTGCCCTTCTTACCGAAAAGTTAAGTTAATTCTTTTATTTTTGGTAGAATTCTTATCTGCCAACCTTATGGGTCCGGGACAAAATAAAACATCTGGAAAACATTCACATAAAAGGGTTTTACTAACTATTTTTGTTGGGATTGTAACCATTTTTATCATTTCGGGCATTTTCATTTACAAAAACTTTAACAGGCTACTTTCAGAAGCGCTGATGAAAAGTTTTAATTCAAGCATTGTTTCCGACGTTTATGATCTAAAATTCAATGATTTGAGTGTCAATTTTACATTGGGGAATATCAGGGTTAAAAATGTGGAAATACTTCCTAAAAAAGTACCACTAAAAAACTATTCTTATATCAATAGTTCTTTGGAACTGCGAACCAAAGAAATTCTCCTTGCCAATGTTGAAATAAAAACCCTGTTAAAACAAAATAAATTGAAACTGGAACGGATTAACATCGAAAACCCCGAAGTTTTAATTACAGTTGCCGGTAAAATACCTATTTTTTTACCATTTAATGAATCGAAAGTCGAACAAGATTCAGTTACGCAATCCAGTAAAAGTGCTATAAATGCATATTCTTTGAAAAATTTTAATTTGACGGATGCATCGGTACACATTGTGGATTTAGCAAGAGAAAGAGATTTGGAAGTTGCCCGGGTTGATATAACTATTAGTGATTTAAGGTTCGACCAGCAACCCGGGAAAGATTTATTTTCATACAGTCTTTTTTATTTGAATGTCGGAAAAATTGAAGGTCTCCTACACAAAGAATCAGTACGGCAAATCAGTTTAAAAGATTATGAAATCCTTGTCAATTCGCTCGAAGTGGAAAAGTCAATCGATACACTTATATATCATTTCGATGATATTAAAATGGGATTGAAAAATGGGGATATTCATGCTGAAGACAGTATTTTTCATCTTACTTTTCAGGATCTCAACCTTTCATATAGCGACAAATCATTTACAGTTAAAAATGTTACTTTCTCGCCCAATTTAAGTGAAAAGGAAATTCAAAAAATGCACAAGTTCCAAACGACTCAATTTCAGGGAAGCGCTGCACTATTAAAATTCTCCGGAATAAATTTCGACTCCTTTCTTTATCATAAAAAAATATTCATTGATGAAATACATATCGATTCAGTCAATTCAAATATTTTTAAAAACAAAACCAAACCTCTGGACTTAAAAAATTTTCCTGAATATCCCGGTCAGTTAATATCATCAATTAAAACGGCCGTTTTAATAAAACAGGTTTTAGCAACAAATGTAAATTTGGCTTACGAAGAAATTAAACCCGACAAAAATCGTGGAAAAGCAAATATCAACAAGGCAACTTTTAAAATCGAAAATATTACCAATATCGATAAAAGTCAGCCGCTTTTAATCAAGACCGAGGCTTTACTTGAAAACAAAGCACAATTCAATTTGAATTTGGTTTTTGACTATAATAATCCTGAATTCAATTTTAACGGGTCATTTTCAAAATTTAATTTGAAGGATTTAAATCCACTGATACAATCATTTACACCAGCTTCTATTAATGATGGAATTGCTGAAAAAATTGAATTTAATGGAATTGCCAAAGAAAAGAAAGCAGATGGAACAATGAAATTTCTGTATAATGATTTAAACTTCAATGTAAATATGGAGAATAAAGCTGCCTGGAAAAATTCGGTGGTTTCGTTTGCTGCAAATGCCGTTGTTACTTCATCAAACCCTGCTTCCGAAGCTTTACCTCCGAGAATTGTAAAGTACCATGTTAAGAGAGATATGAATAAAGCTTTTATCAACCTTACCTTGATTTCAGTTTTAGAAGGCTTAAAACAAACTGTTTTTATGTCGAAAGAGAATAAAAGACAATATAAACTAGAGAAAAAAGAGGCTCGGAAAGAAAATAAAGAATCTAATAATTAAATCAATGGCAAACAGATTTTCATTAGACAAAAACAAGATACAGGTTTTGTTGCTCGAAGGAATTCATCAATCAGCCGTAAATGCTTTTAAAGAAGCGGGATACACAAATATTGAATATTTGAAAACTGCACTTGAAGGAGCCGAATTGGAGCAAAAATTAAAAGATGTCCACATTATGGGAATCAGATCGCGAACCATTTTAAATGCTGAAGTCCTTAAAAAAGCAAAAAAACTGTTTGCCATCGGATGTTACAGCATTGGTACAAACCAAGTTGATTTAAACGCTGCAAAAAATTTGGGGATACCTGTTTTTAATGCTCCGTTTTCAAACACGCGTTCTGTTGCCGAACTTGTTATTGCCGAAATTATTTTACTCATGCGCGAAGTACCGGCGAAAAACGCAGCAGCACACCGCGGTGCATGGCTAAAAGCAGCAAAAAATTCATATGAAGTAAGGGGCAAAAACCTTGGTATTGTGGGTTATGGACATATTGGGACCCAGGTTTCAATTCTTGCCGAATCAATGGGGATGAATGTTTTTTATTTTGATATCGAAAAGAAACTCAACTTGGGTAAAGCGGTTGCCTGCCAGTCACTTGAAGAGTTATTGCGTGTTTCTGATGCCGTTACTCTTCATGTTCCAGAAACTGATTTGACAGCAAACATGATTTCCGAACCTCAATTGACCGTAATGAAAAAAGGTTCGTTGCTGATAAATGCTTCCAGAGGTTCTGTGGTCGATTATATTTCAGTTGCCGAAGCACTAAAAACAGGGAAATTGGCAGGTGCTGCTGCTGATGTTTTTCCACAGGAACCAAGCTCAAATGACGAACCGTTTGTTTCGGTGCTGCAGGAGTTTGACAATGTTATTCTTACTCCGCATATCGGAGGAAGCACTTCGGAAGCACAGGAAAATATAGGGCTTGAAGTTGCCGAAAAGCTGATTCGTTACAGCGACAATGGTTCAACAGTGGGCGCTGTAAATTTTCCACAGGTTTCGTTATTTCCCAACCGAGACAAACAAAGGTTTCTGCATATTCATAAAAACATGCCCGGCCTGCTGAAAGATATCAACTATGTGTTTACGAACCGGGGTATTAATATTGCATCCCAGTTCCTGCAAACCGATACCGAAATTGGTTATGTGATCATCGATACCGAAAGCCGTGATTGCGATTCAATTTTAAAGGAGCTGAAAAAAGTTCCGCACACTATCAGGGTAAGAATGTTGTATTGAAACGGGTGGCGTGAATTCCGATTCGCGCATTTTTAAACCGGCGAATCGGAATTCGCCGCACCCTATCTCATTTCCTTGTAGGCGTTTATCAAACCATTTGTCGATGCATCATGTCCGGTAACCTGATTTTCATGAATTAGTTCAGGTAAAATTGCATTGGCCAGTTGTTTGCCCAGTTCAACTCCCCACTGGTCGAAACTGTAAATATTCCAGATAATTCCCTGTACAAAAATCTTATGTTCGTACATGGCAATTAACGATCCCAGCGCACGTGGTGTTAATTTTTTAAGCAATATCGAGTTGGTTGGAATATTCCCTAAAAAAACTTTGAAAGGCAATAATTCAGCAATTTCGGCTTCTGATTTTCCCGCGGCTTTTAATTCTGCTTCAACTTGTTCTGCTGTTTTTCCAACCATCATTGCTTCGGTTTGTGCAAAAAAGTTGGCCAACAATTTTACATGGTGATCGCCAATTTGGTTGTGATTGATTGCAGAAGCAATAAAATCGCAGGGAATCAATTTTGTTCCCTGATGAATTAACTGGTAGAAAGCGTGTTGTCCGTTTGTTCCGGGTTCACCCCAAATAACAGGGCCGGTTTGGTAGTCAACCTGCTCACCGTTTCTGTCCACATATTTTCCGTTACTTTCCATATTTCCCTGTTGAAAATAGGCTGAAAAACGATGCATATACTGATCGTACGGAAGGATTGCTTCTGTTTCTGCGCCATAAAAATTATTGTACCAAACGCCAATCAGGGCAAGTATTACAGGAATGTTTTTATCAAATTTTGTATTTCGAAAGTGGTTGTCCATGGCATGCGCACCTTCAAGCAACTCAATATAATTTTCAAAACCAATACCGCAGGCAATTGAAAGTCCGATTGCCGACCACAATGAATAACGGCCACCAACCCAATCCCAGAAACGGAACATATTTTTTGTATCAATTCCAAATGCTGAAACAGCTTTTGAGTTTGTTGAAACCGCCGCAAAATGAAATTTTACAAATGCTTCATCTTTTGCAGTTTTCAAAAACCAATCTTTTGCAGAATTGGCGTTTGTCATGGTTTCCTGCGTGGTAAACGTTTTCGAAGCCACAATAAAAAGTGTGGTTTCAGGGTTTACAAGTTTCAAAGTTTCAGCAATGTGTGTTCCGTCAACATTCGAAACAAAATGCAGGTTGATATTTTCTTTTTTATTGGGTTTTAAAGCTTCGGTAACCATTAACGGACCAAGATCGGAGCCGCCGATTCCAATGTTTACAATATCAGTAATTGCTTTGCCAGTGTAACCTTTCCACGCTCCTGAAATCACTTTTTCAGAGAAATCTTTCATTTGGCTGAGCACGGCATTTACTTCAGGCATTACATCTTCGCCATCGACAATAATTGGCGTATTACTTCGGTTTCGCAGGGCAACATGCAACACCGAACGATCTTCTGTCACATTAATTTTTTGCCCGGTAAACATGCTTTCGATTGCATCTTTTAATTCACATTCATTGGCAAGTTCGAGCAATGCCTCACGAACTTCATCATCAATTATATTCTTCGAGAAATCGACAAGAATATCTTCAAATTTCAGCGAATATTTTTGAAACCGTTTTGCATCGTTAGCAAAAAGTTCTTTCATGTGTTTTCCTTCGAACTCAAAATGATATTCTTCAAGTCTGTTCCAGGCTGTGGTGGTCATTGGATTAATTTTCGGCAGCATAATATTTGTTTTAATTGTTTCAATTTTTAGTTATTAGTCAGGGCCTCACTTTAAGTGAAACCCTGACTATTTTGTAATACAAAGATAATGGAATCTGATTATTGCGGGTTAAAGTTTGGGGAAGGTTAACATGGGGTTAAGTAAGTCTGGGATTCTTTTTTGTACATTAGTCGCCATAAAATTTTCATGAATGAAATCGGACACGATAAAAGGATATATTTTCGCATTCATTGCAACAATTACATTTTCAAATGTTTACATATTTAGCAAAGCAGCGCTGAACGAAGTTCCACTGGCTCAATTCGGGAGTTTGTGGTATATTGTGGTTGCTGTGTCCTGTTTTCTTTTTGCACTTTTCAATAAAAAACTGGGGCAAATCAGCAAGTTGACAAAAAAACAGATTATTATTTTACTTACACTCGGTGGACTCGAAATTGCAACAACAACTTTGTTTTTCCTGTCAATCCATATTATTGCTGATCCGGCGGTTACTTCATTTCTTGGAAATATGTTCCCGGTAATGGTAATGTTGGGCGGCATTTTTATTTTACACGAAAAATTTGGACCTGTAGAAATTTTTGGCGGTTTTCTTGCGCTTTCAGGTGCGTTTGTTATCAGTTACAGCGGCGGTTCAACATTGGAAACAATGTTTATAAAAGGTACAGGAGTTGTTTTTTTTAATGCTGCTTTTGCTACTACTGCAACACTTGTTGTAAAAACACAGGTAAAAAAGATAAGTCCCGAATTGCTAAACCTCAACCGATCGATTTGGTTGTTGTTGTTTTCGGTTGCTATGTTTTTTGCAATGGGCGAATCGGTTGTTTACTCTGCCACTGCAATTAAAAACACAGTCATTGGCGGCCTGCTTGAGTTTGTCGCAATTTTAACGGTTTATTATTCATATAAACATATTGAAGCATCGCGTTCATCAATAGTTCAGAGTTTAAAGGGAATTGTTGTTTTGATTGTTTCCTTTTTGGTATTTGGTATTTTGCCTTTGCAACATCAGCTTGTTGGAGGAATAATAACTGTTATGGGTGTTTTAATTATGGCAATGGCACAAGCAGGGTTAATAAAAATTTCGTTTTTAAATTCGAATTCAGTAAAATGAAATAAGTTAGTGTTTTTAACCATTTTTATGGGAAATAATGGAAACCAGTATTTTTATGGACTTGACAAAAACTCCAAAAACTTCTGATTTGGAGGTTCCACTGGGCAGTACTTTTGCGGTTTGGAATGAAATTAGGGATTTCGTTTTTGAAAAATATCCTGCAGCTATTGAAGAATGGCATGTTTCGGTGAAAAAATATGGTTGGGGATTCAGAATAAAAGATAAAAAACGGGCGATAATTTATTTGTCACCAAGAGAAGGGTTTTTTAGGGTTGCAATGGTTTTTGGTCAAAAAGCAACCGACAAGATTTTAAGTTCTGATATTTCGGACTTTGTAAAAGAAGAATTAATGAAATCGAAAGTTTATGTTGAAGGCCGGGTAATCAGGTTGGAAATAAACGACACTTTATATCTGAATGACATTAAAAAGTTGGTTGAAATAAAAATAGCAAATTAAAAATCTCCTTGTTTTCGGAATTTAAATCTGAGAGAAAACAAACGACCACTACTTTAGAAAATCCTCAATAAACTTCATTTTTGGCTGATAAACGGTTTCTTCCCAAATTTTTTGAAACTGTTTTTGATCGAGTTGATGACCGCGAAAAGGTACACCCAATACTATTTTTTCGCCTTTTGATTGGTTGATGGCAGAATAAATTGAGTTCGACGGACAGGTATAATCAATAAAACCAATTTCGGTAACAATAGTTGCTTTTGAGTTTTTCAACAAATGCGCGGCATCAAAATAGGGTAGGGTTTGCAGCATTTTTTGTTTGTCGCCGGGTTGTGAGAAAGGTTGTGGCCAGCCACCTTTTCTGCCAGCCAATGTTCCGCCCCAGTCGCACATTGCCGGAACTGTTGCCACTGCTGCCGAAACTCTGTTATCCAAACCTGCCGCAGCCAAAGCTTGTCCGCCACCTTGACTTTCGCCAATTACTATAATCCGTTTTCCATCCCACTCAGGCTGACTTGTAAGGAAATCAAGTGTGCGCATTAAACGTAGATACATGCCCCGGAAATAAAATTCTTCCCGATTTTCCAGGCTCCGGTAAAAATATCCTTTCAATTCTCCTGCTTCCAAATCATCGTAGTATTTCTGTGGCTGACCGTTTAACATTCCGTGCGCATTCAAATCAAAAGCCAGTGCGCCATTTCCCATTTTCGCATAATTAACAGCTGTTTCTGGCCGTGCCAAACACCACGATCCTTTCACCCCTGCCGCATGAACAAACAAAACAATTGGTAAAGATTTTGGCGAAGCATTTTTTGGTTTGGCAAAATAACCGCGAACAGGTTTTGGTCCCGTGCAATTGATTTCGATATTGGAGCAATCAAAACCCTTTTCTGTATTTTCAATCGTTTCAGTTTTTACCTCCATTGGCAAAACACTTAATTTCTTTTTTTCGTTTTTCCAATATCTACTGAAATCTTTTGGGCGATTTGTTCCTGGTTGAAATTTTTCAGGATCAACAACCAAACCTGTGCTAACAAGGTGATCGGCAACTCTTACCTCAAAAATCATGGATGCAGGTTCATCTGGTTTTTCATTAAAAATAACAAGCGAATCGCTTGTACATTTTATTTTTTTGTTTTGAATCTCGTTGTAATTCTTAAGAATTCTAACAGAAATTGAATCTGATGCCAACCCTTCAGAAAAAATTGTTACCCGTATGTTTTCGCCGCTTTTATAAATGCCCGATTCATTCGATTGTTTAAGAAGAATATTTTGTGCATTTGCATTCAGCAAAAAAGCCACAAAAAATAAAATTGTTAAAAACAGCGAGTTAAATATTTTCATAAAACGAGATTTTGATAATTTATGAAAGGAAAATAGTTGTTTTTAGTAGAGGTGCAAAATAAAACAGGATTTTTAAATTTTCGGGTTTATTTAATAAAGTTTAAATAAAATTTCCAACACTGAATCTTAAATATTATTCTGATATCTGATTATTTAATTCCTCAACTGTCAATATAATTTGAAGATTCAAATTGAAATAATTAAACAATTGCAATATTTTTTTCAGTTGAAAATATTACAAGAAACCGAACCTGCTTTCTAACATAAAGCTTATCGTCAAGCTTTCGGATTGTTATTATTACTTTTATGATTATAAATAAATTTATTGTTAATAATCATCTAATCCAATCATTATGAAAAATTTAATTCTCATCACATTCTTCTCTATTCTATTAACAAGCCAATCCCACTCGCAAGAAATTTCAATTGTTGGAACCTGGAAACAGGTCGGCATGGAAATAATTGAAAACGGCCGATTGACGACAAATGTAACAAACAGTGGAAATGGCGAACAATTGAAATCATGGTCAAAGGAATATTTCCTTTTTGCAGGGAAAACTATAAACCAAAATAATGTTAGCCGTTCGTTTGGCAACGGAACTTACAGTTTAAACGGAAATAATTATACTGAGGAAATTGAAGTTCATGTAAGTCCCAGCTATGAAGGGATCAAATTAAAACTTCATTTAGAGATAAAGGGAGACACATTAATTCAGATTTTCCCTGTAAAATATGACTGGACATACGATAAGGAAAATTGTTGGATTGAAAAATTTGTAAGGGTTGATTAATCGTTTGTTTAGGAAAGAATGCCTGAGCATAAAAAAAAAGGATAACTTTCGTTATCCTTTAATTTTCGTGGGCGATGAGGGATTCGAACCCCCGACCCTCTGGGTGTAAACCAGATGCTCTGAACCGACTGAGCTAATCGCCCGAAAATATATTGTTGTTTCTGAACGTGCTTCCTTTCTGGAAAAGCGTTGCAAATATAGAACGTATTTTCAGTTCTGCAAAAGAAATTAAAAAAATTAGCTACAAAATTTCTGCAACAACAAAAGTACTTCCGCCAACAAAGATTAAGTCGTTTTTATCTGCATTGAGTTTAACTGCTTTAAACGCCTCAATTACTGACGGATAACTTGTTCCTTTCAATCCAAAACCTGAGGCTTTTTGTGCCAGTTCTTTTTCATTCATTGCCCGAGGAATGTTAGCTTTTGTAAAATAATACACAGCATCTTTGGGTAAAAGTTGCAAAACTGCATCCTGATTTTTGTCTGCAACTACACCAAAAACAAAGTGCAGCGTTTTATAAGCTGTATTTTTTATTTGGCTTACAACCATTTTTAAGCCGTCTTCATTGTGTCCGGTATCGCAAATAATCAAAGGATTATTTCCAATAATCTGCCAGCGTCCCATTAATCCAGTAAGTTTTGCTGCGTTACTCAAACCATCATAAATGTTTTCTTTTGATATTTTCCAGCCTTTTTCAATCAGAATTTCTAAAGCTTTTAGCACGGGAGGTACATTTTTTAACTGATAGATTCCCAATAAATCCAGCCTCAATTCAGGATAAATTATCACACCATTTTTTTCAATATTCAGTATCTGTTTTCCATCCAATCCCATCATTGCGTAATCTGCAACATATTCCTGATCTGCAAAAAAAAGTTTTGAATGCTTTGATTTGGCAGCATCTTTAAAAACCTGTTCGGTTTCTTTTTGTGTTGTGCCAATTACTGTGGAAATATTCTTTTTTATGATACCTGCCTTTTCACCAGCAATTTTTTCCAATGTTTCGCCAAGTAAATCTGTATGATCCAACCCAATATTGGTAATTACACTTACTTCAGGTGTTATTATATTTGTTGAATCAAGCCTTCCACCCAAACCAACTTCAATAATTGCAATGTCCACTTCTTTTTTTGCAAAGTAATCAAATGCCAAAACTGCAGTCAATTCAAAAAAGGAAGGTTCCATTTCCCATAAATTATTTTTAACCGGGTAATCTTCAATCCAATGTATTACATCTTCTTCCGAAATCATTTCCCCGTTAATTTTAATCCGTTCCCTGAAATCTTTTAAATGCGGTGAGGTATATAAACCGGTTTTATATCCTGCCGATTGAAAAACTGCCGCTAACATGTGTGAAACAGAACCCTTCCCGTTTGTGCCGGCAACGTGGATTGTTTTGTACCTACGATGAGGGTGTTCAAAGATTTCATCAAGTTTTAATGTATTATCCAAACTGCTTTTGTATGCGGCCTGGCCAATCCTGTGAAACATGGGTAATTTTTCAAAGAGATATGTTAAAGTTTCTTCGTAGTTCACTGTTAAAAATATTTATCAACTGAAACACGTTAATTAATTTTTGGTTTCACATTGCATACGTTTCACCAATTTCAATACATTTAAAAACTCAAAAATTTGTGAAAATGCTAAGCAAAACAACAAAAAGTAAGATTTTCATTCTCGACACAAATGTAATTTTACACGACCACACTTGTATATATCAGTTCGAAGAAAATGACATTATCCTTCCAATTACTGTTCTGGAAGAATTGGACAAATTTAAACGTGGGAATGATTTGATTAATTTTCAAGCCAGGGAATTTACCCGTTTGCTTGACGAAATAGTTGGCGATGAGTTGTTTAACGGAGGAAAACCTCTCGGAAAAGGGTTGGGTAAGTTACGCATTGAAACGGGGAAACCTTTCTCCGATACACTAAAAACTTCGTTTAAGGAAGATATTCCTGATCACCGTATTCTTTGCATTGCTGAATATATTTCACTGGCTTATCCGAAAAGAAAAACAGTTTTGGTTAGCAAGGATATCAATCTCAGGATGAAAGCCAAATCGCTTGGAATTCAGGCAGAAGATTACAAAACCGACCAGGTTACCGATGAAAATGTACTTGATAAAACAGTTACCACTTTCGAAAATTTTAACGATGCATTGATAGAAACCTTATACAGCCAGGGATCTATTCCGACTGACGATGTTAAACCTAATTTTTCGCCGGAAGCCAACGAATGCTTTATTTTTAAAGGCACTTCTTCAAGTGCATTGGCACGTTTTGATTCAAAATCGAAACGGATTTACAGAATTGAAAAAAAACCGGCTTACGGCATTAAACCTCGCAATGCAGAACAAACTTTCAGTTTGGATATGCTGATGAATCCCGAAATAAAGCTGATAGCACTTACCGGAAAAGCAGGTACAGGGAAAACGTTGCTTGCACTTGCGGCTGCCATAGAACAAAACCGTTTATATGAGCAGATTTTGCTGGCTCGCCCAATTGTTGCTCTAAGCAATCGGGATATTGGTTATTTGCCCGGTGATGCATCGGAGAAAATAAGCCCGTATATGCAGCCACTTTTTGATAACCTTGCGGTTATCAAACATTCTTTTAATCCGCGAAGCAATGAATATCAGCTTATTGAGGAGATGATAAAAGAGGAGCGGCTTAACATTACACCGCTTGCATTTATTCGTGGGCGAAGTTTATCAAATGCATTTTTTATCATCGATGAGGCACAAAACCTTACTCCTCACGAAGTAAAAACTATCATTACACGTGCTGGCGAAGGAACTAAAATGGTTTTCACCGGTGATTTGCAACAAATAGATTCACCTTATCTTGATATGAAATCAAATGGATTGGCATTTATGACCGACAGAATGCGAAATCAGGATTTATTTGCACACATTAACCTAATTAAAGGAGAGCGCAGTTACCTCGCCGAATTAGCCAGTAATTTGTTGTAATTTAATTGGTTAAAGAGTAGAGTACCAGAAGTCAGGATTTTAATTCGTTAGTTTTTATTTCCTCAAAAGATTCCTGATACTTTCTATCTTGATACTTGATTCTCTTATCTTGATACTTAATACTTTTTATCTTGATACTTTTCGTCTTGATACTTTTTTGTTCCCAATTTGCTATAAGCAGCTTTTTTCTAACTTTGCACCCTGTTTAGAATTATTCAAAATAGTGCAGATGGATTATCAAGGGAAGAAAGCCGCATTTTACACGTTGGGTTGCAAACTCAATTTTTCTGAAACTTCAACAATTGCAGGTTCTTTTAAAGAAGTTGGATTTGAAAGGGTAGAGTTTGAGGAGAAAGCTGACGTTTATGTAATTAATACCTGTTCGGTTACAAATCAGGGTGACAAAGCAAGCCGGAATATAATCAGACAGGCAACCCGAAAAAATCCCGAGGCGATGGTAATTGTAGTGGGTTGCTATTCGCAGTTAAAACCCGATGAAGTTGGTCATATTGAAGGTGTTGACCTGGTTTTGGGAACTCAGGAAAAATTCCATATTCCAGCATATTTAGGTAATCTTGAAAAAAAAGCTACCACCGAAATAAAAACAACCCGTTTAGCCGATATAAAAAGCTATCACAAAGCATTTTCATGGGGCGACCGCACCCGAAGTTTTTTGAAAATACAGGATGGTTGCGACTATTACTGTTCGTTTTGTACCATTCCCTATGCACGTGGAAAAAGCCGGAATGATAATATTCAAAACACTGCTTCAGAAGCAAAAAAAGCCGTTGATAAAGGATTTAAAGAAGTGATTCTAACAGGTGTAAATATTGGCGATTTTGGAAAATCAACTGGCGAAAATTTCCTCGATCTTTTGAAAGCACTTGAAAATGTTGATGGTTTGAAACGACTTCGGTTGGGATCAATAGAACCGAATTTGCTGAAAGACGAAATTATTGAACTTGTTGCCGGCTCAGAAGTAATTATGCCTCATTTTCATATTCCATTGCAGGCTGGTTCCGATGAAATTTTGTCGTTGATGAAACGTAAATATTCCACCGATTTATTTGCAAAAAGGGTACATCGGATTCGTGAAATTGTGCCGCACGCTTTTATCGGCGTTGATGTAATTGCAGGTACAAATGGCGAAACCGAAGAACTTTTTCAGGAATCGTATGATTTTATAAACGGCCTCGAAATATCTCAGCTTCATGCGTTTACATATTCAGAGCGAAGTGGAACGCAGGCCTTGAAAATTCCCTGGAAAGTGGAAATTGAAGATCGAAAACGACGCACTCAAATGTATATTAATCTTTCGGAGAAAAAATTACGGGCATTCCATGAAAAGCATCTCGGAACTCAACAAAATGTGCTTTTTGAATCGAATAACAACGCAGAACAAATGTCAGGTTTTACTTCAAATTACATTAAAGTTGAAACAACTTATAATGATGAATTGGTAAACGAATTAAGAACGGTTGAATTAAAATCAATTCTTCCCAATGGTCATGTTGCTGTTAATTTTGCACAGTAAACTTATTTGTTTTCATCTAAAATTTCAAATAAATGGATTACAAAAACCTATGTTTTAAAGTTCAGGAAATAGCCCGCGAAACAGGCAGTTTTATTCGCGAAGAAGGGGTTAAAATTACCACCGCTGATATCGAATTTAAAGGAATTACAAGCCTTGTAACCTATGTTGATAAAACTGCTGAAGCACGGATTGTTGCTGCTGTTAAAAAGCTGATTCCTGATTCGGGTTTTGTTGCTGAAGAAGGAACTGCCGGATCAAATAACGAAAAATTTACATGGATTATCGATCCGCTGGATGGAACTACAAATTTTATTCATGGAATTGCGCCACATTCAGTAAGTATTGCACTTAAAGAAGACGACAAAATAGTTTTGGGTGTGGTTTACGAAATTAAATCAGATGAAATGTTTTATGCATGGAAAGACAGTGCTGCATATTTAAACGGTAAGGAAATAAAAGTTTCAGTCAACTCAAAAGAAGAACATGCGCTGATTGCTACCGGATTTCCATATTACGATTTCGATAGAGTTGACGATTACATTGCAGCAATAAGACATTTGATGAAAAACACGCGCGGATTAAGGCGTTTGGGTTCAGCTGCGGTGGATTTGGCGTATGTTGCGGCTGGCCGTTTCGATGCTTTTTTTGAACATGCCTTGCACGCCTGGGATGTGGCAGCCGGAGTTTTTATTGTGCAACAGGCAGGAGGAAAAGTTACCGATTTCAATGGTGGCGAAAACTGGCTTTTTGGTGGAGAGTTAATCGCTGCAAGTGGTAACTATTTCAATCAATTTTATGCAGTTATAAACCGTCATTTGGGAACCAAATAGTCCATTTTTAAAGACTTCAAGGACTCAAGAATTAGAGTAAAACTTCATCCAATATATTTAATCTTATATCTGAACTTTTCGGAATTTGAGAATTATTTGATAATTGATTTTTGAACTGTGGAGCTTCATTCGAAAGTTAACAAAACAGATTTCCATTGTGCAAAATCCTGTAAATGTTTTTAGAACAAATAATATTTAACTTTGGCATAATTTGTAAATTGCAGAATAAAACATTTATCAATGGCTGAAAAGGAAATCGCTTTATTACAGGAACAAATAGCAAGGCTTGGTGAAAAAAAGTTCGATTTGGAGGCCTGGAAAAATCACACGATCATTTTTTTGGAACGTATTTTTGGGAAAGAGAGTTCGAAACTCAGAATGATTAAGGATTTAGGTTACGATTATTCGAGCTGGAATTTGCGCGACACCGCTGCAGCAGGCAAAACCAGTGATAAAGATCCGGTGCTGATGCAGGCAGAAGAGATTTTAACTGCTGCCATTATTGAACTCAAAACACTTGGCCTGCCACACGAAAAAAAGGAAAAAGAAAAAATCTGGGATTTGTTAAACGATGAATTGACAGGCAAACAAATGCGTGAATTAGAAACTTTGGTTAAAAGTGAAAATACCGATAAATCGGAACTGATAACTAAAATATTGGAAGGCCTGGAAAAAGAAAAACTCGCTTCTATCGTCCTTAAATTGTTAACCGATTAAATTTCATGGCCAATCCCGCTCAAATCGCTATCGTCATATTGAATTGGAACGGTGAAAAGTTGTTCGATACATTTCTGCCTTCTGTCCTTAAATATTCAATTTCCGAAAACATTGAAATTATAGTTGCCGACAATGCCTCTACCGATAATTCAGTTGATCATTTGAAACAGTTTTATCCTTCGGTAAAAATTATAAGTTTAGAGAAGAATTTGGGTTTTGCTGAAGGATATAATCAGGCTTTGAAAAACGTTGAAGCCGAATATCTTGTGCTTTTAAATTCTGATGTAAAAGTTACCGAAAACTGGATCGAAAACTGTATTTCAACATTTGAAAAAGACAATAATATTGCAGCTATTCAACCCAAAATATTAAGTTACAATAATCCAAAATATTTTGAATATGCCGGTGCCGCCGGAGGATTTGTGGATAAGTTTGGATACCCGTTTTGCCGTGGCCGAATTTTGAATCGTATTGAAGAAGACCTTGGGCAATACAACCGGCAATCCGGGATATTCTGGGCATCAGGTGCATGCATGTTCATAAGAAACAAAGCATTTAAAATGGCCGGCGGGTTTGATGGCGATTTTTGGGCACACATGGAAGAAATTGATTTGTGCTGGCGATTAAAAAATAGTGGATTCAAAATAATTTACGAACCGCAAAGTGTTGTATATCATTTGGGTGGAGGAACCTTGTCATATGGAAGCCCCAAAAAGATCTATTTAAATTTCAGAAATAACCTTTTCATGCTTTTTAAAAATCTGCCACGTCAGCAGTTTAAAAGGATATTTATTATTCGGATGATTTTGGATGGTGTTGCTGCAGTTAAATTTATTCTCGGGTTCAACTTCAGGGAGTTTTGGGCGGTTGTAAAAGCGCATGCTTCGTTTTACAGAAATCTTGGAGAACTAATTGGAAAAAGAAAGGAAACACAAAAACTTGTGATCGTGAAGGAACACGCTGAAGTATATCAAAAAAGTATTATGTGGAAGTTCTTTATTCAGAAAAAACGAAAATTTTCGGATTTGAATTTTCTTCCTAAAAATTAAAAATGTAGCAACGATGCAGAAACTTATTTTTACAGAACCGATTTACACCTATCAGATTGATTTTGTTGGACATGTAAATAATATCGTTTACATTCAGTGGCTCGAAAATGCACGTATAAAACTAATTGAGGCAATGGGGCTTTCAATTACCCAACTTTCCGTTGAGGATGAGATTTTACCCATAATTACCGAAACTGATATTAAATATAAAAAGCCACTTTTCCTGAGCAACAAAGTTCAAGTTGAAGTATGGGTTTGCGAAATGTTTAATGTTTCGGCAAATTTCAAGTTCCGGTTTTTAAATGAAAAGGGAGAAGTATGTTCAACTGCCCAACAAAAAGTTTTGTTCATCGATAAAGCAACCTTGCGACCTTCACGAAAAATTGTAAAATATAAAGAGAATTTTGAACGGTTTTATATTCCTGATTAGTTCAACAAAAGATTAAATTCTCTTCTTTTTTAAAATCTGATTTTGTCAATTCGAAAATCCCTTTTACATTTGCCACGATATTTATGCAATGGGGTGTCCGTCAGCTGACGGACTGAGATTACACTCACAGAACCTGATCCGGGTAATGCCGGCGGAGGGAAAGCAAAAAAAGGGATTCGTCCCACTCCATTGGTTATTTACTAACCAAAATTTCTAAAATGAAAAATTTATCGTTTTTACTGCTTTTGCAGTTGTTTGTGTTTGCCGGATTTGGGCAGATAAAACTTACCGGTGTAGTTACCGGAAACAATGAACCGCTTGCTGGCGCAAGTGTGGTGCTGTCGAATTCAATGTACGGGGTTTCTACCCAAAGTGACGGATCGTTTGAGTTTAAAAACCTGAAACCAGGCGAGTATGTCGTGAAAGTTTCTTTTGTGGGATTTGAACCTGGAGAAACAAAAGTAAATTTAATGTCGAATCAAAAAATTTCGATTAATCTGGTTGAGAGTGTTATTCTGACTGATGAAATCATGATTTCGGCATCGGTTGCAAAAAACAAAACGCCAATGGCTTACAACAATTTGTTAGGCGAGGAGATTGCAAAACGAAATATGGGTCAGGATATTCCATATCTTCTGCAGTTAACACCTTCTTTTGTAGCAACTTCTGATGCAGGCGCTGGCGTTGGGTACACCAACTTCAGGATTCGCGGAACTGATATGAACCGCATAAATGTTGGTATAAACGGAATTCCATTAAACGATGCCGAATCGCATGGAACCTGGTTTGTCGATCAGCCCGATCTGGCCTCGTCGCTGGAAAATGTGCAGGTACAGCGCGGTGCAGGAACCTCAACAAATGGTGCTGCAGCATTTGGCGCAACAATTAACATGCAAACAAGCACATTTAATCCTGATGCTTACGGCGAGTATAAAACGGCTTTTGGCTCTTTCAATACATTTAAAAACACGGTTTTAGCCGGAACAGGATTGATAAACGGGAGATTCACGGTAGATGCCCGGCTGTCAAAAGTTTCGTCTGACGGTTATATTGACAGGGCTAACGCCGATTTGAAATCATTTTTTATTTCATCGGGATATTATTCTGATAAAACGGTTTTAAAAGCTGTGGTTTTTTCGGGTTACGAAAATACATATCATGCATGGAACGGTGTGCCTTCCGATTTTCTTGAAACGAACCGGACCTACAATCCTTCGGGCGAATATACTGATGAAAACGGCAAAACATTTTATTACAAAAACCAGGTTGACGATTTTCAGCAAGACCATTTTCAGCTTCATTTTACATATAGTTTTAACCGGAATTTTAATGTGAATGCATCGTTACATTATACGCACGGTGCAGGTTATTATGAAAATTACAAAGAAGACGAAGATCTTGCGGATTATCAGATTCCATCCATTCAGGTTGGTAATGAAACAATTGAAACTTCGGATGTAATAAATAGAAAATGGCTCGACAATGATTTTTATGGGATGATATATTCTTTTAATTATAAAAAGAAAAAAACCGACCTTACTTTTGGCGGTGGAACCAGCATTTATGACGGCGACCATTTTGGAAAGGTTATCTGGGCGCAGTTTTTGGGAAATGCAAAACCTGATCATGAGTGGTACCGTGGCAACGGTTTGAAAAAGGATTTCAATATTTTTGCAAAATACAACTACAGTTTAACTGATAAACTTAACCTGTTCGCCGATCTCCAATACAGGAATATCAACTATAAAATTGCCGGAATTGACGATGATTTGCGTGACATTTCGCAGGAACACAAATTCAACTTTTTCAATCCAAAATTTGGTGCTTTTTACCAAATCCAGCAAAATCAGGAATTTTACCTTTCACTTGCAATTGCCAACCGCGAACCCAACCGCGACAATTATGTCGATGCTGATCCAACCGGAAAACAGCCAACCCACGAAACATTGCACGATTGGGAGTTAGGCTATAATTACAAATCGTCGGTCTTTTCTTTTTCGGCCAATTACTATTATATGAATTATAAAAACCAGTTGGTTCTGACCGGCGAGATAAATGACGTTGGAGCGCCGATAATGGTGAACGTTGATAAAAGCTTCAGAACAGGGCTTGAATTACAGGCTGGAGTGAAAATCACACCAAAAATTCAATGGAACGGAAATACAACATTCAGTGTAAACAAAGTGAAAGATTTTACTGAATACATTGATAATTGGGATACTTGGGGACAGGAAATTTATAAATTGGGTACAACTGACCTGGCTTTTTCTCCCAATTTTGTTGGAAACAGCCGATTTGTTTTTTCGCCTGGAAATAATTTGGAGTTAAGCATTACTTCATCGTTTGTCGGTAAACAATTTATCGATAATACTTCGGATAACGACCGAATGCTGGACTCGTATTTTGTGAACAACCTCACTGCAGATTATACTCTCAGTACAAAATTGTTTAAGGAAATTACGGTTCGGCTGATGGTTAATAATCTTTTCAACGAAGAATATGAGTCGAACGCGTGGGTGTATTCATATATTTATGAGGGAGAGCGCTACAAAATGGACGGGTATTTTCCGCAGGCAGGAACAAATTTTATGTTTGGCGTTGATTTTAGGTTTTAGCTGGTTTTGAAATTGATTCCATCTTTCCTGGGTGGAATCAATTTCAATTTTCAAAGTTGAATTCTGATTCCTTCTTGTTTGGCAAGCTCTATTATTGGGGAAACATCATCGGTTTCAAAGCGTTTTGTTCCAATTGCAATTGGTTCTATTCTGAAATCATTTCGGAATTTTGGCGACCATGGTTTTGATAAAACAACATCATCTGAAGTGTCAAAATAATCGGAAACAAGCAAAACATCAATGTCGCTTTCCGGGGTTGCTTCATTTCTTGCATAGCTGCCATACAAATAGGCAAATTGAATAATAATGCCTCCTGCATTGAGGTTCTCAATATATTGTCTGACAATATTTATAACTTCTCTTTGAACCATTTTAATAATTCGTTAGTTTGATGCATGTAACTAAAAACCAGGTTTTGATTTGGAGCGTTCGGTAAATATTCAGGATATCTGCCTTCTAGTTGATATTTCATTAAAATTTGAATTATCAACTGTTTATCTTCTGATAATTCAATATTTGCTTTTCTTGCAAGAAAGAAAAGATCGTGAGATTTTGGAGGAATTTCGTTTGTTTCCTTAACAACAAGTGCCTTTATTATTTTTTCGATGCTTAAATGAAAAAAAAATAAACCATGAATATATCTTTTATTTTCAATAAGAATCTTTGCGGTCTCATAATCATCTGCTGAGCCGTTTTGCCAATACGCTATTTGTTTTTTTATATTCAACTTTAAAACTGAATTTATTAAAACAAATTTAAGAAAATATCAGTAAATGAATGTTTTACTCTAAAATAACTTTCCCTTCAATCTCAACTAATAAATCGTTGCGGCAGATGTCGGCAATGATATATACAACGGGAAGTTTGCCAAAATGGCTTTTAAATGTTCTTTTTATTGTCGGGAAATCTTTTGGGTTTTTAATGTAAACCCGCGCATGTCCATATTTTGGGTTTAATGATTCGCCTGATAATTTATTAAGAATTTCTTTCGAGTAAAGTTGTTTGATGTTATTGATTGTAATCTCAGTTTGTTCAGCCGGATTTCCAACACCAACAGTTCTTTCACCGATAATTGAAGCAGTTCCGGAAATGAAAATCAGTTTTTTCCCAAATAATTCGAGGTAGCGTGCACGCTCGAATTTTGGTGTTGTTTTAAGCAGGCACTCTTCTCCTGCCAACACATTTGAACTATAAGTGTGCGCGGCAATTTGTGATGGGTTATTTATTGCGACCGATATTAAATCACGGGATTGAACGGCTATAAATTCAATAATTACTCCTCCACGATTCATCCCGATTCCGGTAGCAGCCGGGTAGCCGGATTGGTCAAATAAATTGCCGTAAACAGTTGAACGGGCATTGTTAAACTGTTGGTAATGTTGCTCTTTTCCATCGAATCCAAGAATATCCTCAATATAATTCCACTGTCTGACAACAGAGTTTAAGGAAAATTCAACTGAATTTAGAATATGCAGTAAATCGTCAAAAACCTGCACTGAATTATCCTTGCAATTTGGATTTGAAAATGACTGAACACTTCCAATTAGTACCTTGCTTTTTTCGTTTTGAAATAAAACTGCACCACCATTATTTTCCAAAACAGAAGTTGCTTCCCAAACTGTTGGATCATAAAAACAAGCTTCGGCCAAAATTTTGCAGGTTAAAGGAGGCTGTGCAATAACACTTAATAAAATTTTGTCGTGAAAAATATTTTCAACTTCCGATTGAATTTTTTGCTGAAACTGCAAATAATTATCTTTTGAAACCGTATCGACAAAAAAATTAAGTTTGAAAATTTTCTTTCCCGAGTTGATTTTTGTTAACTGAAACAAACAGTTATTCAGCTGTTCATCAAAGGTTGTGCAACTATTTTCAGGATTTATATAAATTCTGTCGCCGTTTAAAAAATACATTTATCTCCAATTTTAGGAAATGCAAATATGCTGGTTTTTTTTGGCTGAAAAAAATTGAATTTAGTATGTTCCTTCGGCTTGTGCTCCATTCAGAACAGCATCTGTTGAACCAATTCCCAGCCGGTCAACGCCTTGTTTAAGAAATGATACAGCATCTTCCCAGGTTCTGATTCCACCGGAAGCCTTCACCATCATTCGGTCGCCAACAGTTTTCACCATCATTTCAATTATTTCCGTAGTGGCTTTCCCGGGGCCAAAACCTGTTGAAGTTTTTACAAAATCGGCTCCGGCATCGTATGAAAGTTCACACGCTTTTGCAACCTGTTCAAGCGTTAAATACCCGCTTTCCTGAATCACTTTAACCAAAACCCCGTGACTATGTGCCACATCAACAACTGCTTTTATATCTTCAACTACATATTCCCAATCGCCCGACAGGAATTTGCCGATATTCATTACCATGTCAATTTCATCGGTACCATCTTCAATCGCCTGTTTTGCCTGAAAAGCTTTCACTGGTGTGGCATCGGCGCCATGCGGAAAACTCAGCACACATGATACTTTTACATCGCTTTTTTTCAGTAATTCTTTCGCAGCTTTTATATCGCAAGGTTTTACGCACATGCTGAAAACCCCATTTTCGATGCACATTTTTGCATTTTGTTGCAAATCGGCATCGGTATTTTCGGGTTTTAAAACTGCGTGATCTATGGTTTGGGCAACTTGTTTTTTTGTGTACATACGTTTTGTTTAAAACTATTCATTCAACAATTTCGACTTTAGTGTTTTAATAGTTACAATTTTAGTTTGATTAATATTTCCAAGAACTAATAAATCTTTGTCGCCAGTGACAAGAAAGTCTGAATTACTATCTACCGCAAGATTTAGTAAGAAATTATCTTTTTCATCACGGCACAGAATCAAATTGGAACTAATGTTTTGAATAATAGCGTATTGACCAATAATTTCAAATAAATAATCCAAATCTTTTTTTGAGAAATATTTTTTCAGAGAAGGGCGCTGAACAACAGTGTAAAATTCATCAAGTAGTTCTTCCGAAAAAATTAGCTTTACAACTCTTTTTTGAACATAATTGTCAAGAAAGCTAAAATCTTTTGAGATTAAAAAACTTATCCAAAGATTGGTGTCAAGAATTACTTTTTTGTTCTTCATAACGAGCTTTTCTGACCGATTCCACCTCTTTTGTAATTTCTTCAAATGAAGGAACTTCATCCGAATGTCTTCTGATTCTTTTTAGTAATTCAGAGAAATCAGATTTTGGCTTATCTTTTTTAATTCGAATTAAATTCAAATCTGCCATATTTTTGATCAGGTTTTTTGCTTTTGGATTTAATATTTCAATTTTTATCGATTCCATTTTGTTTTTTATTACAAATATAAGCAATTGCTGTTACTATACTTTGATTCTTTTTTCCATCCGATTGGTTTGAATACCATGCTAATCTTCCATTTCCTTCAAAATCTGTTCTACCTGTTCGTTGGTTTTCATAAGTTTATCCTTACAGATTTTCAAAAGAACTGAAACACGTTTTACTTTTTCGGCGAGGTCGTCAACATCGAGTTCTTCGTTTTCTATTTTCTCCAGAATTTCTTCAACTTCGGCCATTGCTTCGTTGTACGACATACTTTTTTTAGTTGTCATTGCTATCTTTTTTTGTGATTTTACTTAATAAGCTGCCATCGGTAAACCGGGTTTCAATCTCTTCGTTAATGTTGAGTTGTTTTGTCGATTTCACGATTTTTCCTTCTCTTAAAGTTAGAGTATATCCGCGTTTTAACACGTTTTCAGGATTAATTAAACGAGCTGTATTTTCATGGAAGAGAATTCTTTTCTGTTCCATTGAAATCATATTTTTTGCTTGTCCGGTCAGTAAATCTTTGTAATGACCGAGAACCGACCGTTGTTTTAACATCGATTGGTTAACTATATGTTTTAGGTTTCGGCGTTTTTGAAATAAATTGTTTTTTGAAATGGCAAACCACAACAAAACTTTAGATTTTATATTGTGTTGCATCCGGTTCAATTCGTGTTCTTTTTGAAACGAAAACTGTTTAACAACCCGTTGAAGCTGGTTTCCTTTTTTTGTTAGCTGCGACTGGTTTTTATTGATAAACCCCGATACTGTAAAATCAAGGTTTGAAGCTGCCGTTTCAAGTTGTTTTTGGTGCGATTCAATTAAATTCCTTGTCAGTTGCACAATTTCGTTTTCCAGTTCAAGCATTCTGTCATAAAAACGTTCCATTCCTTTTATCAGGAATTCAGCCACAGCAGTTGGCGTTTTCATTCGTGTGTGGGCAACAAGGTCAATTATTGTATCGTCTTTTTCGTGTCCAATTCCAGTAATTACAGGCAACGGAAATTGTGTGATATTAAATGCAAGATCGTAATTATCAAAACTACTTAAATCTGCTGTAGCGCCGCCGCCGCGGATAATTACCACGGCATCAAAAAAATCTTCGTGTTCATAAATCCGTTCAAGAGCATTGATTATTGAAGGAACCGCATCAGATCCCTGCATGGTTGACTGAAAAAGTTTTGTGTAGAATTTAAACCCGAAATCGTTGTTTTCCAATTGATTCATAAAATCCTGAAACCCCGCTGCAGTTGATGAAGAAATTACAGCAATTTTCTGCGGAACCAAAGGAAGTTGCAATTCTTTATTCATTTCGAAAACACCCTCAGCCTGCAACCTGTTGATGATTTCTTTTCGTTGCATGGCCATGTCGCCAACCGTATAAATGGGGTCGATATCTTTGATATTCAAACTCAAGCCAAATGACGGATGGTATTCAACCGAAACCTGAACAAGAATTTTTATTCCCTGCGCAAAATATTGTCCGGTTGTGGTTTCAAAATAGGGTTTTAACATTCGGTAAGTGTAAGACCAGATGGTTGCCCGCGAACGCGCAACAATTTCAGAACCTTGTTTTTCAATCAATTCAAGGTAACAGTGTCCGTTACGGTTTTCCTTTAATTCGCTCACTTCGGCAATTACCCAAACTGTTGACGGGAAAGCTTTTGCAAGCATTTCTTTTACCTGCTCATTTAATTCCAAAAGGGTAAGTTTCTGCTCCATTGATTACTGTACTTTGCTCAGTTTTATTGTTTCTGACGCGTTTTTCGTACTTATTTTTAAAAGTAAAAATCCATTTGGCAACAAGTTCAAATTGCTGAGTTCAATTTGTTGAACATCCTGTTTTTCCCATTTTCGCAGCAATTTACCATCTATCGAATAAATTTCAATAACGATTTTGCCATTTGTCTGACTTCCTACTTTTTCAATAATCAGCACATCGTTTACAGGATTTGGATAAGCCCTCCATTTCTTTAAATTGTTTAAAACAGTGGCTGAAGTATTCATTAGTGAAAAATGTGCTTTTTGCATATCCGGAATTCCAAAACCCATAAAAATATCAGGGTTTTCAAATAAATGCCCGCTAATTTCAAGAATTAATTTAATTTTTTTTGAAGTTGCTTCGGGGAAAGCCTGCCACAAACAGGCAGCCATTCCGGCCATTACAGGTGAAGAAAAAGAAGTGCCATTAGAAAATCCAAGGTTCCCGCTGCTTAATAGTAAGTATGTATTCCAGCCAATAGTTGTAACATTAGGTTTGGTTTTACCACCAAAAGCTGGACCGAGAGACGAAAAAGGTGCCGCAATGCTATCTTTATTTACGGCGCCAACTGCAATAACATTTTCTCCATCGGCTGGTGCCGAAATGTATTTCCAGGTTTTATTCCCTTCGTTACCCGCACTTGAAAAGACAAGCATGCCGCGCGATACAGCAATATTTGCTCCTTGTGTTACTCTTGTCTTTTTTCCATCCAAATCCGCATAAGTATGATTTGTTGACGAATCATTAAAATCTGTGTATCCAAGTGAAGAATTTATTATATCGACCCCAACACTGTCGGCAAATTCAGCCGCGGCTACCCAGTTGTCTTCTTCAATAATATATTCAGAACCGGTATCTTCCGAACGAAGCAGCCAGTAAGAAGCTTTGGGTGCTGTGCCAATTAACTGGCCCGGAATATTCGCTCCCATACACGAAAGCACGCTCATCCCGTGATAATGTGTGTTGAAAATATCGGAATTTTGATCAACAAAATCTTTTGTACCTAAAATCTGGTTGTTTGCCCACAAACTGTCGAATGCAGAATATTTATCGGCATTTAAAAAACCTCCGTCAAGAATTGCAATTTGCATGCCTTGTCCCTGGTAACCTTGGTTATGCAGAAACTGCCCATTCATTATTCCGGTTTGATAAACTGATTGCCCGTAATATGAAGTATCGATCGGGTTATAAACGTAACTCTCAAATTCCTGAAACTTATTTAAGGCGCTTTTTGATAGTAATTTTGGTTTTGTAAGTTGAACTTCTTTAACAAACGGCAACTGTAAAACCTTGTATGAAAAGCTGTCGGTTTCAGTTTTAACTGTAATTCCGTTTAGCCATTTTGAAGCATGTACAAATTCAACTCCCGGTTTTATTACTTCAGAAATGTAGTTTGCGTTTACCGGTAAATCGAGAGAATCAATATCGATATTTTGTTTTTTCCGGCGTTCAATTGCCCGGTCAGAAAGATATTTTTCAGGTGTTGAAAACGAGAATTCAGAGTTGTTTTTATCAGTAAATGCCACCCAATAATAATCCTGCCCCATGGCTTGAAATGATAGAAAAACTAGAACAGATATTATTGTTAAGAATAAACATTTTGACATAACGGCCTGACTTTGAACTTCAAAAAACTTCCTGGCAATGTAATGAAATATCGGTCACATTCATTTGTTAATGTTCTTTTTTATCATGTATTCCGATGGATTTTGCATGTATTTTTCGGGATCAATAATCAAGTCTTTCCCTTTTTCCATATTCTGTAACTGCAGGTTAGCAATGCTGTCGCGAACATTTGGGTTGAGCAATTCACCCTCGTTATAAAGCAATGAATATCTGTATTCACCCTTATCGTTGAAATATTTCCATTCTCCGTGATGCAGGCCGTTTTTGTAGTTTGCTTCAAGTTCAACTCGGCCGTTTTCAAAATAGGTAAGGCACAATCCATTGCGTTGGTTATTGCTCATTTTACATTGAAAAAAAGGTTCACCTGTTTTAAAGAAAACGCGATAACTACCTTCCTGTTTATCGTTCACCCAATCGGTTTCTTCCCACACTTCACCTGTATCATAATATTTATGCGACTTACCGTGTTTTTTGTCTTCAACGTATTGTTCGTCGGCAACTTTTCCGTTTTCTGAAAAATAAACCCACAACCCCGATTTTTTTTCGTTCAGATAAATTCCTTCGGCAACTTTTTTTCCCCATTCGTCAAAAAGTTGGGTATCGGCTGAATCAGAATCAGACCTGTAATTGATAATTGCCTTTACCTGACCACCGTTGTGAAATCGTTTCCACTCACCAACAGGTTTACTATCCTTGAAATTGCCCTGATAAATTAGCTTTCCGTTGGGCTGTTGTTTTTGCCAAAGTCCCTGCCGTAACCCTTTTCCATCGGTTTGGTTAACTTGTGAGAAAGCAAAAGCCGGAATAAAAAAGAGCAACAAAATTGCGATGCGCATAATTGAATTTTTAATAAAACTGCGAAATTAGGAATTTATTTTAGTTGTTTCGAAAAGGGAATTTTATACCGGTTTTAATAATTTACTTTTCATACACTCCAATAATCAAATTTTGTTTGAAAAAAATTAGGTTTTGAATGGGATTATAAAATGAAGTAATACTTAATAAATTAAACATTATATTTGAGCTTTAATTTTTAACTGCAACATGAATAAAATTGGTGAAAGAATAAAAAAGAAACGCGAAATACTCAATTTAAACTTAAACACACTTGCTGAAAAGGTTGGAATAAGTTCAAGCGCACTCTCGCAAATTGAAAAATCCAAATCATTTCCGTCTATTTTCACACTTAAATCTATTGCTGAAAATCTTTATACATCTGTTGGAGAGCTGATTGGGGAGAATGACTCTTTGAGCAACAATCCTGTAATCACAAAAAAAGAGATCAAATATATCGATCAAAACAAATCAGGTACCATACTCTATTTTTTATCGCATCACGATATTAATAAACAAATGGACACGTATTTAGTGAGATTTGCAAAAGCATCGGGCATTGAAGGACTTTTTACAAGCAATCATGGTCAGGTGTTTTGTCATATGCTTACTGGTGAAATAAGGTTTGAGCTTGATGGTAAAGCATTTATCCTAAAACAAGGCGACAGTATTTATTTTAATGCGCGAACTCCGCACGATGCCGTGAATAATGCTGAGGGTGTTAGTGAACTGCTTTGGATACAATCACCACCCAACTTTTAGATTATCTTATTCTTAAATAATTAAGTATTACTTCATTTGTTAAGTTGCTTGAAGTATATTTGTTCGCTGAAGTAATATTGCAAAAACAACTTGCAATATTTTTTAGGATAATTATTAACAAATTAACAGACAGCAATTTAACCATGAAGAATCTACTAGATGTTTTACAGAAAAAGAAAATTAATCTTCCGGAAAATATTTCAGAATTACTAAAAGAGTGTAAAAGTTATACTGTATTTAACACCACCGAAGAACTTTCGGATGCAGCAACCAATGGAAAAGACAACGTTGAATTTGAAGTTTCATATGAGGTACCCGGTAAAGGGAATTATGTTGAAGTAATTGTGCAACGTGTAAAGAATGGTATTTCGGCTAATTATACGGAAGCATACATGCGTCGCAGAGACCCCGGGACTATGGCAATTGCTGATAATAAACCAACGGATAAAAAACGTTTTATTGACAAATACGGTTACGAGTTTGCCAAATTGCAAACAGAAACTTTCGACTGGTTGAAAAAACAGGATTTGGCTGTATTTTTTTATTTTGCCGGAAGAGAGAATATCGGTTCGCTGGGAATTGCCGTTGCTCCGGCAAATGCTGCATTTTTTGCTATGGGCTTGTCTATGTTGCAGGAGATGGTGTCGGTTGACGAGTTAAAGAAGAATGCGGAAATAAAATCTGTAATTTTTGTGGCGCCGGTTTTTAGACATACACATTTTAACGGCAAACAGGTTGTTGTGCATAACCGGACTGAATCAATCCATGAACTTTATTCCTACAATTTGTATCCGGGGCCAAGTGCAAAAAAAGGTCTTTACGGTGTTTTGCTGACCCAAGGCGAAAAAGAAGACTGGGTTATTGCACATTGTTCTGCCGTTCAGTCTATTAGTCCGTATGACAATATAACTACTTTTATGCACGAGGGAGCCAGTGGCGGTGGTAAAAGTGAAATGCACCAGCATATTTTACGAGAAACAGATGGGCGGGTACTTTTGGGTCGAAATACTTTAACTGGTGAAGAACGATTTATTACGATACCCAGGTTTTGTTCATTTAATCCGGTAACTGATGATATGGCTTTCTGTCATCCTTCGGTTCAGAAGAAGGATGGAAAACTGAGGATTATTGATGCTGAAAATGCTTGGTTTGTTCGCGTTGACAGTGTAAAACAATATGGCGACGATCCATTTTTAGAAAAGACTACAATAAACCCGTCGACTCCGCTATTGTTTTTAAATATTGAAACCAAACCCGAAGCAACAGCTTTGATTTGGGAACATATTCAGGATGAACCTGGAAAACCTTGTCCGAACCCTCGGGTTATTTTACCTCGGAAATCAGTACCCAATGTTGTGAATAAACCAGTTTCGGTTGATATCAGAAGTTTTGGGATTCGAACACCCGTTTGCACTAAAGAAAATCCTTCATACGGAATTGTTGGAATGTTTCATGTTTTGCCACCTGCTTTGGCCTGGTTGTGGCGATTGGTAGCACCTCGCGGGCATAATAATCCAAGCATTGTAAGTTCGGGAGGAATGGAAAGCGAAGGTGTTGGTTCTTACTGGCCTTTTGCCACCGGAAAAAGAATTCCGCATGCCAATATGTTGCTTAAACAAATAATTGATACGCCACGTACAACTTTCACATTGGTGCCAAACCAAAATATTGGTGCCTGGCAGGTTGCTTTCAAACCACAACTTTTAATGCGCGAATATCTAACCAGAAGGGGTGCAGCCAGATTACGTGCGGACCAATATCAACCTGCACGCTGTCCTTTGTTGGGTTATGAGCTAAATTACCTGACACTGGAAGGATCAAAAATCCCTTCCAGATTTTTAAAAGTTTATACTCAACCGGAAATTGGACTCGAAGGATATGACGCCGGAGCAGAAATGCTGCAGGAATTCTTTAAAACCGAGTTGCAAAAATATTTAAAGGAAGATTTATTACTCACAGGTAAACGAATCATTGATGCATGTTTGTCAAATGCAAATATTGATGAATACAACGATATCGTTCCAATGAGCTACCAATACGAATATTCATTTAATAACATTGAAGATTATGAGCAAAGTAGTGATAATAATGGGGTCAAAAGCTGATTTGGAGTGGTCAGAAAAAATTAGCAGTGTACTGGAAAAATTTGGCATTGAAACAGTCTCAAGAATTGCATCGGCACACAAAGTCCCTTTGAAATGTTATAATCTGATAAAAGAGTATGAAAAAACAAATGCAGTATTTATAACTATTGCCGGAATGAGCAATGCGCTTAGCGGATTTACTGATGCGCAAACTTATTGTCCGGTAATTGCCTGTCCGCCTTATAGCGACAAATTTGGTGGTGGCGATGTTTTTTCAAGTTTGAGGATGCCATCGGGAGTGGCGCCATTAACGGTGTTAAGTCCTGAGAATGCTGCACTTGCGGCGGCAAAAATCATTGGATTATCAAATTCAGGAATCCAGCAGAGGATAAATGAATTTCAGGAAAATAAAAGAAATGAACTGGAAGAGGCGGATAAAAATCTTCAAAATTTATAGTGTTATCAATAATTCATGTATCAAAATCAAATTGAAGTAGCAGCCCAAATCATCAGAAATGGTGGTTTGGTTGCATTTCCGACGGAAACAGTGTATGGGTTAGGTGCAAATGCGCTTAACCCTTTTGCTGTTGCAAAAATATTTGAATTAAAGGAACGCCCTTTTTTTGATCCAATTATCGTTCATATAGCCGATTTTAATGATTTGCACATTTTGGCTGATAATCCTTCAAAAAGTGTAATTGAACTGGCCAAAAAATTCTGGCCCGGACCACTGACCATTGTTTTACCGAAAAGTAAATTAGTACCTAATCTTGTTACGTCAGGATTGTCAACAGTTGGTATTAGAATGCCCAACAATAAAATAGCATTAAACTTAATTAGAGAGGCACAATGTCCTATTGCAGCGCCAAGCGCAAATAAATTTGGGAAACTAAGTCCGGTTAATGCAGAACATGTGAAAAAACAACTACCCAACGTAGATTATATTTTGGATGGAGGAGATACTGCAATTGGAATTGAATCGACCATTGTTTCGGTGGAAGGGAATGTTTGTAAACTGTTAAGACCAGGTATAATTACAACCGATAATATTGATAAAGCACTTCCTGGAACGTTCACTTTCTGTGATGAAAACTCCGGGAAATTAGTGTCTCCAGGACTGTTAAAAAGCCACTATTCGCCCGCAAAGCCTTTGTTTATTATGCAGATTAGAGAAATTCAAATACCCGAAATGTCAGGTGTAATTTTGCACGGGGAAAATGGTTTTTTGTCAATCGGACAAAATATTTTTTACACTTCGAGAAATTACAATTATCATGAAATTGCGGCAAATTTGTTTTCTGCACTTCATACAATGGAAGAAGACGAAAATGTAAAACAAATTTTTATTGAAGCTGTTAACTGTGTAAGTTTAGGAATCGCAATAATGGACAGGATTAATAAAGCTGCATATCAATATCAACTAAAAAATTAAAAATAATGTGGGCACATACAAAAGAAACTCAGGAGAAAGTTACGCCTCAAATGGCGCTGCAATTCTTAAAAGAGGGGAATGCTCGTTTCCTGAACAACTTAAAAGCTGACAGAAACCTTTTAAAACAAGTGAATGAAACCTCAGAAGGCCAGTTCCCATTTGCGGCTGTATTAAGCTGTATTGATTCAAGGACTTCGGCTGAGTTGATTTTTGACCAGGGATTGGGCGATATTTTTAGCATCAGGATTGCCGGAAATATTTTGAACGACGATATTTTGGGAAGCATGGAATATGCCTGCGGAGTTGCAAACTCAAAAATTGTTGTTGTTTTGGGACACTCAAAATGCGGAGCAGTAATTGGTGCATGCAGCAATTACACGGGTGGCAATTTAACCGGGTTACTCAGTAAAATTAAACCAGCAATTGAAAAGGAAACCTTTACAAAAATCGACAGAACTGGTGAAAATATTTCTTTTGTGAATAATGTAAGTGAAATCAATGTTCATTTAACTATGGAACAAGTCCGCAAAGAAAGCCCCCTACTTCAGGATTTGGAAAAAGAAGGCAAAATTCTTATTGTAGGTGGATTTTATGATATTGAAACAGGAGAAGTTTCGTTTTATGAACATTAACCGACATTTTTCAATTAATAGCATATTTTTTTTCAAGTAGCTATTCTCCCAAAGTTTTTAGCAATAAGCGCACAGATGAAACCGATTCAACTTTATAATCGGCTGCCGTATTATTCAGGCCTACCTTTATGGTAATAGCACTTTCGGGCAATTCACGAAACATATATTCATCGGTCCAGTCATCGCCAATTGCCAAAATGCAATCAAACTTCTGATCTTTCAGAAAGCGGTTAGCAGCAATTCCTTTGTTTATACCACCTGTTTTAACTTCAATTACTTTGTTACCTTCCATTATTTCGAGGTTATGATTGGCAATCATATTTCGTAATTCATCTTTCAATTCGTTGGCACGCAAATCGCCCTGGTCGGGTTCCGATTTTCGGAAATGCCAAACCAGCGAATAATTTTTTTCTTCGATAAACGAACCGGGTGTGCGGTCAACATAAGTTTCGATAATCGGCCGTATCAATGGTTTCCAGTCACTGTTTATTGAATCAATCATTTGCCAGTCCTCGTTCAGGTTTTTCAGCCAAACACCGTGTTCACCAATCAGGTTTACTTTATGTTTTCCCAGCCAATTCTCCAAAGTATTGCGGTCGCGTCCACTGATAATTGTAATTGTATTTCGTTTGTCTTTTTCCAGATTTGTCAGCAATGTATGCAAAGCTTCATCGGGTTTTGCAGTTTTTGGGTCGTTTTTAAAACCTACCAAAGTACCATCGTAATCTAAAAATATAGCTCGCTTTTTTGCTTTTTTATACTGTTCCACAATTTCTTTTCGCACAACTGGTGTGATTAACTTTGCAAGAAAATTTTGCTGAATTCCTTCCACTTTTCTCAAAGCTTTTATAAACTCTCCAGCCCATTTGAAAACATCGTATCGCCCAATTCGTTTTTGCAGCAGATTCATCCTGTCTCGTTGTTCCTGAAGTGGCATGGTCAGTGCCTGATAAATTGCATCTGCAATTTCCGGTTCGTTGTTAGGGTTTATCAAAATAGCTTCACCCATTTCTTTCGAAACTCCTGCCATTTCGCTGATTATCATAACACCGGTTTGGTTCACACGCGAAGCAATATACTCTTTGGCAACCAGATTCATCCCATCGCGGACAGGAGTTACCAAAGCTACATCCGATAAACCATACAATTCAATCAAGCTATCAAATGGCAGCGAACGGTAAAAATACCAAACAGGAGCGTAATTTACTCCCCCAAATTTTCCGTTAATCCGGCCAACCAATTCATCAACTTCACTTTTAAGTAATTTGTATTGTTCAACCTGGCCGCGCGATGGAACAACAAGCATTATCAAAGTTACCTTGTTCCTGAATTCGGGATGCCGATCGAGAAAAATTTCGAAAGCCCGCAAGCGGTTCGGAATTCCTTTTGAATAATCAAGCCTGTCTATTGATAAAACTATTTTTCGTTCGGGCGAAACAAGGTAATATTTCTCAAGTTCGCGGTGCAACTCCGACTTTTCATTGTGTGTTTTTTGAAGCAATTCACCGGCTTTTTTATTGAATTTTTTATAATCGATTCCCATTGGAAAAGCATCTCCCATAACTATTCGATCTTCCATGTGAATTTGGTTGAAAGAAATTTCGTAGCCCAGCAACCGGCGGACAGAACTGAAAAAATGCCTTTCGTAATCGTAGGTGTGAAAACCGATTAAATCGGCGCCCAACATCCCCTGAATCAACTCTTTTCGCCATGGCAAGGTGCGAAAAACTTCAAATGAAGGAAATGGAATGTGCAGGAAGAAACCAATTGTAACACCCGGTTTTTTTTCTTTTATCATTGCCGGAACCAGTAAAAGCTGGTAGTCATGAATCCAAATGGTATCGCCGTCTTCCAGCGTTTCCAATGTTTTATCGGCAAACTTTTGGTTCACCAATTTGTAGGCATCCCAAAAATCTGAATTATATATAATAAACTGTGAAAAATAGTGAAACAGTGGCCAGATAACGTTGTTACTAAATCCTTCGTAATACAGGTTTATCTCCTCTTTTGTAAGCTGAACTGCCAGACAATTCTCTTCTTCCAGCTTTTTATCAATTTGTTGAATATCTTTTTTTGTTAAATCATCTGATTCTATTCCCGACCAGCCAATCCATTTTCCACCAAACTCTTTATAAATTGAACGCATTCCGGTAGCCAATCCGCCCACGCTTGGTGTAAGTTTTAATCCATCTTCATTTCTTTCGATGCTCAGTGGCAACCTGTTCGATACAATATGTATTTTGCTCATGCTTATTTTATTTAAAACGATTTTTTAACTGGTACGAGAACCCTTCTATTTCGATGCCATTTTTAATTGCCTTTTTTATATGTTAGTTTTGACATAACTTGTTTATAAAATAGAATTAAGTCCGGCAGGCATAAAAAAATTTGGGTTTCCGTTTTCATTATTACCCTCAATATAGGTTAATTTCCGGAATTGTCAAGTTTCTGGCCCGGCTCACTTCAAAAATTAAGATAGAACAAATATGAAGAATTTGAATTATGGCGTTATAGGAAACTGCAAAAGTGCGGCTTTGATTTCGGAAAAGGGAAGTATTGAATGGATGTGTTTGCCAGCTTTCGATTCGTCATCGGTATTTGCCAAACTTTTAGACGAAGAAAAAGGTGGCAGTTTCGAAATTACAGTAAAAAACCTGATTTCTGTAAAACAATCATATATCCCCAGAACGAACATTCTTGTTACACGCTTTAAAAGTGAAGTAGGTATTTTTGAAATACTCGATTTTATGCCTCGTTACGACAGCCAGGACAGTAGCAGTAAATATTCGCCCCCTGATGTCATTCGTTATTTTAAGCATATTGATGGCGAACCGGAGTTAGCAGTAAATTACCAGCCCCGGCTTGAATATGCTCAATTCCCAACCAAAAATATGATCGAAGCAAATTATATTAAATCGACAACCCAAAAAGGAGCGTACGATTCGCTTTACTTTTATTCAAGTTTTAATTTAAAGGCGATTTTAGATTCAACATTCATTCGATTAATTAAAGACGAATTTTGCCTGGTCAGTTACAACCAGAAATTACTGGAACAGGATGTAAGGCGTGCCAACCTGAAAATGGAACGCACCAAAGTTTATTGGCTGAACTGGACAGAAAACACAACATCGTTTAAAAAATATGAAGAGGAAATTATACGCAGTGCGTTAACTTTAAAAATACTGAGTTTTGATAAAAGTGGCGCAATTCTGGCTGCCCTGACTACCTCGCTGCCTGAAACAATTGGGGAGGAACGTAACTGGGATTACAGGTTTTGCTGGATAAGGGATGCATCGATGGTGGTGAAAATTATGACTTCACTGGGTCACCACAAACTGGCAGGCAGATACCTTAATTTTATAATAGATATTTTACCCGATAAGGATGAGAAAATTCAAATCATGTATGGAATCCGTGGCGAAAAGAAACTCACCGAATACAAATTGGAGCATTTGGCAGGTTACGAAAATTCTTTTCCTGTGCGAATAGGAAATGCGGCGTACAAACAAAAACAAAACGATATTTACGGAATTTTGCTTGATGTTGTATATCAGCATTTCGATTTGTTTTCGTTGAGTGTTGAACACAGCGAAGAGCTTTGGACGATTGTGAGGAACATGATAAAAATTGTGGAGGCAAACTGGCAAAAACCCGATCGTGGGATTTGGGAAATACGGAGCGAAAACAAACATTTTACTTTTAGCAAAGTGCTTTGCTGGGTAGGAGTTGACCGTGCTGTAAAAATTGCGCAATTACTGAAACGCGACCTGTATATTAAACCCTGGACAAAATTGCGCGATAAAATCAGGATTGACATCGAAAAAAATGCCTGGTCGGAAACAAAAAATGCCTACGCACAAGCTTATGGATCAGATGATTTGGATGCATCGGTACTTTTAATGGAATCATACGGATTTCTGCCTGCTACCGACCAGCGGTATATCAATACTGTGCTGGGAATTCAGAAAGACCTTGAATACAATGGGTTAATGTATCGTTACAAGAACAAGGATGATTTTGGAACGCCCAATTCGGCATTTACCATTTGTTCGTTTTGGCTCACCAATAGTTTATACAAAATTGGGCACAGAAAGGAGGCACTGGCAAAATTCAATGAACTGATGAAATATTCAAACCACCTTGGACTTTTTAGCGAAGATTTGGATTTCACAACAAAACGGATGCTTGGTAATTTTCCACAGGCATACTCGCATTTGGCACTGATTGAAACGGCAATTAATTTTTCAAACGGCGAAGTAACCGAAGAAGAGGAAATCAGGGATAATTTAAATTGAACAACCAGCAATGGGAAATAAATGTCATAAAATTTTATAAATGAGTTTGTGTTCAGCTCGAAAAACCCGGATATACAAAAAGCTGTTTCTCCTTTGTTAATGGTATTTCTTTCTGAATTCACGGGGAGAGCATTTATTGATTTTACGAAAGGCAGCATTAAAACTACTGATTGAGTTAAATCCACATTCATACAAAATATCAGTAATGCTCTTATCACTTGATACTAATTTTCGCTGTGCATGCGAAATCCTTTCCTGAATAACATATTCATTTAGAGTCATTCCAAAGGTTTTTTTAAAGACAACATTTGCATAATCAGGATGTAAGCCAACTTCCTTTCCAATATCTGTAGTTTTTATCGGGTGGTCATAATTTTGAGCTATATACATTGCTATTTGTTCAACCTGACTAATATCTCTTGAATGTATTTGTACCTGTTCACTTTCCCTTTCAGTCAAAATTCTGTCTGCCATACGTAATAACCGGGCCCGCATTTCGAGCAATGTAGCTACATTTCCTTCCCTGGTAGAAAGGTCTCTCATCCAGTTGTTTAAAAGAAACTCATCAAAAGTTGAGTGTACCCCGGTGTTTTCAATTATGATTTCTCCTTTTAACATTTTATCAACAAACATTGAAGGCAGTCTCCATTCTAAAAACTGTGTTAACGGAATTGTACAAACAAAATAAGGGGTGGAACAGGTGTATTCAACTATTTGATGAGGAACAAGTCCCCAAAACACCGTTAAACTTCGCGCTGGTACTGTAATTTTAGAACCCTGGAAAAAATACGTTATCGTTCCCTCGGTTAAATAGTTAATTTCAATTTCATTGTGTCTGTCTGGTTTTTTCATCAACCTGGGAATCCAAAATTCGGAGGTTAATCCATAAGGTCTAAATTCTCCCCGTCGTTCATTAAAAGCATGTAATATCTCGGAATCCCGCATGTTTATCTCAAAATAGAATTAGTTTAAGCAATAAAATGAGGTTAAATTTACAATTTTTATTCAGCAATCGATTCTGATAACAATATGGATTGTTACAATCAGTATATCAATACTGAATAAAAAACAAAACAAATCGAACCAGTAAAATTGAAAAAATGGACAAACTGAAAATTATAGTCAAACTGCTTTTGCTCATTATTCCGTTAAATGTATTGACCCAGGAATTGACTTTCTATCCCGATAAAACACGAATTTTAATTTTAACAGATATTGAAAACGAACCCGATGATGCCGAATCACTTGTGCGTTTTCTTCTCTATTCCAATCAGTTTGATGTGGAAGGAATTGTTGCCACAACATCCTGCTGGCAGCGCACCCAAACCGCAGAATGGCGGATTCATGAAATTGTGGATGCCTATGGAAAAGTTCGCGATAATCTGTTAAAACATGAAAAAGATTTTCCAACTTCTTCGTTTTTAAAAGAAAGAATAAAAAAAGGTTATCCTGATTTTGGGATGGCAGCAGTTGGAAAAGGTAAAGATTCGGAAGGTTCTGACTGGATTATAAAAACGGTAGATAAAGATGATCCGCGACCGGTGTGGATTCCGGTTTGGGGAGGCGCAAACTGCTTGGCACAGGCACTGTGGCAGGTAAAACAAACCCGTTCCGAAGAGGAAGTGAAAAAGTTTGTGGATAAAATCAGGGTGTACACTATTTCAGATCAGGATAATACAGGCCCGTGGATTCGAAATACTTTTAAAGATCTGTTTTACATCGTCAGCCCGGGTTTTGGTGAAAACGACGGGAAAGGCTATTCCTATTCCACCTGGATTGGAATCTCAGGCGAACGTCATTATTATTTTCCCAGTGGCGCCAATACAAAAATTGTTGATAACGAATGGGTGGACAACAACATTCAAAACCACGGACCGCTGGGACCGCAATACCCTGATATTGCCTACATAATGGAAGGCGATTCACCGTCGTTTATTTACTTAATCCAAAACGGACTAGGTTCGCCCGAACACCCAAACTGGGGTTCGTGGGGTGGACGTTACGAATTTTACAAGCCTCCAATGCGGGTTTTTTTCCACGAACCCGAAGAACGGGAAATCTGGACTGACACCGACGACTGGGTGGAAGTTGACGGAACAGTATATATTGATAAAACGGCAACCATCTGGCGCTGGCGCAATCATTTTCAAAATGACTTTGCCGCTCGCATGGACTGGACAATCAGTGACTACGAAAATTCCAACCACCCACCGGTTGCAAAACTAAATCACACCAATAAAATTGAAGTAAAATCAGTTAACGAGATAAAACTGGATGCCTCGTCTTCAGCAGATCCTGACGGTGATGAATTAACTTTCGAATGGATTTTTTACCGCGAAGCCGGAACTTTTCCTTCGATGATTAAACTGGAAAACAACAATAACGTACAGTTAATATTAACAGCTCCGAAAGTAGAATCGCCAAAACAGATGCATTTTGTGGTTGCGGTTACCGATAACGGAGAACCAAAACTCACACGTTATCAGCGGGTTATTGTTACTGTTGAACCATAAAATATTTAATATGATAAAGCAAATTTTTTATACACTGTCACTGATTTCATTTATCCTGATTTCCCTGGAAGGAACTGGTTCGACCAAAAAAAATAGCAAACAATCAAAACCTCGTGTTATTGTTACAACTGATGGTGAAATTGATGATAAAACCTCGTTCATGCGATTTCTGCTTTATTCAAATGAGTTTGATATTGAGGGTCTGGTTTATGGAAATTCAAAATGGCAACGCCACGGACACGGCGTGGTTTGGATGCAAAATATGATAGATGAATACGAAAAAATCAGACCGAATCTGGAGAAACATTTATCAGGGTATCCATCAGCTGAAGCGTTGAAAAAAGTGGTATTTGCCGGAAATATGGAAGAAAAAAACCTGCATTTTATGGGGCCGCTTGAAACCGAAGGAGCAAGACACATCATCCGTGTTTTACTTGATGAAGATCCGCGGCCGATATGGGTGCAGGCGTGGGGAGGCACTAACACAATCGCACAGGTGCTAGCAATATTAACACGCGATTATTCTCCGCAACAACAGGAAAAGGCGATAAACAAAATTAAGATTTTTGCGATTGCTGATCAGGATGATACTTCGGAATGGATCAGGGAGAATTTTCCAAAACTTTTTTATATCCGAAGCCATCAGTTTACTGCGCTGAATTACCAGCATGAAGGTCATCCTTATTCCAATCATCCTATTTTCGATGAGGAATGGACAACAAAAAATGTAAAAGAAAATCATGGCGAATACGGAAGGTTGTATGCCCAGAAATATTTCAGCGAAGGTGATTCTCCGGCATTTTTTCATTTAATCGGGAACGGGCTCAGGGCAGATGAAAATCCTGCATACGGTGGTTGGGGCGGCAGATTTGAAACAAAAAACGGTTACCAGTATTTTGATACAGAAGACGATGGCGATGGACTCAAACCGCAATGGCGCTGGCTGATTGATATTCAGAATGATTTTGCGGCACGCATGAACTGGACAATTAAAGATTATGAAAAAGCCAATCATTATCCGGTAATCAAAATAAACCAAAAGGAAAATATCACAGAAAAATCTGGAAAATCTCTTACAATCGACTCCTCGAAATCAACAGATCCGGATTATGACAAACTGAGCTACAACTGGTATTTTTATCCCGGGCCTTCATCTATAAAGAATATTCCGGAAATAAGAAACCCTGATGAAAGTAAAATTAGTTTCACTCTTCCTGAAGTGGACAAGGAAGGTGATTTGCATTTAATTCTGGAGGTAAAAGATTCAGGTGAGCCGGCGCTGAAAAAATACAAACGAATTATAATTACAGTTCAACCATAATACCTACAAATTTCAAATCAAAAAATAACAGTCATGAACAGATTCATTTTATCACTCATTATTTTATCCGCAATTTTAACATCCTGCAGTCAGAATAAAAAAGCAATTGAAATCCAACAGTGGGATGTTTTCGAAATTGAGTTAAAAGGCCCCACCGAAGGAAATCCTTACATGGATGTTAAACTTGAAGCTGTTTTTTCATCCGATAATGAAAGTATTTCGGTTCCGGGTTTCTATGATGGAGAAGGTGTTTACCGTGTCCGGTTTTCACCCGGTAAACAGGGAGAGTGGCACTGGGAAACCAAATCAAATGCAGAAGAACTTTCAGGGGAGAAGGGAAGTTTTCAATGCATTAGTGCAATTGACAATAATCATGGGCCACTAAAAGTTGTAAACACATTTTACCTTGAATATGCTAACGGAAAACCGTTTTACAGCATTGGTACAACAGCTTACCAGTGGACAAGTGTGAAGCAAAGCATTCAGGAAAAAACACTTGAAACTCTTGCCGACGCGCCTTTCAATAAAATCAGAATGTGTGTTTTTCCCAAATCATATATTTACGGAAATCAAACCGAACCCTGGGAATATCCTTTTAAACAGGAGAATGATCAAAACGATTTTACCCAACCCAACTACAAATTCTTTCAAAATTTCGATTTGCGTGTTAAACAGCTTCTTGATTTAGGAATTCAGGCCGATGTGATTCTATTTCATCCTTACGATAAATGGGGCTACAGCAAAATGGGTGAAGAAATGAACGAACATTATGTGCGGTATATGATTGCCCGGATTTCGGCTTACCGCAATGTGTGGTGGTCGCTTGCCAATGAATGGGATGTGCCTGAAATTAAGGACAGCATTGACTGGGAAGGAATCGGACAATTGCTTCAGAAGGAAGATCCGCATCAGCGATTGCGGGGAATTCATAACTGGTATGGTTCTGAAGATCATTTTTTCGATCACACCCGATCATGGATTACACATGTGAGTGCGCAAACTTCGCAGTTTTACAATGCCATAAAATGGCGACAACAATATCAAAAGCCACTGCTTTTTGATGAAATGCGCTATGAAGGCGACGTACCCAGCGGATGGGGAAATCTAAGCGGACAGGAAATGACAAGTTATTTTTGGATGGCGGGATTGAGTGGTGGCTATCCGATGCACGGTGAAACATTTACAAATGAATCTGACACAACGGAAGTACGATGGTGGGCTAAAGGTGGAAGTTTAACCGGGGAAAGTCCTGAACGCATTGCGTTTTTTAAAACTATAATGGAAAAAGCTCCTGTGAAGGAAATGGAACCTCAACTCATTGACAACGGAAATCCTGAAAACCTGAATAACAACATCTATATTTTTTCAAAACCGGGAGCTTATTATCTGGTTTATACTGCCGATACTGATCAAAACATTGAAATCAATCTGACTGGCGATGATAAATACAGAATGGAGGTAATAGACACCTGGAATATGCAGGTAATTGAAGAAAAAAGTATTGAACCGGGAATTTTTAAATACAAAACGACACTTCCGTTTACGGCATTACGAATTTACAGGAACAATTAAAAGTCAGGGAAATATATTTTTATCGAATGTGATAAATCATATGAAAACCCGGCGATGAGTTTCAAATTGCTATCGAAATTGAAATACATCGCCGGGTTTTGTATCAAATTATCCCTTAACGGTAATCACTTTTTTAGCCCGGCAACTGCAAAATAAGCATCTTTAGGTTTGTGCTGCCGGTCAAAAAGTAGCGGGTAGTTGGTGCGGCCACGCATCGGGAAATTGTTTTTCCACGATAATTCGTCGCTGGCACCCCAGAAAGTAACACGGTCAACCACGTCACGGTGTTTCAGCAGAATTTTAAAAATTTCCTCGTAACGTTTTGTCAGTTTGTCGTTGATTTCTTTTGGCAGCCCATCTTTATACGGATTCAGTGATTCCTTGTAAGCTGCGTTTGTTGATATTTCGGCAGATCTTCCCCAATCGTAGGGCAACACATCTACTTCGAGTTCGGTAATTGAAATGCGCATTCCTACTGATGCATAAGCTTCAATTGCCTGTTCCCAGAGTTTCAGGTCGGGCGATTCGAGATTAAGATGTGCCTGCATTCCAATTCCGTGAATCGGAATTCCTTTCTTTTTGTAATCCTTAACCAGTTGCACAATAAAATCGCGGCGTTTTGGATCTTCTTCGTTGTAATCGTTATAAATGAGCAGGCATTGCGGATCGGTTTCGTGGGCGAACTGGAATGCTTTTTCCATAAACTCAGGCCCGCATATTTCGAGCCACTTGCTTTTTCTAAACCCATCCTCCGGAGTTATCGATTCGTTTACAACATCCCACGACCGGATGCGTCCTTTATAACGATCAACAACAGTGTGAATGTGCGTTTCCATCCGTTTTAAAAGTACTTCCTTACTGGCCTGGTTTCCGTCAGTTCCGGTAAAAATATCGCGCGGAACCTGGCTATGCCAAACCAAAACATGCCCCTGAACAGCCATTTTGTTTTTCTCTGCAAATTCCATCAGTTTGTCCGGTTCCTCAAATTTCCACTCATTTTCCTTCGGATGAATAGACGACCATTTCATGGCATTTTCAGAAGTAACCTGGTTAAACTCCCGTGCAATCAGATCGAGCATTTCAGTGTCGGGTTGCATCAAAGTTCTTGATCCGATTGCTGTACCAACAAGGAAATCATCTTTGAAATAGTCTTTCAATCCTTTTTCGCCAACTAGTGACGCGATTGCATTTGATTTTAAAAGAGAGATTGTGGCTGCTGTTAAAGCAGTGTTGCGGATGAATTTTCTTCTGTTTATCATTTCAATAATTTATTGGTTTAGATTTTTTTAAAATTTTTATTACTTTTTGTTTATTCTTTATATTTTTTGGTTAGCAGGATTTTCAGTTATAAGTTCCAATTTGTTTTGTGCTAAATTAAACGATAAATGTCAGATTTAATCAAATCGAAAAGAAAAACCTGCTGAAAGTTTGATTTGAATTCATGATTCATTATTTTATCTGGTAAATTATAGTTTTTTACACCTCTCAGCCGATCGGTAGTAATTAAAAGCCAATAGTAATTGAGCCGCTGTTTTTGGTATAAACGCAATTTTTCATCTTTTTTATGAATTGTGTGGCGAATGTCAAAAACCACGTCGTTAGAAATACCAAGGTTATTCGCCCGTTCCCACGCTGAAATATGCATTGCCGGATGATTGATAATCAGTATTTCGTCCAATCCGCCAGGAAGTTGATTCCCCGCAACTGATTCTTTGAAAAAGCTGTCAGCGCTTTTATTTTTCACAATTTGCCTAACTATGTTTGCGATTTGTGCAGCAATCAGCATTTGGTTTTCTTTCAGGATTTTTTTGTCTTCAGAAAAAAGAAATTTCACAAACAACTTTAAATCTGAATTTTGCTCAAACAAATCTCTCGAAAGTCCGATGATTTCATCTCTAACCTGAATTTGAGCCAATTGGGTTTCATTTGAAATTGATTTGTTTACAGGGTTTAACCGCGTCAGTTCAATTCCCAGTTCATGCTGGTTTTTCATTTTTATAATGAAATCAGGCGATTCAGAAGGGGTAATTTGCCCTTTTGGGAAATCTTCGTAACAATTACGAAAATAATTTACAAGCAATATTTCCAATTCTTTTTTATCGGGCTGCATGAAAATGATTTTCCCGAAAATACAAAAAGAAAGGGAAAATGGAGAAAATGACATTATTTATGAATAAAAAGGTGTAGCATTTCGGTTTAATTTCTTTACTGATCTTAAAGATTATGAGTACCTTGCATTTCAAAATACCAAAAATGAATAAACTACTTAGTTCAGTTTTAATCGTGTTTTTAGTTTCTTTTTTTTCATTTTCTCAAACCAATAAAAAAGTAGTTGGTAACTGGAACGGAAAACTTGATTTACCTGAAACCAAACTCGAAATTATCTTTAAAATCTCAGCAGATGAAAATGGGAAACTGAACACAAAAATGGACGTTCCGGCACAGGGCGCCAAAGATTTGCCGGTTAGTGAAACCATTGTAAATGGTGACAGTTTGAAACTTTCGGTTGCAATGATAATGGGAAAATTCTCAGGAAGGATAACTTCCGATTCAATTATTGAAGGAACCTGGAAGCAAAGTGGCGCAACTTTTCCACTTATATTGAAAAAAAAGGAAGTTATTGCAGAAATGAAAAGACCGCAAACACCCCAAGCCCCGTTTCCATATTTGATAGAAGAAGTTGAATATATAAATCCAAAATCGGGATTAAAACTGGCCGGTACTTTAACGTTGCCCGAAAATGCAAAAAATTGTATGGCAGTAATTTTGATTTCCGGTTCAGGCGCGCAGGATAGAGATGAAAGTATTTATGGTCACAAACCTTTTTTTGTGATTGCCGATTATCTTACACGAAACGGAATTGCAGTTTTGAGGGTTGACGATCGCGGAGTTGGTGGTTCTGAAGGAAATACGCAGAATGCAACAAGCGTAGATTTTGCAGGTGATGTACTCGCCGGGCTCGAGTTTCTGAAAACAAAAAAAGAGATTGATCACAGCAAAATCGGATTAATTGGCCACAGTGAAGGTGGAATTATTGCTCCAATGGTTGCAAATAGTTCCGGAGATATTGCTTTTGTAGTATTACTAGCCGGACCTGGAATTAAAGGTGAACAGATAATTTACAAACAGGTGGAATTACTGAATCGGGCAGCAGGATTGACAGAGAAGCAGGTAAGTCAGAAAGTCAATCTTCAAAAGAAAATTATTGAAATTCTGTTAAATGAAAAAGATACTGTAAATCAACAGGAGAGGTTACAACAGGTTTTTTCAAACGGAACTTACGCAACGATGAGTGATGACGAGAAAAAAATAGTTAATACCAAGCTAAATGTTTTAAAAACCAGGTGGTTCAGGTTTTTTCTTACATACGATCCTTATCCTGCACTTGTTAAATTGAAATGTCCGGTGCTGGCGCTTAACGGGAGTAAAGATTTACAGGTTCCACCAAAAGAGAATCTTGCAGCAATTGAAAAAGCTTTGAAAAAAGGCGGAAACAAAAATTTCAAAACCATGGAAGTTGAAAACCTGAATCACCTATTTCAAACATGCGAAACTGGCGCGTTTGCTGAATATGCTCAGATTGAGGAAACTATCTCGCCCGCAGTTTTGGAAATTTTAAGAGATTGGATTAAAAATCTCGAATAAAAAACTAATTTTATTGGCTTACAAACCTATTCCTTATTGAGTATGAAATCATTAGTTGTCATTTTTTTGCTTTTGGCGTTAACTTTTTACGGTTTCGGTCAAATTAGTCCCGCTTTTAAAACGGGTGTTGGATATATGTATGTATTTGACGAAGATCCAAGTATAAGTCCGGATTATCATACAGTTACAGGATATCCAACTTTTTCGGTTGAAAAACCATTCCCAATCGAAATCAGGTTGAAAAAAAGGTTAAGCATCAATCCCGGACTTGCTTACTATTATTTTAAAGAAGAAAAATTGAAGGGAGATACTGAAGAAGGCAAGGATTTCAGATTGAGGCACCAGTCGGCAAGTGGTTATGTTAAAGTGCTTTACCAGGCAAAATTTGCAGGTAAAACGGAGGCGTTTTTTTATGGTGGCGGAATTGGCGGCATAAACTTTTACACAAAAACAAAAGGAACAAAATCTATTTACGGTTTAAATGTTGAAATACCTGAATATGATAACCGTGTAAACGAAAACGGGAGTGATTTTTTCCCCTTGTTTTATTATGGTGTTTTAGCCGGACTACAGCCCAATGCGCGTAAATATAATTTTATAAAACCTTCCATCGAAATAGCTTTTTATCCGGGGTTTGTATTAAAACCTAAGGAAACCAGCCCAATTTCCTACAACAATATCAATACGGTTCAAATTACTCTGTTTCTTGGGTTTCGGATTAAATAAATGTAAGAGAAACACTGCAAATTGAAATTCAGTCAATAAAAAAACCTAAAAAAATTCTCCAGGCTTTACTTATTTTCTTCGCAATAATTAATTTCAACTCTCTAATCCACATATTTCTAAAACAAACAGGATTACCATAGTCTTGTAATACAGTACTTCCAGGGCCATGTTTTTTAACTGTGTATTCCGGAATACCTATATATTTAGGGTCTGCTGAAAAACTCAGACCTTAATTGAGAATAAATTGAAAAGGAAATTTTATTAAAGAACCAAGTCTCAACTTAAAATTTAACGACTTTCCCGCTGGAAATAACAGCGTTTTCTTTTACTACCCGGTAAAAATACATTCCACTGTTAAGATTACGGGTTTCAATTTCCTTGTTTAACCAACCTTTAATAACCGTAATTTTTTTATTTTCCAACAAACTGCCATTAGCCGAAAAAAGTTGAAATTCAAACGTTTGATACGAATCGGAACCAATTTCGAGGTTTATTTTTGTTTTAAATGGATTTGGGAAGACATTTACAATTAAACCGTCAACCTCTACTTGAATCTCATCGGGGCAGATTCCGGGAAATGATTGGTCCAAATAATTTAAACGGTCGCCAATCCAGTTTTTCATCCACACAACTTCGTCGGTGTAGGTTTGTCCCACATAATAGTTGGGCGAAATTTTTACTCCCAAAATTGGCCAGCGGTTAAAATTCCTTTCCAGTGCAGGTTCAATTACATTAATTAAACTATCGAGTACGGAATATATGCGTGAGTTGGAAAGGCTACCGGCGCGAAGTTCTTTCCAACGGCATTGCATTGGATTCGCAAATACTGCATCGCTACACATAAATTTCCACCAAAAGGGAACTTGATTATTGTCTGTTTTCAAATTGGCCCACAATGCCAATCCATTTGTTTCCCATCCACTGTAATAATTTGCATTTCCAAAAGTCCGGTCAAAATCCCAGAAAGGCCCGGCATGAAGCGGCCCGTTTTTCTCCTTGAAAAGAAAGGTACTCAGCCGGTATCCATCAACATTCCTCGAAATTTCATTTATAATTATGAAATCGAAAAAAGATTGCCGGTTTATATATTTCAAATAACTGTTTCCATCGTTATCACCATGATTAAAAACTGCGAATTCAAAATCACTGATATAGTTCTGAATATAGTTTTTCTGATTGTCCTGAATTTCATCATATTTGGGGTATTCATATTGGTAAATTGTTTTTGTATTATTCTTATTGAAAAAATCTGAAACCCAACCTTCGCCCCAGCTTCCTGTTTTTTTATCGATTTTTACGATATATCCGCCAGTTAATTCCTTTCCTTCCAAATCATCGGCTTTTAACTTTGCAATGTCCACACGTGACGAATCTCGTTTTATTTTTTCCATTAACACATAAATTCCTTCGTACTGTTGATTAAGAAAAAGTTCAACATACCTGCATCGTGGTACATACGCATTAGACAACTGGCTTGCCAAAGTAAGTGCAAAAACATTCCGGGTAAGAGTTTTGTCGATGTAAGGCCCAGATAAAATCCAGTCACTTTCTTCGGGCATGCCCAATAACGGAAAATCCAGGTCAGCACCGGTTGAATCTATTAATTCAAATCCGTACGATTTCTTTGGAAGATTCTGTGTAGATGAACCGCGTGTTTCAATTTTTATATCGCCAATAAAGTGGAAATGAATATCTGAAGTACGGTTTGGCTCCCCATTTGTATTCCAGGCAATCTCCATTTTTGAACTAATTTTAGGAGTATCTGAAATAATTTGTCCTCCGGTATTTAAATATACAATTGGCAAATTGGTTTCGAACGCCAGATTTTGAGCACAAACCGAGCATACCGAAAAAATAAGGACAATAAACGGAAGAGTAAATCCTGGGTTGGTCATAGTTAAGTGTAGTCATAAAAAAGCCCGGAAATTTTCCGGGCTCAAATGTATATATTTTCAATGTTCAGTTACAATTCTCTAATCCATATATTTCTGAAACTAACTGGATTTCCATGATCCTGCAATTCAATACTTCCGGGACCGTGTTTTTTAACCGTATATTCCGGAACACCAATATATTCGGTAGGACCGCGCATTTTTACATTGTTCTGAACCACAACGCCATTGTGTATAACTGTAATTGTAGGCGGTGTAAAGTAGGTAATTCCATCCTCATTAAAACGGGGTGCTGTATAAATAATGTCATAAGTTTGCCACACTCCCGGCGCTTTGCAGGCATTAACAAGTGGTGGATGTTGTTTGTAAATACTGCCGGCCTGTCCGTTTCTGTACGTGCGGTTATTATAATTATCCAAAACCTGCACTTCATAAATACCCTGCATAAAAATACCGCTGTTTCCACGTCCCTGACTTTCGCCAATCACTTCTGCAGGTGCACGCCATTCAATATGCAACTGGTAATCTTCAAAAACACGTTTGGTTTTAATTGTACCTGTCCCTTTTTTTACTGTAACACAACCATCAGCGACAATCCATTCCGGTTTTTCGCCTTTGCTATTTGTCCATTCTGTTGCAAGATCTACTCCGTCAAACAAAACAATTGCATCCGAGGGTGCATCTTTTGGCGTTTCACCGGGTGTAATAACTGCAATTTCCGGATCCCAGATTTCTGTCATTTCCGGTTTCATTTTCATTGGTTCCGGTGTTTGTGCCATAACAGCAACCGCTGCAAATAGCAGTGAAGAAGTAATAATTTGAATCTTCATTTTAATTAATTTTAGTTGATTTGAATATAAAGTTATAATCCTAATTCATCCATAACAGCGTCAATTTTTGCTTCGGCTTTTTTCTCGGCATCGTCAAAACCTGAGCGCGAAGTTAATTCTCCTGTCACTTCAAAATAAAATTTAATTTTTGGTTCAGTACCCGACGGACGAACTGAAATTTTTGTTCCATCCTGCGTGAAAAACTGCAAAACATTTGAAGTGATTTTTTGGTTTATTTCAATCATTTCTCCTGTAATTAAATTTTTTGCAGAAAGGGTTTCGTAATCTTTAACCCATTCCATTGGCGAGCCGCCCAATTCTTTTGGCGGGTCGTTTCTGAATTTGGTCATTATTTGTTCAATCTCTTCGGCGCCCGATTTTCCTTTGCGCACAATGTATTTCATCTTTTCTTTTGAAAAACCGTATTCAAGATAAATATCCTGCAGCAATTCATACAAAGTTTTTCCCTGATCGATTGCCCAGGCAGTAATTTCGGCCATTAAAGCGCACGAAGAAACGGCGTCTTTGTCGCGTACAAAATCTGCCGGCATAAAACCAAAACTCTCTTCGCCACCTCCAATGTATTTCTTTTTACCCTCGAGTTCGCGAATAATTTCAGCAATAAATTTAAATCCGGTGTAAACATCGAAATATTCAATTTTGTTTTTCCGGGCGATTTTGGCTATCAATTCGGTAGTAACAATTGTCTTTACCACGAACTCATTTCCTTTCAAAGTGCCGGCTTCCTTCATTTTTGTAATGATATAGTAAATGAAAAGCAGCGCAGTTTGGTTTCCGTTTATGATAATGTATTCACCTTTGTCATTTTTCACAACAACACCAATCCTGTCGGCATCGGGGTCGGATGCCATTGCAACATCGGCATCAATTTCAGCAGCTTTTTCCATGGCCATTTTCATGGCAGCTTTTTCTTCAGGGTTTGGCGAAACCACAGTTGGAAATTCACCGCTCACGACATCCTGATCGGGGATATTGATAATATTTGTAAATCCAAATGCCCGAAGGGCGGCGGGAATTAATTTTACACCTGTACCATGAATTGGAGTGTAAATAATTTTAATGTCTTTATGTCTGGCAACTACATCAGGCGAGATTGAAACTTTTTTTACTTCTGCCAGAAATTTGTTATCCATCTCTTCTCCCATAATTTCAATCAAATCATCCGGTCCTTCAAATTTTATGTCTTCGGGTTTAATTTTAGCTACTTCATCAACAATATTTTCGTCATGTGGACCAACAATTTGCGAACCATCGTCCCAATATGCCTTGTACCCATTGTATTCTTTAGGGTTGTGTGAAGCTGTAAGAATAATTCCACTTTGGCAGCCCAATTCACGTATTGCAAAAGACAACTCAGGTGTTGGCCGCAAATCTTCAAACAAATACGCTTTTATACCATTAGCGGCAAATATTTTTGCACTGCTTTCGGCAAAAAGTCGGCTGTTATTGCGGCAATCGTGACCAATTGCAACACTAATTTGAGGTAAGCTGGCGAAATTCATTTTCAGATAATTGCTCAGTCCCTGGGTTGCTGCGCCCACAGTGTAAATATTCATACGGTTGGTTCCCACGCCCATAATTCCTCGTAACCCGCCGGTGCCAAATTCAAGGCTGCGGTAAAACGAATCAATCAATTCGGTTGGGTCTTCATTGTCCAACAATTTCTGAACTTCTTTTCTGGTTTGCATATCGTATATATCCGAAAGCCACTCCTGTGCCTTGGCACGCACTTCTTTTAATAACTGTTGATTATCCATTGTTTGTGTTATTTATTTATAGTTTTAGTTAAATCTCTTGATGAATGATGGACAGTTAAAATATCAACCTGCTCATCGGAAATAATTTCATAAATAATCCTGTAATTTCCAAAAACCAACTCCCGAACACATTCTTCATCGATTTCAGAAGTAATCTTTCCCGCTTTAGGGTATTTCTTCAAAATCTTTGTTTGAAGTATAATTCTCGAGATGTGACGTTTTGCATAAACCTTTGAATCCTTTGAAATAAAATCAGCAATGTTTTTTAAATCATTTAGAGCTAATTTACTCCAATTTATTCGAACCATTTTTTCACTTCGTATTCAAGTTCTTCCTCTGACACAACATCTCCCCGTTTTGATTGTTCTCTTCCCATTTCGACTTTTTCCATAAAAATTAATTTCTCAATTAATTCATCCATCGAAAACTGCTCCGGAAAGTTTTTTAACTCCGTTATTAGTTTTGTTTTTGTTAGCATTTCTGATGCATTATATTTTACAAACGAATTTACAATTTTATTTAAATCATGTCCAAGAAATTTGGGCGATCATTTAATTTTCTGAATGCAGACTTTCAAACTTTCTTTCCAATAAGGAATAACTAACCCAAATGTATTTTTTATTTTCGACTTATTCAATACACTATAATTTGGTCGTTTTGCCGGGGTTGGAAATTGATCGGAAAGAACTGGTGAAACTTCACATTTTACGCCGGTAATATCAAAAATTGCTTTTGCAAAATCATACCAACTTGCCACTCCTTCATTTGAATAATGATAAATTCCAGGCACAAATTTCCCCTTGTCTTTTTCTGAAATTTGAATAACTGATAAAATTGCCCCGGCTAAATCGGCTGCATTTGTTGGTGTTCCTACCTGGTCGAAAACTACATTTAATTTATCGCGTTCGCCCGCAAGTCGCAGCATGGTTTTTACAAAATTATTTCCGAAAGTTGAATAAAGCCATGAAGTTCGGATTACCAAAGAATCAGGATTCTCTTCAAAGCAATTGATTTCCCCCTGTAATTTTGTTTTACCATAAATACCTGCAGGATTTACCTTATCTTCTTCTGAATAAGGAACATGTGCTTCGCCATTAAAAACATAATCGGTTGAAATATGAATTATTTTTGAACCTGTTTTATTTGCATATTTAGCCAAAAGTTTTGGGGCAAGTGCATTTACTCTTTCGGCTGCTTCAACATCATTTTCAGCTTTGTCAACTGCTGTGTATGCTGCACAATTAATTACAAAATCAGGTTTTTCATGTTGAAAGAAATCTTTTACTTCGCTTTCATTTGTAATATCAAGTTCATCAATATCAGTATATAAAAACTGCCAGTCGGGAAATTCGTTTGACAGTAGTTTTATTTCACTGCCTAGTTGGCCGTTTGCACCTGTAATTAAAATCTTCATTTTGAAAAAGTAAAATTCATTTCTGCTTTGTCAAATAAAGGGGCAACCTTGTCTTTTTCAGAAATCTTCCATTCCGATTCTTTTAATTGCCAATCGATTGCCAGTTTTGGATCAAAAGCATTTATTGCCCGCTCATTTTCACGGCTATATGCATTGTCGCATTTGTAAATAAAAATTGCAGTTTCGCTAAGCACCGAAAAACCATGCGCAAATCCGCGTGGAATGTATAACTGCTTTTTAGAAGTACTATCAAGATCAATTCCATACCACTCCCCAAAGGTTGGCGAACCCAGGCGCAAATCAACGGCAACATCAAAAACTGACCCCTGAACAACGCGGACTAATTTTGCCTGTGCGACAGGATTTAACTGATAATGTAAACCGCGCACAACACCTCTCACCGATTTGGATTCATTATCCTGAATAAATTGACAATCAATTCCTGCATCAATATACCGCTGGAGTTGAAAAGATTCAAAAAAATATCCACGTTGATCATCGAAAACGTTAGGTTCGATAATTAAAAGTCCAGGTATGGGTGTTTTTGTAATTTTCATTTCTGTTAGTTAGAAGGGGAAGATTTGTCTTTCTGTTAAATGAATTAAATACTGGCCGTATTGGTTTTTACTCAAGGGTAGAGCAAGTTCCAGCAATTGTTCTTTGTTAATAAATCCTTTTTTAAATGCAATTTCTTCGATACAGGAAACTTTTAATCCCTGTCTTTGCTCAATAGTTGCAATAAAATTCGATGCCTGCAGTAAACTATCATGAGTGCCGGTATCAAGCCAGGCAAATCCACGTCCAAGAAGTTTTACATTCAACCTGTTTTCCTCTAAGTATAAACGGTTTAAATCAGTAATTTCCAGTTCACCACGTTTTGAAGGCTTCAGGCTTTTAGCCTTTTCGACAACATCATTTGAGTAAAAATAGAGTCCCGTAACTGCATAATTTGATTTCGGAACTTCTGGTTTTTCTTCAATACTGATAACTTTTCCTAATGCATCAAATTCAACTACGCCATAACGTTCAGGGTCGTTTACATAATACCCAAATACAATTGAACCGTCCTTTAAATTGGCCGCTTCTTCCAGAATACTTCTAAAATTATATCCATAGAAAATATTATCACCCAGGATCAGACAAACATTATCATCACCAATAAACTCTTCTCCCAGAATAAAAGCCTGCGCCAAACCATCGGGGGAGGGTTGGATTTTATATGAAATCTGAATTCCCAACTGCGAGCCATCGCCTAGTAAATTTTCATACAATCCAATATCAGTTGGGGTTGAAATTATAAGGATTTCCCGGATACCAGCCAGCATTAAAACAGATAGCGGATAGTAAATCATTGGTTTATCGTAAACCGGTAATATTTGTTTTGATACCGAACGTGTAATTGGGTAAAGTCTTGTCCCTGAGCCGCCAGCAAGAATAATTCCTTTCATTTGGATTTATTTTTAGTTTGATTTCAAATCGAAATAATCAATTTTTCTCAGTTATAATTTTCGAGGTTCAAAATTAACAAAAGAAACAGAGCAAGCAAAGTAGTTATTATGGTTTACACAGGTAAATTAATAGAACTCTATTCTGAAATAAATATACAATCCTTTTGAAATAAATGAATTAAGTTATACTTTTGCGCGCGTTTTAATTAATTATAATGTCTAACTCATTAATTTTATTTGAATTACATGACTGAAAAGAAAAATGAAGATCTTGAAAACGAAGTTAACGAAACTCCGGTTCAGGAAACAGAAGTAGCTGCTGAAACAGTGGCTGAAACAAACAGTGAGGTTGCTGAAGAAGTATCGGAAGTAGCTGAAGAAGTTGCTGAGGAAACAACTGAGGCTGTTGAAGAAATTGTTGCCGAAGAAGAAACTTTGGAAGAAGAAGAGGTTGTTGCTGAAGAAGAAACAGAACCAACGACAGAAACAATCGAAGAAGTTACTGCAGAAGAAAAAACTGAAGCAGTTGCTGAGAAAAAACCTAAAACAAAAGTCAAAGAAACATCGGCTGAACCTGATGAATTTGACTGGTCAAGCCTTGAAGTTGGCCTTGACGCTTACTCTGAAAAAGAGAGAGATAAACTTGCCAATTTGTATAACGATACTTTAAACACAGTATCTGAAAAAGAGGTATTAACTGGTACAGTTATTTCTTTAAACAAACGCGAAGTTGTTGTTGACATCGGTTACAAATCAGATGGTATTGTGAGCGTGAACGAATTCCGCTACAATCCTGAATTGAAAGTTGGCGACAAAGTAGATGTTTACATCGAAAGCCTTGAAGACAAAAAAGGCCAGATGATTCTTTCTCACAAACAAGCCCGTGCTACTCGTTCATGGGATCGCGTTAACGAAGCTCTTGACAAAGATGAAATTATCAAAGGTTACATTAAATGTCGTACCAAAGGCGGTATGATTGTAGATGTATTTGGAATCGAAGCATTCTTGCCAGGTTCACAAATTGATGTTAAACCTATTCGTGATTACGATGTATTTGTGGGTAAAACCATGGAATTCAAAGTTGTTAAAATCAATAACGAATACAGAAATGTTGTTGTTTCGCACAAAGCTCTTATCGAAGCGGAACTTGAACAACAGAAAAAAGATATTATTGGTAAACTGGAAAAAGGACAGGTACTTGAAGGAACCGTTAAAAACATCACTTCTTATGGTGTATTTATGGATCTTGGCGGAGTTGACGGACTTATCCACATTACCGACCTTTCATGGGGAAGAATTTCACACCCAAGCGAAATTGTTGAATTAGACCAGAAATTAAACGTTGTTATCCTTGATTTCGATGATGATAAAAAACGTATTGCACTTGGTTTAAAACAATTGACTCCTCACCCATGGGATAATTTAGATGAAAAACTCAACATTGGTGATAAAGTAAAAGGTAAGGTAGTTGTAATTGCCGATTATGGTGCATTTGTTGAAATTGCAACGGGTGTTGAAGGTTTGATCCACGTTTCGGAAATGAGCTGGAGCCAGCATTTGCGCAGCGCTCAGGACTTCCTTAAAGTTGGTGACGAAGTTGAAGCTTCAATTTTGACGCTTGACCGCGACGAACGCAAAATGTCGTTAGGCATCAAACAGCTTAAATCAGATCCTTGGGAAAACATCGAATCAACTTTTGGCGTTGGAAGCAAACACAATGCAACAGTTCGCAACTTTACCAACTTTGGTGTATTTGTAGAAATTGCAGAAGGAGTTGATGGTTTAATTCACATCTCTGACTTGAGTTGGACGAAAAAAATCAAACACCCATCTGAATTTACAGCTATTGGTGAAGAAATTCAGGTTGTGGTACTTGACATTGACAAGGACAATCGTCGCTTGAGTCTTGGACACAAACAACTGGAAGAAAATCCATGGGATGTTTTCGAAACAATTTTCACTGCCGATTCAATTCATGAAGGAACAGTTGTTGAATTGATGGATAAAGGCGCTGTAATTGCACTTCCATACGGTGTTGAAGGATTTGCAACTCCCCGTCACCTTGTAAAGGAAGATGGTACCTCAGTAAAACAAGACGAAAAACTTGATTTCAAGGTAATCGAATTCAATAAATCTGCAAAACGCATTATCGTTTCACATTCAAGGATTGCCGAGGATGAGAAACGCGCCGAAGACAATGCAAAACGCAAAACACAAACCCGCACTAAAAAAGTAGAAAAACCAGTAACTGAAACCATCAGTATCGAGAAAACTACTTTGGGTGACATTAGCGAATTGGCAGAGTTGAAAGCTCAGATGGAAGAAAAAGAGAAAAAAGAAAAGTAATCAAGACTTGCAATTAAATGAGAATTTCGTAAATTGAGGCATGGTATTCGAAATTATAAAGAATGGAAATCATACCTTGGTTAAGGTAAATTCCGACAGACTGGACACTTACAACGCACCTGATTTAAAATCGGAGCTTGTTGTAATAAATACTAAGGGTGAAAAAAACATCGTACTTGATTTAAGCAGTTGTAATTACTGCGACTCATCAGGTTTACGTTCGGTGCTGGTCGCAAACCGCTTGTGCGAAGATGCAATTGGAACCTTTATATTGTGTGGGTTGCAACCCGATGTGGAAAATCTTGTAAAAATTTCAATGTTGGATACCATTTTGTTAATAACAAATACGGTTGATGAAGCGAAACAATTACTTGAGAAAAAGGAAAATCTTAATTAAGAAATGCCTTTTGAATTAACCATACTCGGCAGTAATTCAGCTCTTCCTACTTCAGACAGATATCCCACCGCCCAGGTATTAAACATACTTGGGCGGTTTTTTTTGATCGATTGCGGAGAAGGAACACAAATTCAACTCCGCCGAAATAAAATAGGGTTTAGTAAAATAAAACACATATTTATTTCGCATTTACATGGCGACCATTATTACGGGCTAATCGGGTTAATTTCGACACTAAACTTGTTGGGTTTAAAAACTGACATCCACATTTACGCTCCGTCTGAAATCAAAACCCTGCTTCAACCCCAACTCAATTTTTTAAAAGGTGATTTAAGTTTGAACCTTATTTTTCATCCCTTAAACTTTAAAAAGCCACAACAAATATTTGTAGATAAACGTGTTGAAGTACTTTCATTTCCATTAAAACACAGTATTTCAACTTGTGGATTCCTTTTCCGTGAATTACCTAAGTTGGCAAATATTAAAAGGGAAACGATAACGGAATATAAAATTCCAATCGCCAAAATAAAAGAAATAAAGGATGGTGCCGATTTTATTACATCGGAAGGAAAAATAATTTCAAACGAAAAACTTACTAATCAGCCTTTACAGCCAAGATCATATGCTTTTTGCACCGATACTGCTTTTCATTTGCCATTAATAGAGGTTATTAAAAATGTGGATCTTTTATACCATGAAGCAACTTTTCTGGAAAGTATGCGTGATTTCGCTACTAAAACAATGCATTCAACCACTATCGATGCTGCAAATATGGCTAAATTGGCAAATGCAAAAAAGTTATTGATTGGTCATTTCTCAGCTAGATATAACGACATAAAATTATTTGAAAATGAAGCCAGGACCATTTTTGAAAATACGGAAGCAGTAAAAGAGGGGAAGACATATAAAGTAATTTGATATTTCAGACTTAAGTTTGCCGGAAATGTCAAAAAATACCTGTCCTAATTTGGTATCCTGTTTAAAGTTTCAATAAGAACACTTCGTGAATATGGTTTCGAAATAAAATCTACAAAACCAATATTCGTGGCATTTTTCTGATCTGATTCAGAATAATGGGCGGTTAAAGCTATTACAGGAAGATCCGGATGAATATCTTTAATTCTCCTTGTTGCCTCAAAACCATCTAAAACCGGCATTTTAATATCCATTAATATCAAGTCAATTTTTGGTTCAGATTTAACAATTTCTATTGCTTCAAAACCATCTTTTGCCCGGATAATACTATAACCCAGAGATTGCAGATTTTCGCATAATAATCTGAAATTATTTTCATCATCTTCAGCTATAAGAATAGTTTTGTTTTTTGTAACGGTGTTTTGTTCCTTAGTATAAAAGTTGTTATTGCTTTTTAATGAAGTGTAAACCCTGTTAAATGGTATAGTAAAATTGAATGTGGTTCCTTCTCCGACTTTGGATGAAAGCCAGATTTGTCCACCCAACAATTCCACATAAGCTTTGCAAATCGACAAACCCAATCCTGTTCCTTCGTAAAGCCTGTTTAAGGTGTGTTCTACCTGGTAGAACCGGTCAAATATTTTTTGGAATTCATTCTCTGGTATCCCTTTTCCGGTATCTGAAACATAAAAATGAAGGTTGTTTTCTTCCACTCTGTAACCAAATTTAATCGTACCACTATCCGTAAATTTAAGTGAGTTGGATATTAAATTCGATAGAATCTGAAAAATTTTTGTTTTATCGGATTTTATAATAACTTTTTCATCCCGAATGCCAAAAGAACGTTCCAATTGAATATTTTTTCTTTCAGAATCCAGATTAAACTGATTAAACAGATCTTCTATCAGGTCATTTAAATCCAGGTCATTTTCATTTACCTTAACAATGCCGGCTTCAATATTCGATAATTCGAGGATACCACTAATTATTTCCAATAGATGATCACTGCTTTTGTTGATAATTTCAATATATGATTTTTGTTGATCTCTACTTAAATTCAAATTATCCAACAGAGAGGAAAATCCGACTATTGCGTTTAAAGGGATCCTTATTTCGTGTGAGATATTGTGCAAAAAAGCTGTCTTTAGTTTGTCATTTTCTTCTGCCTTGTTCTTTGCAGATATTAAATCCTCTTCTATTTTTTTACGATCAGTTATATCACGGCTGACTAACATTAGTCCCACTTTGTTGCCATTAAAATCACAAAGTGGGGAAGAGGACATTTCTGCCCAGAACTCACTTTTATCAGAACTCAAACAATTATATTCCTCAGATTTTTGGGGTCTTTTACCTTCAAGCACTTCCCTGAAATGTGCTTTTGCCATAGCGAGACTTTCAGGAGCCACCCAGTTAAAGATTGATTCCCCAATTTGATTTTCACACTCCGGTATCTTAAAAATCTTATAGGCCATTTTTGATATGAAGGTTATCTTCCCATCCAAATCTGTAACTACAACTCCGTTTGGGGATATATTAATTAGTGTCCGGTAAAAAGTTTCAGATTCTGAAATTTTTTCCTGTAGGTTTTTTTGTTCTGTAATATCTATTCCAATTCCCAAGAGACCTAATATTTGATTATTATCATTGAAAAGTGGTATCTTACTCGTTAACAACCATTTTTGAATCCCATTCTTATCAATAAAAGCTTCCTCACGATTCACAACCGGTTTTTTATTCTTGATAACATTCATATTATCTTTGTGTCCCCGTTCTCCTATTTTTCCCGGATAAAGTTCAAGGTCAGTCTTTCCAATCACTTCAGATTCTTCATTAACACCCATCAATTCACAATCAGTTTTGTTTGATACGTTTTTCCTGCCCTTGTTGTCCATAATATAAATTGTTACAGGCAGATTATCAATTACTGACCTTGATATTTTTCTTTCCTTTTTGATTTCTTCCTCTGCTTTTTTACATTTTGAAATATCTGTAACAGACCCCAAAAGGCGATTCGGACTTCCATCTGTCTCTCTCGAAATTATCTTCCCTCTTAAATGAATCCATTTCCACTCGTTTAAGGAGAAACTTATTTTGATTTCAATATCTAAATTATCAATTTTATTTCTTAATAATTGTCCAAGCTCATCCTTTAGTTTGACCTTGAAGTCCTCATGAACAGACTTGTTTAATATTTCTTCGTACTTTTGAATTACAGGTTGTTCATGACCAAGCAATTTTGAAGCACTGGGACTCAGATATACTATTTTATTAGGTATATCAAAATCCCATAACCCATCGGTCAGGTCATCGAATAAATGCTGGATGTCCATTTGTGTAAAACTCATGTTATGAATTGGAATTTATAAGTGAATCCAGTTTTTCCCGGGCAGCGCACCTCCCCATTTCCACAAGTTCTTCAGCTTTATAAAAATCATACGTTCCGCAGGATTTTTTGGATATTTCCACCAGAATATCCGGTGGATTATTTTTAATTATTGTTGACGCCTGATGATTTGTCATTACAGCTATTGTGTCGTTAATGAGATTAAAATAGTGGAACTTTTTTCTTTCATCTGTGGCACCTGACTTATTCAGACTATTTCTAAACTCATTGATTTTTTGAATGTATAAGGCCTGCTTTTTACTTTTTTCAGGAACTTTAATACGCTGCACAGGAACAACAGCATTTACATACACAGCAAACAGTGTATCATTTTCAGTTCTGATGGCATTCCTAATGGGAATATTGTTTACAACGCCGCCATCCACCAGCACCGAATCACCAGTGACAACAGGAGTAAAAACCGTAGGAATAGAAATGGATGCTCTTATTGCATTATAAAGACTACCTTCTTTAAACACTATTTCTTTATTTTTGGAAAGATCATAAGCTGTAGCAGTATATTTAATATTCAGATCTTCAATATTAGCATCTGGTATAAATTCTTTCATTTTGTTCAGCACTTTGTCGCCCTTAATCAGCCCCTGGTTACTGAAAGAAAAATCCAACAGTTTAAATATTTTCTGCTTGTCCAAATTGTACACCCACTCTTTATACTCGTTCATTTTTCCAACTGCGTACACTCCACCTACCAGGGCACCCATTGATGTGCCGGCTATTGAGTTTATTTTATATCCCCGGCTTACCATCTCTTCTATCACTCCAATATGAGCCAATCCACGGGCACCTCCTCCCGATAAAACAAGTGTTACATTATTTTTCATTTGTATCTGTCTGTAATTTTGATAAACACAGGGCACATGGTTTAAGACACATTTTTAATATTATTCTATGTGTTATTTCTATGTGTCCTATGTGGCTATGTGTTTAAATTTTAAGAATTTAGCTACCAGCATAAACCTGGTCTCTTTCCTCCTTAATGGAGGCCACTCCATTTTTCAATTCAGAACTTAATTTTTGATGTATCTTCTTTACTTTTTTGAGGTCAAAGGAGAGAACTATCGAAGATATGCCGGTAAAAATAAATGCAACTCCAGTGATCACTACCAGTGAAATTCCGGAAATCAGAGGACTTACAACAAGCATGAAAGAAAAAATAATTCCTAACACACTTAATATAGCAGCATTTCCCCAACTGAGAATTTCCAGGTTTTTCATTTCAAAAGAGAATCTCAGAAGGAGAAACGAGATGAAAAGTAAAATAAACCCCACTGCAAAAGGCAATATGACAATAGATATACCGGGATAAATACTGAGAATAATTCCCACAGCTAATGAAAGATGACCGCCTACAAGATACCATCCCCATCCTTTCAGGATTTTGTGATTTCGGATTGAAAAGAAAATTTTCAATATTCCTATAATAATAAAGGAAATACTGAAAAGTACGGAAAGCGTCACGTAAGTTTCAAGCGGCACCATAAAAACGTAAATGCCTGCAGCGATTAGAATAATGCCGATAATCAGTGGTATGTACCAATGCTTTACCGATTTTGTAATTGTTTGTAATAAAGTTGTCATAATTTTTAAATATTAAAATGTTTTGCGCCTACTTTGTATTACGGTGTTCGGCTATTCCGTATGATATTTTAAAATGTTTTTGTAGTAACCTGAGTTCGATTTAAAATAAAGCCAATTGGTCTGTTTGTATTGACTCGTATTTTATAGCTGGTTTTTTAGGGAAAAAACAGTAAGCAATTAATCCTGATATTAAATTTGTTATAAAGTTTTCAAAAGATCTGTGGCG
>JBGSMW010000079.1:0-13532 GCA_041739985.1 Draconibacterium sp. | reverse complement strand
CTGAATTCATAAATTACACTTTTTAAGTGCAAAATTGAACCTTAAGTCAATTCAAATCTCAAAATCAAAGAACGTTTGTATATACTTGTATTTTAATGTATTATAATAAAATATTAAAAATTAACGCACCACTAGTGATTTCACATTTATAATTGTTCCGGGCAAGTTGAGATTCAAATAGAAAAAGTAAGAGGAAGTTTTTTCGGATACTACCTCTTACTTTTATATTTATGAAAGTATTATTTTTCCTTAGAATCGTTGTTGTAAATGTCTCTGATACAAATATAACTTCCATTGCGTTTTTCCCAGACAGCCATGTATTTGCCTGTGGATACTACATTATCGGATGCATCTTTTATAGTTGCTTTTCCAATCTCGGTTACAATGTTTTCATCACCAAAAACTTCCAGCGTTTCGTACGAAACAGTGTTTCCAACAACTTTTTTACCCATACCTTCTTCTAAATCTGCCAGAATAGCCGCTTTGCCTGTCTGTGCCGGTTTATCATTTGACATACTTACTGCATCATCTGCATAAAAAGCAGCTACAGCATTTGCATCGCGGGCATTATCAGCTTCAGACCATGCACTTTCCAAAGCCTGGATTTCAGCTTTAATTGCGGTAAGGTCTGGTTTAACAGCAACCTGCTCAGCAGTAACCGCTGATGTTTTCTTGTCTGCCGGTGCACCACATCCGGCAACTAATAGGGAAAAACCAAAACATAAAGTGGCAATTCCCAAAAAATTCATTTTTTTCATTTCCATATTTTTTATTGCCTACTCTAATCGGTTTTCGGCGTTTCCCGTTTTTTTTTTATTAATTTTTAATCAGTTTCTCTTGTCTGAGAATCATGACAAAATCACGTTCAACTGCAATGTAGTAATCTTCGTCATAAGCTGAATTTCAATTTATTCGCTAATAATCGGTCAATGAAACTATCCATAAAAGGGGTTAATCATTACAAGACTCAAAGTAGAAATTATATGGTTACAAAACTGCCAATTTCTGTTGCACTTAATCCATTTGCTGCCATCCATGCTGGTAACCCAAAAACTATCATTCCTTCAGGAATTCCTTGTGCCAGATACAGCGAAGAAAACGCCAGATAACGCAATGTTGCATTTTCTGAAAGTGCTGGAATACGGGGAATTATTGATTTATCCATTTGTCAAAACTTGCATTTCGCTTTCCATCCGGATATGTCCAGTCAGGCCTTAGATTTAACCCGCTTTTTTCATTTTGTATAAAATCTGTTACAATCATAATATCTTCTTCTTTTGTTACTTTTAATAAATGCAAAACTTTGTTTCCATGTTCAACTTTTACTATTTCCAATTCAATATTCTGAACTCTAAGTGCATTACTTATAACTTCGGCTTGCAGCGAATTCCATGTAGCCCATACATAACCATCGATTCCTGAAATCAGGTCATTTAAATCAATCAAAACCGAAAATTCCACGTTGATTCCCGAAAGCGGCCGGACTGAATTTTTATCTTCATTTGAATTACATTTAAGTGATTCAGTTTGTGGAATAATAATTTTTATAGTCTGTTTTGATCTTCCCCCCAATCTTCCCTTCATACTATTCATTTTCAAATTATTATCAGTACCAAATTGCTGAATCAGCTTTTCGGCTTAATAAAAACTGTTAAGGGAACATTTTTAGGTATTTATATACACAATATAATCATAATTGAATTGATTTAAGATAAACATATCTTTTATTTTATTGAAAGCTTTACAAATGGACACTGTACTAAGTGCATAACCTTATTTTATCCTTCAATTTGGGTTGAATTAAAAAACGGCTTTCACCAGATTTCTACTGCAAGCATTGTTATCATCTTGGCTGATCGTTGCTTAAATCGCCCATTCTTTTATAAATATAACCCCATGAATTTGATACTGCACTTCTGAAATCATTACGCATTTTCTCTGTGGCTTCTTTGCCTTTGGCTTTTTCAACCAAAGTCCAAACTCCATCACGTTCAGCATCAAGTTCAGCAAAGTTTTTAAAAGGAGTGGTAACGTAATAATCAGGAGAATCCGGACCTCCACCAGCAGTGCTGTACCAATAACCTCTTTTATCACCTTCTGTTTTTTCCATTATGTCGCTGATTTCTTTAATTGTAGCATTGAAAATTGTGCTGTTTTCGACCCTGAAAAATGTTACCCAAATTACATTCCATTCAGTAGCCCCGGTTTTGCTTATTTCAGGCATACTTGTTGCAAAATTGTCTTCTGCACTTTCAATATGAGGTATGATTTTATCAATGGCAATCTGCCAGCATTTTTTACCTGCTTCATCATTTTCGTCATCCATTTTAGCCCAATTGGCCATATTCGATGCCATCACATACGCCGACCCTTTTCCGTTGTACCTTTTCCATATTGTCCAGGTCCATTCCCCTTTGTTTTCAATATAACAGGCTTTCCATGCTTTTATTCCTTCTTCAAACTGGCTGGAATGGCCGTTTTTAACAGTAAACTCGGTTGTTGAAAGAATAAACTTGTTTTGTGCATGAACCGCACTGGTTAACATCATACCTGCTGCAATGAATAAAAATACCATTGCCATTCGACTTGTTTTTTGTACAAATACTTTCATTTTTTTGATTGTTTTAAAATTTACCTACTCTATTTAAATAAGGATTTTCGGTATGTTCCTTTAAATCCTTCGAAAACTCCTTCGAAAAATCATTAATGAAATTTACCGCTATTAAAATGAGTTTACATGGATTATATGCGCAAATGCTTGTGTTTTAATGATGGTTATGTAATGTAACTTTGAAAACAAAGTCAACCATTATTCGCTTAAATTTCAGGCTCTTTCAATACTCATTTACTTTTATTTTGAAATGTGTTATAATGAATTGATGGAAGGAGCATGGCAAAAATTCGGCACACTAACGGATGATTATTTAGCCAGTTTCATGTGTGATAAAAATCACATGTATTATACCTGGAAATTGGTTGTTTTAAACTTTGTCAAAATAGTTATTTTCAACTTGTTTGATTTTTAATAAACAATTGCACTAAATCTCAAAATAGGTTGGTATATTTAACCATCTGAAAAAAATATAACTTTAAGTTTTAAAACTGAACCTTTTATTTCTGGAAAATCCTTGTATTGCCGACCAAAAATCATACTAATATGTTAGAGAAAATAATAGATTTTAGCGTTAGGAATAAACTCATTGTAATACTATTTACCTTAAGTGTCGCCGCGTTTGGAATGTATGCAGTTATCAAAATTCCAGTAGGCGCAGTACCTGATATTACAAATAACCAGGTGCAGGTAATCACAACTTCGGGCAACTTATCGACTCAGGAAATTGAACAATTTATTACTGCTCCCGTGGAAATGGAAATGGCAAATTTACCGGGGGTACAGGAAATTCGTTCAATTTCGAAATTTGGAATTTCGGTTGTAACTGTTGTTTTTGATGATAATTTGGGAACTTATCTTCCCCGTCAGTTAATTGCTGAAAAAATTAAATCCGCATCTGCAAATATTCCTGAAATTTACGGATCTCCTGATATGGGGCCAATTACCACAGGGTTGGGGGAAATTTATCAGTACATTATTGATGTAAAGCCTGGTTACGAAGGAAAATATTCGGCTATGGATTTGCGTACCATTCAGGACTGGATTGTTAAACGTCGTTTATCCGGAATAAATGGGGTTGTTGAAATAAATAGCTGGGGCGGTTTTTTAAAACAATACGAAGTTGCTATTGACCCATTGATGCTTAAAAGTCTTGAAGTTACTTTAATGGAAGTTTTTAATGCCCTTGAGGGTAACAACAGTATTTCAGGTGGATCGTACATTGAAAAAACAAATCAAAGCTATTTTATCAGGGGGGACGGACAAGTTAAATCGTTGCAGGATATTGAAAATATTATAGTTAAAAGTAACTCGGGGAGACCAATTTTGATTAAAGATCTGGCTAAAGTTCACTTTGGTTTTGCAAATCGCTTTGGGGCAATTACTGCCAACGGAAAGGGCGAAACGGTTCTTGGTCAGATTATGATGTTAAAACATGGCAATTCAAAAGTAATTATCAACGAAGTAAAACAACGTGTTGCAGAAATCCAAAAAAATCTGCCTGAAGGAGTTTTTATTAACCCCATTCTGGAGAGGAGTGAACTGATCTCGAAAACATCTTTTACAGTTGCTGAAAACCTCATTCTTGGAGCAGTCATCGTAATGCTTACAGTTATTATTTTGTTGGGAAACATAAGGTCGGCACTGGTAATTGCTTCAATGATTCCCGTCTCATTGCTTTTTACAATTTCAATGATGTATATTTTTGGTATCGATGCCAATTTAATGAGCCTCGGTGCGCTCGACTTTGGAATTATTATAGATGGTGCGGTAATCATCGTTGAATTTATCGCCATAAAAATGACACTTCAAAAGGATATAATATTGGGAAGTGAAGGTGATGAACGCCAAACAATTATGGATAGAATATCGTTCGACGGAGCCTCAAAAATGATGAATTCGGCAATTTTCGGACAAGTAATAATTTTGATTGTTTTTATTCCAATTCTTTCACTAAGTGGGGTAGAAGGAAAAATGTTCCGCCCAATGGCACTTTCGTTTTCATTTGCTATTATTGGTGCAATGATCATGGGTTTAACCTGGTTGCCTGTGGCCTCAGCGCTGTTTCTAAAACCTGGAAAGAGCAATAAAAGGAACATTTCCGATTGGTTGATGGATATTGCATACAAATCTTATTTGCCCTCAATTAAATGGTCATGCAACCATAAAAAAATTGTTTTTGGCGCTGCTTTGGTATCATTAATTCTTACCGGTGTAATATTTTCAAAAATGGGAGGAGAGTTTGTGCCGACTCTTGATGAAGGTGATTTTGTTATACAACCTGTTCTGAAAACAGGTACTTCACTTTCAAAAACGGTTGAATTGACAACAAAAATGGAAAATATTCTAATCACAGAATTTCCAAATGAGGTACACCAGATTGTTTCGCGTATTGGTGCAGCTGAGGTTCCTACCGACCCCATGTCAATGGAGGAAATAGATATGATTATTAAACTGAAACCGAAAGAAGAATGGATTTCTGCTGAAAGTAAGGAAGAACTTGCTGATCGTTTTAAAGAAGCACTTTCTGTAATTCCGGGAATAGAATATGAATTTACCCAACCCATCGAAATGCGTTTTAATGAACTTATTACCGGTGTACGTTCTGATATTGCCATAAAAATATTTGGAGAAAATCTCGATTATATCAACAAAAAGGCGCTTGAAGTAAAAAACCTGATTGCCGATATTCCCGGGGCTAGCGACATTATTTTGGAAAAAACTCAGGGACTGCCGCAAATTAGGGTAAATTATAACCGAAGTAAAACTGCATATTATGGTGTTGACATCAATACGTTAAACACATACTTATCTGCGGCTTTTGGCGGGAAAATAACTGGAGTGGTTTTCGAAGGCGAAAAACGATTCGATATGGTAATGCGCTTTGATAATGAAAACCGCACCGATATTGACAATATTCGACAACTTCAGGTACCTGTATCATCGGGGACACTTGTGCCTTTTTCTGAATTGGCCGAAATCGAATACTCAGAAGGTCCGGCAAAGATATCGCGTGACAATACACAACGCAGGGTTGTTGTGAGTGTAAACGTTAGAAATCGCGATTTACAATCTGTTATTGAAGATATTCAGAAAAAAATAGATGCAAATATAAAACTCGCACCGGGAAATTATATTGAATATGGAGGACAGTTCGAGAACCTGCAAAACGCCACCAAACGTTTGATATTAGCAGTTCCGGTTGCTTTACTTTTGATATTTATATTCCTTCATTTTGCTTTTGGTTCGCTTAAAGATGCGATTATGATTTTTACCGCAATTCCTTTGGCCACAGTTGGTGGAGTTTTTCTTTTATGGGTGCGTGGAATGCCGTTTAGCGTATCGGCAGGTGTGGGTTTTATTGCACTTTTTGGAATCGCTGTTTTAAACGGAATTGTGTTGATTGAACATTTAAAAGAACTGCAACATGAAGGAATGACAAATATGCGCGAATTAATTATGAAGGGGACTAAAAACAGGCTGCGACCTGTAATGTTAACTGCTGGTGCGGCAGCAATGGGATTTTTGCCAATGGCAATTTCAACAGGAGCGGGTGCCGAAGTTCAGCGTCCGCTTGCAACTGTGGTTATTGGTGGATTGTTTACTTCTACTTTGCTCACCATGATTGCATTACCATTGTTATTCGAAGTATTTTACAATGTAAAAAGTATCCGCTTGTTTCCTTTTAAAGTTATTCGCACCAAAACCATTATGCTTCTCTTCTTTTTTCTGATTCCCGCGGTGTCAGCAAATAGTCAGGATAAAAAATTACAGTTGAAAGAGGTTGTGGAAATTGCCTTGCAAAACAACCGGGAAGTACAAGTGTTTTCGATGAAGGTAGAAGAGAGTAAAATGTTGAGAAAGACAGCATTTGCTCCCGGAAAAACAAACCTAACGTATGGAACCGACCAGAATAATATTGCCGAAAACGGTCGCCCGTTAAATGTTTTTGGCATCGAACAAAGTATGAGTTTCCCTACTTTATACTCAGCTGAAGGTAAATCGAAACAAATTGAAATTTCTATGGCCGAAGCCAGATTAAATATCCAAAAAAACGAATGCGCAAAAAATGTTTCGAATGCTTTTTTTAATTTACAAATGCTAATAAATAAACGTGATGTTTCAAAAATGCTCGATAGTTTATTTAACCAGTTGCTTGTTGTTTCTGAAAAAAGAGAGGGTAAAGGTGATATCAGCCATTTGGAGGTTTTAAATATAAAGGCAAAAAGAAATCAGCTTTCAATTGTTTTAAATGCATTGAATGTTGAAATTGAAAACGCATTTAAGAAACTGAAGATTATTATGAATTACGATGCTGATTTTGAAGTATCGGAAGTGCCGGAATTGTTGCCTTCAATATCCTTTACCCCTGATTCACTCCCTGTTTATCAATTGCTGAAATTGGAAAATGATTATTTTAATTCACTCATTCAGGTATCGAAAAACAAAACACTCCCTGATTTTTCGTTTAATTATTTCCTGGGATCAAATCGGTTTGAAAATTCAAAATATTATCACGGGTTTCAGGTTGGAGTTGCGGTTCCGCTGTTTTTTGGAAGCGACAAGGGAAGAACTCAGGCCGCAAAAATTTCAGGCAAAGCACAAAATTTGCTCTCACAAAACGAAATGGTTTTGATAAAAAACAGGCTTGGCGAATTGATGAACCAGCAGAATAAGTACAAAGCTTTGCTTGATTATTACAATACTTCAGGAAAATTATTGCACGATGAAATCATGCGGACTGCTTTAAAATCATACGAACTGGGCGAAATAAATTTTTACCAGTTTGTTAGCAGTTATGAAACCGCAGTCCAAATTCAGATGGAATATTATGAGAACATATATGGTTATAATATTTCCACTTCCGAAATAAAATATTTTTCAAAATAAAAAATAAAACGACCATGATGATATGCTTTTACATACAAGCACAATTAAAAAAGGGAGCACACATGTATGACTTTGACGGACAGGTTATTTCGAATACAATTGAAAACTTATAATTTTAATGAGATGAAACGAAATATTACATTTATATTAATCATGTTCAGTGTATTGCAGTTTTCATGCAAAACCAAAACAGCCGAAATAACAGAACCCGAATCAGGGTTGATTGAAATCACAAAAGCCCAGTTTCAATCGGAAAACATGGAATTTGGTGAGCTTGTATTGGCATCATTTTCTGATTTAGTTCATTTTACCGGAAATATTATTCCGTCGGTTAGTGGACAAGCACAAATAAGTTTGCCTGTGCCAGGAGTCATTACTAAAATTCACTGTAATCCAGGGCAATTTGTCAGTAAAGGTGGATTGTTATTTGATATTTCGGGGAATGAATTTATTGACATGCAAAAGGATTTTGCTGAATCGGCTGCACTTATTAAACGACTTAAAAGTGATTTTGAAAGAGCAACAGAATTAAGTAATGATAATATAGGTGCAAAAAAAGATTTAGTTTTAGCCGAAAGTGCCTACAATGCCGAAAACGCAAAATTCAATGCACTTGTTGTGAAACTTCAGAATATCGGTTTGGATATTTCAAAAATTGAAGGTGGAACTTTTTATACGTCATACACATTAAAAGCCCCCATGAAAGGGTATGTTAACCGAATATATGCAACTATTGGGCAGTATGTTCAACCAGCAGAGACAATCTCCGAAATAGTTGATATTGAAACCTTTCAGCTAAAGATTTCAGTTTTTGAGAAAGACATAAACAAAATTGAATCCGGTCAAAAAGTTGAATTTCAGGCTACCGGAAATAAAAAAGAGAAATTTGCTGCAAAATTAATTTCAGTAGGCAAATCAATCAATGAAAACACAATGTCTATAGACTGTTTAGCCGAGATTGAAAATTTAAAAAATACACGTTTGGTTAATGGTCAATTTGTTGAGGGAGAAATAGTTGTGGCATCCGACACGGTTTTGTCATTACCAAAAACGGCAATTATTACTTCTGAAAATGAAAATTATGTTCTCGTATTTGAAAATGAAACTGATGAAATTATTTTTCTGAGAAAAACTGACATAAAAACCGGTCGGACAAATAATGATTTTATTGAGTTAACCGATTTTCCAGGCTCAAATAAAATATTGGTAAAAGGGGTTTACAATATTCAAATTGAGTAAGGACTAATTAAATGGAATTATTGTAATAATATCAACTGAACAATTTATTAACGATTTAAGTGCAGTCGATTAGTTAAGATTGTCAAAAAAATAAAAAAGCGCTCAATTTTAAAAAAAAGCGCTTTTGTCATTGTTTGTTTTTGAGTGCCCAGAACAGGACTCGAACCTGCACAAGCTTACGCTCACTAGTCCCTGAAACTAGCGTGTCTACCAATTCCACCACCTGGGCAAAAATGTAAAGAACCTTTTTTTTTTCGTGTCCCTGCTATTCTCTGCAGGCCTACTCACTGCTGTATTTCGCTGCTATCTTCTTTGTTTTAGCATTGGCAAATATACACATTTTTTTCTCTTGATTTTATTTAAATAAGTGATTATTTTCTTATCCTGAACACGATTTTATGTACCTTTATGCTATATTTAATTATGAATAGTTTATGAATAATCTGTATAACATAATATATGCCAACATTTAAAGCAGTAGTACTAAAGGGCAAAAATGATCTCAAAAATGACGGTACTTCCAACATTAAAATCCGCATTACACATAATCGAAAGATTAATTACATCCCTTCTGATTTATATATTCTTCCAAAAGACATGGATAATAAATCTGGAACTGTCAAATCCGGAACAAATAAAGAATTTCTTAATCAACGAATAAGTGAAGTGATTCATAAATACAGAAAACGGTATATAGAACTTGGTGACCGTGTTCAATTTATGTCTGTTTCTCAAATAAAGGCACATTTGCTAAACGATATTTCTAAAACTTACCAAATCGATTTTATTAAATTTATAAATGATTTTATAAATACATATTCAACATCCGCACTCTCTTCAGGAACAAAAGAGAATTATTATTTTCTGATGCTAAGCCTTAAAAATTTTTCCGGCGAGGTATTGCCTGTTTCCGAAATCAATTATCAATATCTAATCCGCTACGAAGAATTTCTCCGCTCGCGCGGTGTTAAAAATGGCATCGTTAATTACATGATCATTTTCCGTTCTCTCTTTAATAAATGCCGCGATCATTTTAATGATGATGATGCAGGCCGAATTCTTATCCCACATTATCCCTTTAAAAAATATGTAATTCCAAAACGTCAGGTTAAATCCAAAGATCATATCCTTTCCTTAATCGAACTTCAAAAATTAATCACTTATGTTCCCGATACTAGCAGTGAACAATTTGCCATTGATATGTTTTTGCTCATGTTTTATTTCATCGGTATCGAGGGTAAGGATTTATTCTATCTTAAAAAACCTGTCTGTGGACGTGTTTCTTACGACCGTTTTAAAACCGGTCGCGAACATTCTATTAAACTTGAACCGGAAGCCATCGAGATAATCAACCGTTATGCTGGAGAAAAACTGTTGCTTAATGTTTCAGAGAGATTTAAAATTCACAAAACATTTGTACGTGCAATAAACAATCACTTGTCGGGTGAAGCTTATCATAAAATCAAAGGCGTATTCCCAAAGCTTAGAATCACAAAACATCCGACCACTAAATGGGCTAGACACACCTGGGCAACGATAGCCAGAAATGAATGTAAAATTTCTAAAGATGATGTTGCACTTTGTCTTGGTCATGAAGATGAAGACAACAATGTTACAGACATGTATATCAAATATGACTTTTCAATTATCGATGAAAGCAATCGCAAGGTTATTGATATAATAAACTTAAATTGCGCTTCTGTTGATGTGGCCCTTAACAACATATAGCTTAATAATGTCTTTCTTATCTATTTCAAAAGGCTTGTAGAAACTATTTTCGCTGACACAGGCTATTTTGCTTTGATCATTCCCCGGTTGAATGTATTTAATCATCCGATGGTTTTCGGTGGTAATAATTAAATAGATATACCCAAACTCAATGTAACTTTCTTTCCATTGTTTGCAAAGAATAATTTCACCGTTGTGAAGAACCGGATCCATGCTGTCACCCCATACGTTTAAAGCAAGATCACAATCTCCATAACCCGGTATGATTATTTTTTTGAATTTTATTCCTTTTCCGGGATCAAACATTTCACCACTACCTGCAGAAGCTTCAACGTCATAATACCGGATTGCCCCTTCATGAAATTCATCGCGTTCCTGGGTTACAAGAGATTGTTTATCAATAAAATAGTAAATATTTTTATCGATTGCCAGTGCTATCTTTTCCAGAACCCCTGTTTTAATATCCTGAACACCAAGCCAGTTGTTGAAATTTTGTGGTGAGATATTTAATTTCTCCGCAACATCTGTAAGTTGAAGCCCGTCATTTTCCAAAATCTTTTTTACTTCTTCCCCTTTCATTACCAGTTTATTAAGAACAAATTGAAAATATATTAATCGGTGTTAAACAATAATATTGTTGTATTATAAATAATAGTGTTTAATTTGCTAAATAAATTAATTAAAATGCAAATATAATAATATAATTATACAAAACAAAACAATTTAAAACAAAGGTATGAAAACAGAAGAAACAGACTTAAAACAAACCGGTAATATGGAATTAAGAAGGCGTTTACCACGAGGAGCAATACAGCAAATAGCTGATGAAATGGGCGTTTCGTGGATGTGGACTTCAAATGTCATTACCGGAAAAGTAAAGGGTGATCCCAAAATCATTTTTATGGCTTTGGAATATGCAAAGCTGGAGGATGAAACGAGGGATAAAGTTTTAGGAATGATTGAACGGAACCGGAAAGAGCTACAAAAAATCGGATAACAGTTTAAATCAAAAATCATGACTAAAAATAAATACAGAAGAGAAATGCAAATTCAGATTTCAAAAAAATCAATGATAAATCTATGATAGAATTACAAGAATTTCAACTGAGGCAAATGTTAACCACGGCAGCCGAAATGGGGGCGAAAAATGCGCTTCGCGAAATGGGTGTGGACAAATCACAAATATCCAAGGCTGAAAGTTACCGGAGATATAGCCGGCGTCGTATTGACCGGTGGGTGAGGGAAGGGAAAATTATGCCTGTAAAAAGTAATGGTTCCGTTGTATTCAACGTTTCGCAATTGGAGTCACAGTCCCAAACAGTGGAACTCTATTTTAAACACATTCAACCCATTATTTCTAAATAGACAGACTGACTAACTAATTTTTCAGGTATCAAATAATACAGAGCAGGGCCGTATAGAAATTTTCACTTTTTGTTTTTTAAGTTTAAATATCACCGATGCTGGTGAAGCACCCCACCGCCAGATGGCGGTGGGTTTTTTATCCAATTTTTTAAAACGATGACATGCAAAAAACGACAAGAACTAAGATCAAGAAATGTACTACCTGCAAAGGTTCCGGCAAAATCCGGGTTTGTAATGAACGTGAGCTGCATAACATGGATATCGAAAATTGTCCTGACTGCTGGGGAGACGGGAGTTTAATTATGGTCACAACAATTGAATACTTCAGGAAAACGGAGGAATTGACAGAACCATTAATACGATAATATGCCAGAGAAAAAAGGATATTCTTTTCATCCTGTCAAATTCAAAACATAAAAAACAACACGCACAAATAGAGAAACTTAGCAAGTTTCAGATGGACAAACTAATAAATAAGAATATGAAAAAAGTAATTGCTTTAAATGAAAAAGGAAATCGTGTTCTCACCACCCAGGTAAACGCAGAAAAAAACGATTGGTGGATTACCCACAATTTGGAAGTTACTGTTTTACCAAAAAATTTAATGTCCTGTAGCACAAGTCTTGAACCAGAAACCGGAAACATCTTTGAAAGCAACAACCGCTTTTACAGAATCACCAAATCTGAAAAAGTATTGATTTGTTCTATCTGTAATTGCAAGGCCAATTTTAAAATTGGTTACCGTTTTTATTGCAAGCAACACTATAAACACCTGATGCTTACAAAACCAATCCGAAGGGCAGTAATTCAACCCAACCGCAATGACCCCTGCTCCTGTGGTTCCGGACAAAAATTCAAACATTGTTGTATTTCAAAAACAGACCATAAACCACGTCATTATTTTAACAGCCGGTTTATGGAAGATCCCAAAATCGTAAAATCATTTGAACCCTTAGTTAAATAATGAGCAAAACCAAACAATATCATCACGATAAAGTTGAGTATGAGCAACGTAAAGCAATTGTCGATACCAGGGATTATCCGATTCTTTTCGATACAGAAATGGTACAGGCAATACTTTCAGGCGCCAAAACCGCAACACGATGCTTGTTTAAATCATCACTTTCAAAAGTAATGGAACCAGCCCATGAAATATTTCATGATGGCGATAAATGGATTGCACTCCTGAAAAATGGCCAGTGTCACAAGTATCCAATTGTGTGCCCCTGGGGAGAACCTGGGGATTACTTGTGGGTAAAGGAAACTTGGGCGCCAGCCATTTCTGAAATTGCCTACAAAGCTGATTATTCAAAAGAAACTATTGCTGAAAAAAGAAACCAAGGAATATGGCACCCATCCATTCACATGCATAAAGCGTCCGCTCGCCTTTGGCTTCAAATTACAAATGTGAAAGCACAACGAATACAAACCCTCACCGAGGAAGAAGCCTGCCAGGAAGGAACCAAAGTTGGTAAAATATTGAATTTGGGTGAAATTGGCCAGGTCAACTTCAGGGAAGGTTTTATTACTAAATGGATTTCTATTTACGGAATAGAAAGCTACTATGAAAACCCATGGATCTGGGCCATTGGTTTTATAAGACTCGAATCTAAACCTTCAATAATCTCTTAATAAAATGAAACAAACCTGGGAAAAAGCAGAAATAAGCATCATGCAATTTAAACAGGAATTGGAAGAC
>JBGSMW010000078.1:0-12121 GCA_041739985.1 Draconibacterium sp. | reverse complement strand
CAGGCCCAACATGACGTTTTTCTTCATCTTTTTGACAACAAAAAAAGTTAATTGAAACGTATTTCAATTAACTTCCTCCTTTTGGTTCAAAACACTGGCATCCCAGAGCTTTTTACCAACTATTTTTGTCTATTATATCATCAATTGCATTACCAATGTTAACATTTTTATAAATGGAAAACATATTGGTCAATTGGAAACACCTACAGATTCAGTTCCTAATTGCGATATGAATTATGGACTAACAGAAGAACTCGAAGTAGGAAAATATAATTATAAAGTTGAAATCAGACCTGTACAAGGAACAGGGTGTACAAAAGACATCACGGGGGATTTGGACATTACAGAAGGAGATTGTGAAACCGTTTTCATAAATTATAACGAAGTTTTTGCCAACTAAATTCAAACCAGCATCATTTTCTCAATATAAATATCCTGAAAATTTGGATCGCCCTCAAGGTTGATGTGGGTAGTTTTGTCAAGTATTTTCTGATAAAAATTTTCATCTTCAAATAAAAACATTTTTGCGCCAATTAATGCGGTGTTTCCTAGTTTTACAATTTTATATGATTCACATTCGATTAACCCTGTGCGAATAACATTTTCGATATTTAAAAAATTGCCAAAACCACCGGCAATAAAAACCTTATCAACTTCGGAATAAGTGATTTTCAATTGGTTCAGTAAAATCTGAATTCCGGCAGCAATTGCGGCTTTTGCCAGTTGAAATTCACGAATATCCTGCTGCGTAATCGAAACTTTCTTTGAAAGTGGAATTGATTCTTCACCGCTATTGATTTCGCCAAACATGCCAATTTGCTCCCTGTTCAGCAGAATTGCCATTATATCAATTAAACCGCTGCCGCAAATACCTTTGGCTGTTGCATTTCCAATAACATGGGTTTTTAATTCATCATTTTCAAAGTTGACCGATGAAATTGCTCCGGTAGTTGCACGCATTCCCTGGCTGATTTTTGCTCCTTCAAAAGCTGGTCCGGCTGCTGTTGACGCACAAAATATTTTATCGCGATTACCCGCAACAATTTCACCGTTGGTTCCCAAATCAATTAAAACTGTGTATTTTTTGTTTTCTGCCATTTTTGTAGCAGCAATTCCGGCCAAAATATCACTACCCACAAAACTTCCAATTGAAGGATAAAACAGAATTCCTGCAGTGTCATGAAGTTTCCAGTTCAATTCTTTACTAGAAAATTCCTGAACTCCCAAATTGGGTGAATAAAACGGATAAAATGACAACGAATTAACCGGCAATCCAGAGAAAATATGATGCATTACAGTGTTTCCTACAATTGCAACCTTTGAAACATTAACCGGGTGTTTTTGAAGGATTGATTGAATCATTTCGTCAATTTTCGACCTGACAAGGTTTTGTAATTCTTCAAAATTGCCGTCCAGACAACTTTGAATACGAGAAATAATATCGCCACCAAACCTTGCCTGTGGATTGACATCGGAAACGGAATCCAAAACATGCCCGTTTTCAAGGTTAACCAATTGAACTACAATCGTTGTGGTTCCCAAATCAACTGCCATTCCAAATCCTGTTTGCGGTTGAAAATCAAATGTTGAATTATCGGCAAGTATAATATTTTCAAATTGCGAAATTTCGAGAGAAATATCAGTGTCAGCTTTACAAAAACAGGCCAAACGCCAATTATCGGCCAATTTTAATTTGTTTAGCTTTTTTTGCTGAATATCGTCAATGGCAAGTTTGCCTTTTAACAATTTAACTTTGCAACTTCCGCAGGTTCCTTTCCCTCCACACGGAAATTCAACACCAAACTCATGCAAGACATCTGTTAACGGAGTACCTGGATTAACTTCAATAGTTTTTCCGATCGGAAGAAGAGAAATATTTATTTTATCGTTCATTTTAAAACAAGCTAAATCCTGATTAAGAAAAGATTTCCAGCTAAAAATAGCTAAAATTAGGAAAGCCAGCGAATTTATATATCCAGTTAAAAACCAACTCCCACCACCTTTTAACAACGGAATTTCGGTTTCAATTAATGATTTATCGGTATAGTGCTGAAAATAACTCCAGTTCAGAAACTTGAGGTAAACAATTGTTTTGGGAAATTATTTTAACGAACGGAAATACCATCAATCTTCTGGCATCAAATTGTATCGAAATTTGTAGTGACAGCAAATTCCCGTAAAAACTTTGTCTGATGTTGACTTAGGTAAAAAACCTGTCAAATTGAAAATAATATACTAATGCTACAAGTCCCAGGTTGGGGTTGGATAAATTTAGAATTATACGATTGAATTGGTTTCAGTATCAGGAAAAACCAGCCAGGGTTTGAAAGTTTTTGCCTCCTCAAAATCCATCAAGGCATATGAAATAATAATTACAACGTCGCCAACAGCAACTTTTCGCGCAGCCGGTCCATTCAAACAAATCGTTCCCGACCCACGTTCTCCTTTAATTACATAAGTTTCAAGGCGTTCGCCATTATTGATATTCACCACCTGTACTTTTTCGTTTTCTATCAGGTTCGCTGCATCCATTAAATCCTGGTCAATTGTAATGCTGCCCACATATTGCAGGTTGGCTTCAGTAACCGTTACTTTATGTATTTTTGATTTACAAACTTCAATTTGCATTTTTTTACCTTTTTAGTTAAAAACAATGTTGTCAATTAATCTGACTTTCCCGCAGAAAACCGCCACACAACACACTTTTACAACTTTTTCTTCCCAGTTCTTTACGTGCTGAAGTTGAATTTCATCAACAATGTCAACATATTCAACAGATAAGTATTTGTTTTTGTTGATAGTTTCCACTATCCAGTTTTTGAGCTCGTTTACGGATTTTTCCAATGCAAGTTCTTTTGCTTTGAAAAGCGTTTCTGAAATTACAGCTGCATTTTTTCGTTCATCCGCCGAGAGTAATTCATTTCGGGAACTCATTGCAAGTCCGCTTTCCTCACGCACAATTTGACAAGGAACAATTTCAACCGGCAAATTCAATTGTGCCACCATGTTTTTAATAATTGCCAACTGCTGGAAATCTTTCAACCCAAAATAAGCTTTGTTTGGTTTCACAATTTCGAATAACTTGCTTACAACCTGTGCCACACCATTAAAATGACCAGGCCGGAATTCCCCTTCCATTACAGTTTCCAATTTCCCAAAATTGAATTTACGTTTGTCGGGTTCGGGATAAATTTCTTTTACATCCGGAGCAAAAACAATGTGGCAACCAGTTTTTTCAAGTAGTTTCAAATCAGCATCCAAATTACGTGGGTAGCGCTCCAGATCTTTTGGATCGTTGAATTGAGTTGGATTTACGAAAATACTGACAATCACTGTATCAGTTTCATTAACTGCCTGTTCAACAAGCGACAAATGACCCCTGTGTAGCGCTCCCATTGTAGGCACAAACCCAATGATATGGGAACTTCCAACAGATTCTAATTTTTCCTGTAACCCGGTAACGCTATCAACCAATAACATAATGGTTATTTAATTTTGCGGTGCAAAGTAAATAAATTAAATCCGGAAATTACTGAATCAAACTGCAAGTATAAACACGATTTAACCTGCATAACTTCCTTAGATTGAATATTCAGGATATTTTTATTACCTTTGCAGCCTGTTATAAACTGCGTTCAATCGAGAATGGAAAAGAAAAAAATCCTTTATATTTCACAAGAAATTTATCCCTATTTACCTGAAAGCGAAATGTCTGAGATTTCAAGATATTTGCCTCAAGGTGTGCAGGAGAGGGGAAGAGAGATTCGTACTTTTATGCCCCGCTATGGTTGCGTAAACGAACGTCGCAATCAGTTGCACGAAGTAATTCGCCTCTCGGGAATGAACCTTGTGATAAATGATACCGATCATCCTTTGATTATTAAAGTTGCTTCGATACAAACTGCCCGAATGCAGGTGTATTTTATTGATAACGAAGATTATTTTCAAAGGAAATGCGTACTTGCTGATGAACAGGGGAATGAATTCCCTGACAATGATGAACGCGCTGTATTTTTCGCCCGTGGTGTACTCGAAACTGTGATTAAGTTGCGTTGGGCCCCCGATATAATTCATTGTCATGGCTGGCTTACTTCACTTGTGCCACTTTACATCAAAAAATATTATTACAATAATCCGCTTTTCAGAAATTCAAAAGTAGTTTACTCGGTTTACAACGATGAATTTAAAAATACTTTAAACCCTAAGTTTAGTGAAAAACTTATGCTGGAAGGAGTTGACAAAGAAAATGTTGAAGTGATAAAAGATCCAACCTTTGCTAACGTCAGCAAACTTGGAATTAATTTTTCGGATGCAGTAATTAAAGGCACCAACAAAATTAACAAGGAAGTAGAAAAATATATTCATACAAGTGGCAAACCTTTTCTTGAAAATCAATCCCTGGAAACTTATATTGATGCGTACAACGATTTTTATGAGAAGATTATCTAAACAAGGGTTGTTAAAAAATCAAATTATTATTTAAAAGTTCAAAAATTGATGTTGTTAAAAATGGGAGGTCTATACATTTTTAATACGTTTGTATAATTTTTTTGGAAAAACAGAAAAACTTTGACACATTAATAAATCAGAAAATTTAGTGAGAAACAATCATATCAATCAATTATTCGCATTAGTCGTTTTTGCTGTATTTGCATTAACAAGTTGCGAAGATCAGAGCAACATTGGAATTGAAGTGCTACCAGGTGGTGATTTAATTTCAATCAGAAATACAATCCAGAACACAAGGTCATATACATTTTCTGAAGATTCAATAAAGACCAGTCAAGCCAGTAAAAGTTTGCTGGGGAGTTTTACCGATTCAATTTTCGGGAATACAACCATTGGTTTTGCAGCTCAATATCGTTTAAATGAATTTCCTGATTTTAGTAAAAATGCCCAGGTTGATTCAATCAAATTGTACCTTTATTACAGAATCATTTACGGGGACACCCTTACTAAACAAAAAATCAAAGTGTATGAACTTGAATCACCGCTGGATTATGATACCAGATATTCTCAGGATGTAGATTTGAAATCAATGGCTTATGACAAACTACTTGGAGAATATGAGTTCACAGCAAGGGTAAGATTAGACTCACTTGGAGATACTGCTTATTACCAGTCATTAATTATTCCTCTGGATATTTCATTGGGAGAAAAACTTATAAATGCAAATTCTCTGGACATGATTAATGCCGATGTTTTCCTTGAGTATTTTAAAGGATTGTATGTTGAAACTGAAAAAACAACTACGCAGGGAGGTGCTATACTCTCGTTGGAAGCAGTAAGAAATGGCAATTTTGATGGTTCGGCTCTTGCTTTGTTTTACCACAACGATTCCTTAAAAAGTAAAATAAGTGGCGATTCAGTTTTGATTATGCCATATACGATTTCATCATTTAGTGCAAGAGTTAATAATATTCAGCACGACTATACACAAACTTCATTTTATGATAAACTAAACAGCGAAACAGCTGAGGATTCACTTATATATGTGCAGGCAACTGGCGGTTTAAAGTCAAGGATTTTGATTGACAATCTGTCAAGTTGGAAAGATTCAATGACAATAGTCGGAACTGATACTTTCCCATACGCGATTAACAAAGCCGAATTGGTTTTTCAGATTGACACGGTTGCTTCTCAAGTGCATAAATACCAACCTCCTTTACAAATGCTATTTACTGTAGTTGCTGAAAATGGCGTCGAATATCTGCCGAGAGATTACGTTTTCAATCCAACGTATTACGGTGGGGGCTTACTTTCCGATTACACTTATCATTTTACAATAACCCAACATTTGCAAGAGATAATTGATGGGAATGCTGCAAATAATGGTTTTTACCTTACACCTGCACGAAAGAATGATCAGGCGAATAGGGTAGTTTTAAAAGGGAGTACAAGTAAAACTGGTATTAAATTAATTGTTACCTACTCCAAATACACGAATTAGAAAGTTACTTTCAACCTGATAATTAAGGAATAAAAGAGGCCGTCTGCTATTAAGCAGACGGCCTCTTTTCATTTGAAGATATACTTACAGACAAATATTAATATTCAATCCCGCAATCTGAAATTTTATATTTTTAGTTTCATTGAATTCCTTATTTTTACGGCTTTTTAGTGAAAAAATGACGTTTACACAATTCATCACTTTTCTGTTAATTGGTATCGGGTTAAGTTTCGATTCATTTGCTGTTTCCGTGTCCTGCGGATTAATGCGGCAGGAAATCAAATTCAAACAAGCGATTTTTGTTGCTGCTACCCTGGCATTTTTTCAAGCATCCTTCCCTTTAATAGGTTGGTTTTTGGGTATGAAATTCAATACTTTAATTGAAGCTATAGATCACTGGATTGCTTTTGGTTTACTTGCAGTCATAGGGATAAAAATGATAATTGAAGGGGTAAAACCGGAGGGAGTATTAAAAAGTTTCAATCCTTTCAACTTAAGGGTTTTGCTAGGGTTATCTGTGGCTACTAGCATTGATGCACTTGTGGTTGGGTTGAGTTTTGGGTTTCTCGATTTACCAATTCTTTTCCCGGTTGTTGTAATTGGTGGAGTTACTTTTATTGTGTCGATGCTTGGGATGCTTTTTGGGAAAAATGTTCCTGCAAACAGAAGCCATCAATCCATTATTTTAGGTGGAATAATCCTGATAGCAATGGGATTCAAGATTTTAGCCGAACATTTTTGGTTCTAAACACAAGCCACTTAATTCCGACAATTAAACGACTCCTAAAGTCAATATAAACTCTTCTTAGCAGAGAAAATGGTATTGTTATTTAATTTTATGAATAGATCTATAAATATACCGAATGGTTATCTGAATAGTTAAATTTGCAACTTCTTGAAAAACTGGATAATGAAAATTGGCAACATTGAATTAAAAGGCACCCCACTTTTCCTTGCACCCATGGAAGATGTAACTTACAAATCTTTTCGTTGGATGTGCAAAAAATTTGGTGCTGATGTAATGTACACCGAATTTATTTCCTCTGAGGCACTTGTCCGCAACATTAAAAAGACTAAGGACAAAATGGAGCTGTACGATTTCGATCGACCGGTTGCCATTCAGATTTATGGTCATAATATCGATTCAATGGTGCGTGCTGCAATTGTGGCAGAAGAATTTTGTCCTGATTTTATCGATATCAATTTTGGTTGCCCAATGAAAAAAATTATCCGACATGGTGCCGGAGCTGCAATGTTGCAGGATTTACCAAAAATGCAGAAAATGGCTGCCGAAATTGTTAAAGCAGTGAATTTGCCTGTAACCGCAAAAACACGATTGGGCTGGACCGAAACCGACAAACCTATTATGGAAGTTGCCGAACGATTGCAGGATGCAGGAATCGCTGCCCTCGCCATTCATGGGCGTACCCGCGACCAATTATATACAGGCCAGGCTGACTGGACAATGATTGGCGAAGTAAAAAACAACCCAAAAATCATCATGCCTATAATCGGAAATGGTGATATTAACAACGCCAGGAAAGCAAAACAACTTTTGGAACAAACCGGAGTTGATGCGTTGATGATTGGCCGTGGCGCCATTGGCCGGCCCTGGCTGTTCAAAGAGGTAAAATATCACCTTGAAACCGGGGAAATATTGCCACCTCCAAATGTTGCCGATGTGGTGGAAATATTAAAGGAACAAATCCGGCTGAACCTTGAATGGAAAGACAATGAACGTACAGGAATTTTAATGCTGCGCCGTCATTTTGCAAAATATTTCCCGGGATTACCCAACTTTCGCGAACTGAAAATAAAATTACTTCGTGCCGAAACAGGCGATGAAATAAATGATATTCTCGATATTATAGTTGATGATTATGGCAGTTTCCAGTTGGATTATTCAAACTCAAATCTATCGTAATGGACAATCAATTTTCAAAATATTATTCAGAAGAATCGCTTTGGGAAAAAATAAAAAAATTCTCGAAAGCCGCCGGTGCAAAAGTAGTTTATGCAGTATTGCTTTTGTATTACGCAATGATTGACAGCAAAGTTAGTTTAAAAACGAAAGTTTTTATTGCCGCTGCACTTGGATATTTTATACTTCCAACCGATGCCATTTTCGATTTGACTCCAATAATTGGTTATTCTGATGACCTGGGGGTTTTGCTTTTTGCCTTAAAACAAATTTCATCGGCCATAACATCTGAAGTTAAAGAGAATGCACGAAAAAAAATCGCTGAATGGTTCAGTGAGATCAATGAACAAGAACTCACTGAACTGGAAGAAAAATTATCATAACCATAAAAAATCGAATGAATGATTGAATTTGATTTTTCGATGCTTCAATGGTTGTTGTTTTTTGTATGTGCCATTTTTATTGGCATGTCAAAGGTAGGTGTGCCTGGTGTTTCCTTGATTGTGGTGCCGGTTTTAGCCATAATTTTTGGCGGAAAAGCATCAACCGGTGTGTTGCTGCCAATGTTAATGATGGCCGATATTTTTGGCGTTGGCTACTACCACCGGCATGCCGAATGGAAATATCTCTGGAAATTATTGCCATGGGCTTTCATAGGAGTTGGAATTGCACTTTGGGTTGGCGAAGTTGTAAATGATGAATGGTTTAAAAATATCATTTCAATTTTGGTTTTTGTTTGCATTGGACTGATGCTTTGGAAAGACCGCAACAAAAACAGAAACATATTCCCCGACACATGGTGGTTTGCAGCTGCAATGGGCGTTTTGGGCGGATTTGCCACAATGATCGGCAATGTTGCTGGTCCTATTTTTGCCATTTATTTGTTGGCAATGCACCTCCCTAAAAACAGTTTTATTGGAACCGGTGCATGGTTCTTTCTGATCATCAATTTCTCAAAATTCCCTTTGCATATTTTTATCTGGAAAACCATAACATGGAATACATTAACACTTGATTTATTGCTACTTCCGGGAATAGCCACAGGTGCATTTCTGGGTGTTTGGCTGGTTAAAAAATTCTCGGATAAACTATACCGTACATTTGTTTTTGTAATTACCGCCCTTTCGGCATTTCTATTATTAATTTGAAATATTGAATATGAAACAGTTAAAAGATTTTTTTGTAAATAAAAAAGTATCGACAATTTTAGATACAGGAACCGGAACCGGAGATTTTATCGAAGTTTTAAAAGAAGTATTCAACGAAGCAAGAATCACAGGGATCGATCCAAATAACGAATCGCTGCAGGAAGCAGTAAAAAGATTCCCTGAAATAACTTTCGTGGAAATGAGTGCGGAAAAGCTTGAATTTGATGACAATTCATTCGATTTAGTTAGTATTTCAATGGCATTGCACCATTTGCCCGATATTCAAAAAGCATTAAACGAAATACAGCGTGTTGTAAAACCCGGAGGTTGGATAATTGTGAACGAACTTTTTAGTGATAACCTGAATCCGGCTGAGGAAGTTCATAAAATGCTTCATCATTTCCGAAGCAAAATCGATCGGTTGACCGGAATTAATCATAATGAAACATTTAAAAAGGATGAAATAAGGGAAATTGTAAAAGCCTCTGGAATTATGGTTCAATTTGACTTTGAGAATCCCCTTGAGCCCATTTCTCTTGCTGAATCGAACGAACTTGATATTAGGTTAGAGAAAATGAAACTGCACCTCGAAACTATTAAAGCCCGGCCTGAATATGATATTTTTAAACCACAAATCGAAGAATTTCGCCAGGCAGCTTTAAAACATGGGTTTCAATCACCTCCAAGAATTGTAATAGTTGGGAAACCTGCAAAATAGTTTATAAAACGAAGAACCGTTCTCCTTGCGAAAAACGGTTCTTCGTTCTATTTCCTTTAAATTATCAGTTTAAAATCTCCTTGATTTTCCAACGTCTAATTTGTAATTTCTTTATTTGTGAGCCTTCAAGAAGATGAGAATACATACCCACCCTAACGCTCCAAATTGGTCCCCTCTCTTTTGTGAGAAATTCGTCCTGGTTAACTTTTCTGCTCATTGTTTTCTGTATAAATTATTTTCTGACTTTATTTAACGGCTTACATTCCAGTTTTTATGGAGTAACCTCTTGCCTCGATCGCTTTTTCAATTTTAGCTTTGTCAACCTTTGAAGCATCATACGAAATCACTGCGTTCGAATCATTTAAACTGACCACAACCGAAACAATTCCGTCAAGTTCCTTAACACCTTTTTCAACCGAAGCAACACACATATCACAAGTCATCCCCCCAATATTGATAGTTGATTCAACAACCTGAGTTGATTCAATTGTAGCTTTTTCTTCAGTTTTATTTTTAGTTCCTGACTGACAAGAAACAAAAGCCAAAATAATAACGAGGTAAAATAGTTTTTTCATTCTGTCAAAATTATAAGTAGTTTAATTTCAATGCGTAATTTACAAATATCTTGTACATAAAGATTTTTTTACACAAATATCATTCCAAAAAAAATACAATCTCAGGAAAACTATGCACATGTTGGCAAACCAGAAATACTATTCTTTTCCATAAAATTTATTTCTGTTCCCAATTTTAAAAAATCGACAAAATATTTTGATTTGTTAATACTGAAGATTAAAACAAAAAAAAGGGATCTGCCCGGCAAATCCCATATCTAAGTATATTTATAAACCTTCTAATATTCAGTAAACATTTAAAACCTGACCAATTTGCAAAACTGAAGTTTCCTGTATTGAATTGAGCATGCAAAGTGATTTAATTGTGGTTTTTGTTTTCTTTGAAATTTTATATAGAGAATCGCCTGAACGGACAACATATTTCTGTGAAACAGGCTGGTTTACAGAGTATCCTTTAGGTCTTAGTTCTTTATAGAGTTCGGCCAAATTTTCCACCTGGGCAACTTTGCCCCTTGTTTTGCCATTTTCAAAATCAAAAACCAATTCCGGATCATAGGGTTTTCCATCCTCCCTGATTTCAAAATGTAGGTGGCTTGTGGTTGCTCTACCTGTCGCGCCTGCCAATCCTATCGGTTCACCCATTTCAACAGATGCCCCGTTTTTTACCAAATATCCTGAAAGATGTGCATAAAATGTTTCAATATTGTTGCCATGATCTAAAACAACCATATTTCCATAGCCATAGTAATACTGTCTCCGAGTCACAATCCCGTCAAATGCAGCATAAATTGTATCACCTTTGCTCATTTTAATATCAGTGCCTGTGTGCATCCGGCCTGATCGTGGACCAAACCTGCTGATAACATGACCAGAACCAGGCATTGAAAACATTGAAAGAAGATAACCTGAAGTTAAGGATTCCTGAACCAAATTATAAGGTAATAATTCCGGAGAATAGATTTCCATAGAATCCAATTCTGAAATTAAACATCCCATTTCAAGACCTTCAACAACAATTAATGAATCGGTGTTTATATATTGTGCTTTTGCTGAAAACAGCATTAAAACAAGGGAAAAACATGTTAATAGTACAGTCTTTTGCATTCAATAATTCTTTTGGTGCTACAAAATACAAAACATTTTGATTTTAAAAACGTGTAATACTAAGAAATTTTCACAATGTGAAATAAACTTATTTTGGGATTTGATTCATGATAACAACTTGTTTGATAATCATTAACAAAATGATTTTGCGCTATTGAATTGATATCTTTTTCCAAACAGCCAGAAAAAACAAAAGCCACCCGGCAATAAAACTAAGCCCTCCAAGAGGTGTAATTGCTCCAATCCATTTTATTCCTGTAATAGATAAAACATATAGACTTCCTGAAAAAAAGATTATTCCAGCTAAAAGAAAAAAAGCAGACCAATTCAACAATCCTGATGGAAATGAAATAGAAAGAACTCCTATTAAAAGCAATCCAAGTGCATGATAAAAGTGATATTCAACTCCGGTTTTGTAAATCTGCATCATTTCAGTTGACAGGTGTGATTTTAAACCGTGCGCGCCAAATGCGCCGATTGCAACCGCGAGAGCTAGTAAAATGGAGGCTGTCATTAAAATTAATTTGCTCATTATATTTCTTTTGAAAATTCAATATGAGTAACCACTAGTGGTGCGTTAATTTTTAATATTTTATTATAATACATTAAAATACAAGTATATACAAACGTTCTTTGATTTTGAGATTTGAATTGACTTAAGGTTCAATTTTGCACTTAAAAAGTGTAATTTATGAATTCAGGCAA
>JBGSMW010000077.1:0-128942 GCA_041739985.1 Draconibacterium sp. | reverse complement strand
CAGGCCCAACATGACGTTTTTCTTCATCTTTTTGACAACAAAAAAAGTTAATTGAAACGTATTTCAATTAACTTCCTCCTTTTGGTTCAAAACACTGGCATCCCAGAGCTTTTTACCAACTATTTTTGTCTATTATATCATTAAAAATTGTAGCGGCTTTTTTGTTGAATACAAACTATCTTTATTCAAACATGTTTTCGTCCCTGATAATCATCAAAATAGAAGAGTATGGAAGTATAATATATTTTTCATTGTTAAATTCAATTTCATGTCCGTTTCGGCTTAAATAAATAGCAAGGTCGCCAATATGTGTTTGAAGTGGTAAATATTTTACATCATCGGCATTTGGCTTCCACTGATTATCTTCGTCACCTGCGTTTGGAATCGGATATCCCGGCCCAACTTTAACAATATAACCACTTTGCACCTTTTCGTTATCCTGAACGGTAGGTGGCAAAAACAATCCCGACTTGGTTTTTCCCGATGGGTTTTTGGGTTTAACCAATACACGGTCGCCAACCATAATAAACTTTTCCAAATCCTTTTCTTCGATAACCAATGACATAACTTATCTCCTTTTTTGTTTTGCAAAGATAAAAAATCCCAACACTTTGTTTTCCGGTATTTAAAAATGAAAATTTGATGATTACTAAATCAATTCAAGTTCATTACAAAACAACCACTATAATATTTCACATTGAAAAATAAAGTTGAAAACAAATAAAGTGTTTGCACTCCTGTAACAATTCAGCATCTAGTAAGTCATTTTACAGATATAAATTGGAAAATTATAAAAAAATTTAATTTTAAATAACACACTCAAACACCTCTACTTCAAATAATTATTAAAATATAACAGATTTTTTACTAAATTTTATACTACTATGTATTGCATGGTATTAGTTTTTATTTATATATTTGCATAACATATTTCAGTGCAAAATACAGTACAGTTTTAAAAATAGTTCTAAAAATTTGTAACGAAATAAAAATTCAATCGTCATAAGTACGAAAACAAAAAACAAAAACATTAAAATAGAAAACAACAAAACGGAGGGAACAAGTCATGAAAACAACAAACAAAATTCAGAAAACAGCTTTAACAGCAGCATTGGCAGCAGGTTTTTCAATCCTTGGATTTTCAATCGACGCTCAGGTTGAAAGTACATTACATTACGAAAACAGTCAAGCCAGTAATTTGGCAATGGCAACAGTAGAAAGTGGCAATCACCATTTCACGTCAACTTTCAGTACAAATAGTTTAACAACAGGAAACTCATTTGCAGCTTACCTGGAAAAAGAAATTGAATCTCCATTAAACGTGGAAGGATGGATGTTGGATGATTCCAATTTTTCCACTGCAACGTCAATTGAATCAGAAATTGAAATGCCATTGGAAATTGAAAACTGGATGATTGATGAAAAAACATTTTATGTAAACTCAGTAGCAATTGAAACTGCAACTGATGAAGAAATGGAATTGGAAGATTGGATGTTGGATGAAGACAAATTTGAAGTCAAAAATAACCAGGTTAAACCTACTGTTACAGTACAAACCGCAAGATATATTTACATCAACAACATCTCCTTTCCTGCTGAATTAAAAGAAGATGATCTCCAGCTTGAAGACTGGATGATGAATCAAAATATCTGGAAATAAGATAAAAAGGTAAATCAAAAACTACAGGAAAGCGTGGGTAATTAATACCTGCGCTTTTTAGGTAATGGGATATTCATTATGAACATCTGTGAGCACTTCAAACCCGGTTTCGGTAACCAAAATTGTATGTTCAAATTGAGCTGATAATTTGTTGTCAACCGATCGGGCAGTCCAGCCATCGTGTTTGTCGATTTTAGTTCCGGCTCTGCCCTGGTTTATCATTGGCTCAATTGTAAAAATCATTCCCGGTTTCATTTTTGGTCCTGTATTTCTGCGTGATGCATGATCCACCTGCGGCTCTTCATGAAACTCGATACCCACACCATGCCCGCAAAACTCGTAAACCACACTAAAACCTTTAGCTTTTGCATACCGGTTAATTGCAAAACCAATATTTCCAAAATAATTACCGGGAATAACCTGTTGAATTCCCAGGTTGATGCAATGTTTTGTTACATCTATTAATTTCTCAGCATCCGGAGAAATATTGCCTACCGAAAACATGCGCGAAGTATCGCCAAAATAGCCATTCAAAATTGTTGTCACGTCAATATTTAAAATATCACCCTCCTTTAAAATAGTTTGTTCTGAAGGTATTCCGTGGCAAACAACTTCGTTGAGCGAAATACAGGAAGATTTCGGATAACCATTGTATCCTTTTGTTGCCGGAATGGCGCCATGAGATAAAATAAATTCCTCAATTTTGTCATTAATAAAACCAGTTGAAACCCCAGCCGCAACAAATTGACCTGCAAAATCAAGCGCTTGTGCTGCCAATTGACTGCTTTTACGGATTCCCTCAATTTGTTCCTGAGTTTTAATGATTATCTCGCTCATGTTGTTTTTGATAAATTTTGTGCAAAAATGGTTAAATAGTGAAGTATTTCAAAACCGAACAATAAATTTGCAGAAAAGTTTAAAAGAAAATGGGAAGTCCGAAGTCCGAAGTTGGATTTTTTTCCTGTCTTGATACCCATATCAATTCGTCTAAAATCTATATTCTTAAAACATGAAACATAAAAATCATCTTCAAACCAAATCCTATTTTATAAACCGTTTTGGAAAACTTTCTACTTCGTACCTGTTTTACCAAATGCAGGATATAGCATGGGAACACGCCAATATTTTAGGTTTTGGGTATGACAACCTAAAAAAAGATCAACAATTTTGGGTGCTATCGAGGTTGCTTGTAAAAATTGATCGCCGTCCGGTGTGGGGCGAAAATTTTACACTCGAAACCTGGTCGCGCGGAACTGATGGTTTTTATGGTTACCGCGATTTTAATTTTGTCGATGAAGCCGGAAACATTATTGTTCAGGCTACAAGTAGCTGGTTGGTTATCAATGCCGAAACAAAAAGAATTGTACGGTTAACCGAATTCAACAATTTCCCCAGCTATGAAGAGAGTGTTTTTGGTGAAAATTCGGGGAAAGTAAACAATCCACAGAGTGATGCTGTACTAATTTTTACTCCCGTCCTTTTTAACGAAATTGATATTAACCAGCACTTTAACACGGGTCGGTATATCGAGCGAATAATTGATAGTTATGATTTCGGGTTTCACGAAAATCATGATTTGATTGAATTTGAAATCAATTTTTTAAAAGAAGGATTACCAACCGACCGGCTTGCAGTAAAAAAGCAATTTGTTAATGAAACCAACCATTTATGCAGCGTTGTCCGCGAAAGTGATGGAGTTGATTTAATTCGGACAAGGTTGGTTTGGAAGGAAAACGAAAAATAATAAATAGGGAATCACAAGTTAGAAAGGAACAAGACCTTGACTACTTAATTTCTTATTTCTTCTGCGATATTTTAAATTATTTGATTATTGCTTGATTTTGATTCATAATATAAATAGTTTCAAAATCGCATTTACTTTTTCCTCCATCGGTAAATGTCCGTCAATCCAGTGAATTTTAGTTCCCCTTTTTTCCATACCTCGAAACCAGGTCATTTGACGTTTGGTAAAATACAGGGATTTTGACTTTCCTAAGTCAAACTTTTTTATTAAATTTTGCAAGCCCTACTATCGGATCCAACTCCCTGGAGGTGCCAACTTTGAAGGGTTGCCCGATTCAATACCGTAAAATATCATCCAGCCCCGTTTTTAGATCAGCAAGTACCCCTCCTGTAATTTCACCTATTTTCCTGACTAATCGTTCCTTCGAAATTGAACGGATATGAAAAATCATAATTTCAGAAGGTTCGGTCAATCCGTTTTCCTCATCAGGTTCAAGAATAATATTGCCCTTGTAGTTTTTAATTTTTGAGGTCAGCGGGCAAACGATTACAATAGGCAGGTAATGGTTCAGCATATTCCCGCTAATGATAACTACAGGACGAAAACCCTGCTGTTCGCTTCCCCTGACCGGATTAAGATCGGCATACCAGATTTCACACTGCTTCATTTCCCAATTGTCTAAGGTAATCTTCCATGCCCTCCTCTGCCATTTCAAGTATATTGGAATCAATAGTAGCCTGACTGTAAGATTTTACATATTCAGCACGGTTTAACTGATCCAAATAAATTTGCAACGCTTTTTCAATGATCTTGTTTTTTGGAATGGCCATTTTTCCTGCCGTTTCATTTAGTTTCAGCAACAGATCATCGGGCAAAGTACTGGTGAATGTTGTCATTATTACTGTTTTATATTTACAATACAAAAATACGTATCGTATTTTTAAAATACAATAATGAATCGAAAAACATTTTGTCAGTTTATTCTTGGAGTTTGACTTTCCTAGGTCAATCATTTTAGACTTTGGAAAGACTAATTTCCTTTTTCAGCCTTATTTATCGCATGACATTGAGTCATACGATAAATAGTTCAATGATCTCATTTACCTTCTCCTCCATCGGTAAATGTCCGTCAATCCAGTGAATTTTAGTTCCCCTTTTTTCCATACCTCGAAACCAGGTCATTTGACGTTTGGCAAACTGGTGAATGGCAATTTCAAGTTGGCAGAACATTTCGTCAAAAGAAAGTTCGCCTATCAAATGCAAGGTGAGGTATTTATATTCCAGACCATAATAAATCAGTTGTTCGGGTTTCAAACCTGAATCGAGTAATATATTTACCTCATCCAACATTCCTTCTTCCAGCCTCTGTTTCAACCGGGTTGTAATTCTTTGTCTTCGCAAATCCCGGTCGAAATCAATCCCAATGTTTAGGCTATTTATATCAGGGTACGATGTATCGAATTCAGGATTTTCGGCATAATATTTTTCAATTTCGATTGCTCGAACAGCACGTCGGTCAGTTTCAACATCCGTGTGGTTGTGCAGTTTTGGTTTCAGGTTTTTCAGAATTTCGGTTAACTCTTCAAGTGTTTTCCCTTCCAGTTCTTTTCGCAAAGTTTTGTTTGGAGGCACTTCAATTAATCGGTAGTTTTTTAAAACAGCTTCAATATATAATCCGCTACCACCGCACAACATGGGAAATTTATCGCGAGAGTTAATTTCATTAAAAACCTTTATAAAATCGGTTTGAAAACGAAAAACATTATAATGAACCCCCGCATCTTCAATATCAACCAAATGCGATGGGATTACTTTGCCATCTACAAAATAATCAGCGTAATCTTTCCCTGTTCCCAAATCCATTCCACGGTAAATTTGACGGGAATCTGCTGAAATTATTTCGCCATTTAAACGGGATGCCAAATGTGCTGCCAAACCGGTTTTGCCAGTTGCGGTCGGACCAAGTATCGTTATCAGGTTATATTTCATTTCGGTTTACTTCAGAAACAAATTAAAGAATAATTCTGCAAAACGAAGATATTTTTCCGAAATTGCGGCACTACTAATGATTTCAATTTTTGTGTTAAATGATTAAAGAAGCCTGTGTTGAAACTTTCGAAGAAGCTGTGTTAGCAGAAAAAAGAGGAGCAAATCGAATAGAATTATGTTCAGATTTGGCGAATGACGGATTAACACCCTCTTTCGAATTGATGAATAAAACAATTTCGAACTTAAAAATCCCGGTAATGGTAATGATTCGTCCACGTGCCGGTAATTTTATTTATACCGAAAAAGAAATTGGTGAAATGAAATCAGAAATCGATCTGGCAAAAAAAGCTGGTGCGGCAGGAATAGTACTTGGACTGCTAACTTCTGAAAATAAAATTGATATTAAAAACACCCAAATTCTTGCTGATTATGCCTCGCCATTACCCGTAACATTTCATAAAGCAATTGACGAAATGAAAAACCCGGTTGATGGCGTAATTGAATTATTGAAAATTGAAAATATTAAACGAATTCTAACCTCGGGCGGCTTACCAACCGCTTTTGAAGGGCAGTCAACAATTTGGGAAATGATTAAAGTTGCAGGAGACAAAATAATTATTTTAGTTGCGGGAAAAGTTTTGGATTCGAATGTGGAAGAAATCCGGAAAATCACGGGAGCAAAAGAATTTCATGGAAGGAGAATAGTTGGGGAACTAATCCCAACCAACCCAAAAAGTTGAAGGGAAAAACAAAATAATTTTCATATAAAAAGAGGAACTCAATATAAAACAAGATTAATATGAAAAAACTTACATTTCTGATTTCAATATTTTTTGTATTGAATGCAACTGCGCAATACGAACATGAAGTTACAGGTTATGTGTGGCCAACCGATGAAAAAGTGTTGCAAAAACTGGAAGAGTGGCAAGACCTGAAATTTGGTTTGTTAATGCACTGGGGTGCTTACAGTCAGTGGGGAATTGTTGAGTCGTGGTCGATTTGCCCTGAAGATTATGGCTGGTGCGAGCGAAAAAAAGGTTCAAATCCTGATGATTATTTCACATACAAAAAGGAGTATGAAAACCTGAAACTGAGTTTTAATCCCGTGAATTTCGAACCCGAAAAGTGGGCGACAGCAGCAAAAAATGCGGGAATGAAATATGTTGTTTTCACCACAAAACACCACGATGGATTTTGCATGTTCGACTCCAAATACACTGATTATAAAATCACTTCAAAAGAAACTCCTTTTAGTGTAAATCCGCGTGCCAATGTTACAAAAGAAATATTCAACGCGTTTAGGGCCGAAGGAATGTGGGCAGGCGCATATTTCTCGAAACCCGACTGGCACTCTGAATTTTACTGGGATCCAAAATTCCCTCCAATGGATAGAAATGTAAATTACGATCCGGGCCTATATCCTGAAAAATGGGAGAAATTCACCCAGTTCACTCACAATCAGATTATGGAACTGATGACTGATTATGGCAAAATTGATATTTTATGGTTGGATGGTGGTTGGGTTGCCAAAAAACCTGAAGCATCTTTTGAAAGTATTTACGCTTCAAAATTAAGTGAAACTACTACGGGATTTATTAAAAACAGAATTGTAGATCAGGACATTCGCATGGATGAACTGGCTGCAAAAGCACGCGAAAAACAACCCGGTCTAATTGTGGTTGACCGCGCGGTTCAAGGACCAAACCAAAATTACCTTACACCTGAAAACCGTGTTCCCGAAACACAACTTCCCTACCCGTGGGAATCTTGCATTATTGCAGGCGGCGGTTGGGCGTGGGTTCCAAATCCTCAGTTTATGAGCCCAAAACAAGCCATCCACATGTTAATCGATATTGTTGCCAAAGGCGGCAACCTGCTTTATAATATAGGTCCGGCGCCAGATGGTACCTGGCCCGAAGCTGCGTACAAATTATTGGATGAAATGGGAAAATGGATTGACGTAAACGGTGAAGCCATTTATTCAACCCGGGCAATTGCACCTTCCAAAACCGACAATATTTGCCTGACTCAGCAAAAAGATACAAAAGCTGTTTATGCCATTTATCTTGATATTTCAGAGAGTGAAGGTTTCACTACAAGTGAAGCCCTCACTAAAAAACTTCCTGAAACATTTACCGTTAAAGGAATATTTGCCGCAAAAAACGCTAAACTTACTTTGCTTGGTTTTGCAGCAAACCTGAAATGGGAAAATACGGAAGAAGGCGTGAAAATTTTTATACCCGAAAAAATCAGGAAAAACCTGCCGTGTGATCTGGCCTGGGCTATTAAGATTTCAGCAATCAATTAAATTAATAAATCATATAAAAAGGTGAGCTGAATTCCATTTCCAGATTAGTTCACCTTTTTCTTTTTTTCCAGCTAACAAAACTGTGTTTATAACTTCCTTTAACTTCAAACGCCATGACCTGGTTTTAACCTTAATTTGCATCAAATAATATTTATTGCATTTAAAAAAGGAAAATTGGATCAATAACTAAATTAAGGAGATCAATGAGAAGGGGGAGGAAAAAATATAAACTAAAAAAAGGAGTTCGGAATAAACTTTTGATTTTCAGTATAGTTTCTGTTGTTGCGATTGTCGGTTTTTCAATCTTCTCGCGCCCGGCAACGGCGGAAAAAATGGAGGAAATGGAATCGATAGAACCCCGCATTATCGGTACAATCATTGTCGATAAATATACCGATTTGAATAAAATCCATTTAAAATATGCGGAAGCAAATGGAATTAAAGGTTTTAAATCTGACAAAGAGTTCAACGAAAATGTAAGAGAACTTGTGTCGGACGGAGATTTGGTAAAAATTGAAAACTCCGATTTTTATGTAGTTGATAAACTGACACATTCACACCCTTACCTCACGCCCAAAGCCGCTGATTTGCTTGATGAAATTGGCGAACGTTTCCAGGAAAAACTGGAGGAGAAAAGCATAAAAAAAAGATATTTCCAGATTACTTCCTTGCTGCGTACCGGTGAAAGCCAGCGCAGGCTTGGTCATTCAAATGTAAATGCCTCTTCCAATTCATCACACTTATACGGAACTACCTTCGATATTACGTATGCACGGGTTTTCAGAAAACCAAAACTGATGGATAAATACGAAGTTGAGGATGGGCCGGCAATCAAATTACTTTCGGAAGCAATCGGAGAATTGAGAAAAGAAAACCGTTGTGTTGTGGTTACTGAAAGGAAAGAGAGGTGTTTCCATATTACAGTCAGATAAATGCATGAATGCTGTAATGTGTGAATGCATGAATGAAAGAGATGACACACTTAATTTAGAACAGACCCACTGAAACCAGCATCCAGCATCTTTTCTTTAAACTTTAAACAGGAAACTTCGAACTTTTAAAATGTTTCGAATCGCCCCATGAATTATACCCGATTTCGTTTCCTGATTTTTTCAATCTTTCTTCCAAATCAATAATTGACTGATTTTTATCCTCTCCTCTAATTGGCTTATTTTCATACAACAAATAATTTTCGAGATATTTCTGCGGCGTAATATTGGGCATTATAATATTTGCTCCTGCAGCCAAAGCTTTTTCCCGTCCATGCGGATCAATTGCTTCCAGGGCAGTGGCGGCTGCTATATTAATATCGGGCATAAGTAAACGCAAAACTGCAATCATATTTAACGCCAAATTAAATCGCTCCTGCTTCGTTTTTAACAAATCACGATTTTGAAAAAGCGGTGTATTTTCATGTTCAATATACGGACCCATTCCACACATATCAATATCCATTTTTTTGAAAAACAATAGATCGTTAGCCAAATCCTCATCTGTTTGAAAAGGCAAACCAATCATAACTCCGGTTCCGGTTTGATAACCTGTCTCTTTTAAATTGTACAGCGATTCAATTCTGTTTTCAAAAGAGTGAATTTTATTTTCAGGGTGAATTTTGTAATACAAATCACGGTTTGAAGATTCTATCCGCAGTAAATATCGATGTGCGCCACTTTCGAACCAGCGTTTATAAGTTTCTTTGGTTTGCTCACCACAACTTAACGTGATTCCAAGCTCATTATTCGAAAATTTCTTAATCTGATTTAGTAAACGATCAACCCGGTTTACAAATGTTTTTGAAGTCAACTCTCCCGATTGCAACACTACCGAACCAAAACCTTTTTCCCATGCAAACCGGCAGGCATCCAAAATTTCATCATCTGAAACATTGTAACGAATCACTTTTTTGTTACTTTTTCTGATTCCGCAATACAAACAATCTTTTGAACATCGATTTGAAAACTCAATCAGACCGCGGAAAAAAACTTTATTACCAACATTTGCCAATTTTATCTCACGCGATTTCTGCCGTAATTGAGTTCTTTCAACGCCCTTCAATCCTAGCAAAAAAATAAGATCTTCATGTGAGAAGTTTTGTTGTTCCAATATTTGATCCAATCCGTTCATTGCAAACAAAAATACAGGTTCAATTCGAATAATCGATATTATTTTTAGGTTGAATAACATAAAAACTATTTGACTATTATCATTCATTTCAAACCTTTTACCCTTAAATTTGAACTGAAAATCCTGCGGGAAGGCTTTAGCTGACATTAGGGAAAGCATTTTATGATTTATTATAGATGTGTGATTATTGATTATTTTGAATCATCAATGTTTTTAACTCCCTCCTAAAAACTTACCGCAGCAAATTTTGAACTAACTGGATGAAGTCAGGTAAAATTTATTCCTTGTCTTGATTCTTGAAACTTTTATCTTGATACGCAAAAAATGAAACGTTTGGGATTTGTTGGAATAATTATCGATGACCGCGGAAAAAGCGCTGTAGTAGTAAATGAAATTCTAAGTCAGCACGCTGAACTAATTCTTGCACGGACAGGATTACCTAACGCAAAAGGAAATACTTCGATAATCACTTTAGTAATTGATGCTACAACCGATGAACTTGGTGTATTAACAGGAAAACTTGGAAATATTTCAGGAATTTCGGTAAAATCAGGTTTGGCAAAAAAATGACTTTAAACTTTGAACTCGAAACTTTAAACTAAATAAAATGTACAACGTACCTGCCGATTTTATCAACGAACAAAAAGTTTGGCAAATACTGGATGCCAACAAAACTGCTGATTTTGGAAGAACAAAAGAAGTACTTGCAAAAGCACGCGAAATGAAAGGACTTAATCTGGAAGATGTTGCTGTTTTAACCAATATCAGCGATCCGGAAATGCTTTCGGAGTTGTTTAACACAGCCAACGAAGTAAAAGAAACAATATATGGTAAACGATTGGTTGTTTTTGCCCCGCTTTACATTTCAAATTTGTGTGCCAACGAGTGTTTGTATTGTGCATTCAGGGCAACAAATAAGGAAATTGTACGCTCTGTTCTGTCGCAGGAACACATTGCAGGAGAAGTAAAAGCCCTTATTAATCAGGGACAGAAACGCATTTTACTTGTAGCCGGTGAATCTTATCCAAATCAAGGATTTCAATATGTACTCGACTCTATAAAAACCATTTACAGCATAAAAACTGATCATGGAGAAGTGCGCCGTGTAAACGTCAATGTGGCACCACTGAAAATCGAAGAATTCAAATTATTAAAGGATTCGGGGATTGGAACATACCAGATTTTTCAGGAAACCTACCACCGTGAAACCTACGACAAAGTGCATGTTGCCGGGAAAAAACGAGATTACAACTGGCGCGCCTGGTCTTTACACCGCGCAATGGAAGCAGGAATAAATGACGTTGGAATTGGCGTTCTGTTTGGTCTTTTCGACTACCGGTTTGAAATTCTGGCAATGATGCAGCACATCAACGAACTGGAAGAAAAATTTGGCGTCGGTCCTCACACAATCAGTGTTCCACGTCTTGAACCTGCAACAAACAGCGATATTGCTTCACATCCACCCTTTCCTGTTTCTGATATCGATTTCAGGAAAATTGTTGCCATTTTGCGATTGGCTGTTCCTTATACAGGAATTATCATGTCAACCCGCGAAACTGCCAAAATGCGCCGCGAAACTTTTGCTTTGGGAGTGAGCCAGATTTCTGCCGGAAGCCGGACAAATCCCGGAGGTTACGAGGAAGAAACCGAAGACGATCCCTCAGGCCAGTTTAGTCTCGGCGACCACCGTTCATTAGACGAAGTTATTGGGGATGTGGCTTCAATGGGTTATATTCCATCATTTTGTACAGCTTGTTACCGGCTTGGCCGAACCGGTCAGGATTTTATGGATTTGGCTAAACCCGGCGATATAAAACTGCATTGCGGACCAAACGCATTGAGTTCGTTTAAAGAGTATTTAATGTACTATGCATCACCAAAAACTGCCGAAGTTGGTAATGCACTTATTCAGAAAACCATTGCCGAAATGACCGGAATTGCTCGCCAACGTGCTGAAAAATTGGTAAAACGGGTGGAAGCTGGAAAAGATGACGTTTATTGTTAAAGAAGTGCTGAATGTTGATCAATTTTTATTTAGAAAAAAATCCTTTGAATCATGATACAATCCAGAGTAGAAACTGATCTGTTAGGCTCAAAACAAATTCCTACCCATGCACTTTGGGGAATTCATACTGCCCGTGCCGTTGAAAACTTTCCATTATCAGGAAGAATGGTTCACAGGGAATTGATAAATGCTTTTGGCGAAGTGAAACTTGCCTGCGCTCAAATCAATATGCAACTTGGTTTTTGGAACGATAATAAAAAAGCTGAAGCCATTAAAACCGCATGTTCCGAAATGAGTGCCGGCTTGCTGAATGAACATATTTTAGTCGATGCACTTCAAGGTGGAGCTGGTACTTCAACAAACATGAACGTAAACGAAGTTATTGCCAATCGTGCTTTGCAACTGCTTGGTGAAAAACCGGGGAGTTATGAAATAATTTCACCACTTGATGATGTTAACCTTCACCAATCTACAAATGATACTTTTCCTACCGCCTTAAAAATTGCTGCTATCAGACTACTTCGCTATTTGGAACAAAGTGTTTTAAATCTTCAGGAAGCATTTCAGCAAAAAGAAAAAGAGTTTGCACATATTGTAAAAATTGGACGCACCCAATTACAAGATGCAGTGCTGACAACGTTAGGCCGCGAAATGAGTGCTTATGCCGAAGCATTTAACCGTGATCGCTGGCGGATTTATAAATGCGAAGAACGTTTGCGAGTCGTAAATTTGGGAGGAACAGCAATCGGAACAGGTCTTGGTGCACCAAAACAATTCATATTCAGAGTGGTTGACCGATTGCGGGAAAATACAAACATTGGTTTAGCGCGTGCTGAAAACCTCATCGATGGAACACAAAATGTAGATGTTTTTGTCGAAGTATCAGGAATACTAAAAGCTCACGCAACAAATTTATTGAAAATCAGTAACGATTTACGCCTCCTTTCAAGTGGGCCGGATGCAGGATTTGGAGAAATTACCGTACCAGCAAAACAAGCCGGTTCATCAATAATGCCGGGAAAAATAAATCCAGTAATTCCTGAAGCAGTAGCACAAATTGCAATTCATGTAATGGGAAACGACCAAATTATTTCACATGCCTGCAGTGCCGGAAATCTTGAATTGAATCAGTTTATGCCTTTAATTGCAGATGCTTTTCTTGAAAACCTGATGCTTTTAAATAATGCCTGTTCAGTTTTTAGAGAACATTGTGTTTTGGGTATTATCGCGAATGAAGAAGTTTGTAAAAGAAATGTCGAAAATTCGACAGCTACAATTACAGCATTGATACCGCGAATAGGTTACGAAAAAGCAAGTGAGTTAATAAAAATTGCCCGAAAAGATTCAATTTCGATCAAGCAAGCCGTTTTGAAAACAAAGCTGATTTCGGAATCAGAATATGAAGAATTAATATCTCCTGAATCAGTTTGTCGTTTAGGAAATTAGTGTTTGTTAAATTTTTAAATTTCATTAACAATTTTTATTTCGTTCATAATCTGACATTTACAAAATTTACTACATAATAGATATAATTATCTTTATCTATTATTTGTTTTTTAAAAATTTAGTTATTATTATTGAATCTAAATAAATATTGTAGATTTTATAACTTTAAATTTTAAAACCATGAAGAAAGTATTTTTAGTATTAGCATTAGTTGCTGTTTACGGAGTTTCTATGGCTATGCCGGTATCAAGTGTTGCTACAGCCAACATCGATCAGGTAACTGTTGTAGCCGATATGAATGACAATAACATTACTGCACCTGAAGGAGAAAAAGAAAAAGCAAAAACCAAGGAGGCTAAAGCAGCTAAATCTGAAGGCTGTGCAACAGCAAAAACTGCAGCAAAGGGTGAAGGTTGTGCTACTGCAAAATCAGCAGATTGTGGAGACAAAACAAAAACAGCAACCGCAGAGAAAAAATAACATTCAAAAAAGTTTGGATGAGTCCATAAATTAAAAACCGTTCTTAATAAGAACGGTTTTTTTTGTGCCAATTCCTTAAAAAAACATCACGGTTTCACAGAATTTCATATATTGCAACCGTTTGAATATCAAGATTTATTGCAATTCAAACAAAAGTTAATTAAAAACCAGGAATAATCTTTAAATTAAAAGAACATGAAAAAATTAATTCTCATTTTCGTATTGGCAGTAGCTTTCGGAATTTCATCTTCAAGTGTTAACGCAAACGGCAAAGAAGACAAAAAGAAAGAAACAAAAAAAGAGGTAACTACAAGTGCCTGTTGCAGTGAAAAAGGAAAAACTGCTAAAAAAACAGCTACTACTGGCTGTGCTGAATCACAAAAGAAAAGTTGTGCTGCTTCAGGTAAAGCATGTAGCAGTTCTGAAAAGAAAGCTGAAGAAAAAAAATAACTGTATTTTCTGCAGACAAAGGGCGCCAAAAGCGCCTTTTTTTATGCTTGTCATTGTTCAAACCGAAATGAAATTGTACTTTAAACCATTCAAAAAAGTACTCAAATGAGGGCACCAAAATCGTTTCGTTTACACATAGGAATTTTCGGTAAACGAAACACAGGAAAATCAAGTATCCTGAATTTACTGACCAGCCAGGAGGTTTCAATCGTTTCAGAAGTTCCCGGAACAACTACCGACCCCGTGGAAAAACCTATGGAATTGTTGCCACTAGGTCCGGTTTTGTTTATTGATACAGCAGGAATTGATGATTTGGGAGATTTAGGCGAAAAACGAATTGCCAAGACAATGGCAGTTTTCGACCGCACCGATTTGGGTGTAATTGTTACCAACTTTAATGATTGGGACAATTTCGAACAAATAATTATTGACGAATTTACCAATCGGGCAATCCCTTTTATCATTGTTTTTAATAAAACTGATTTATACAACGAGAATAATGAGATCATTTCAAAATTAAGATCAGCTAAAATTCAATTCACAAAAACTTCGGTTTTAAAAAGAACCGGTTTAATTGAATTGCGTAAATTATTACTTGAATCTGCTCCGGCAGATTTTATTGACAGACCTAGTATTTTAGCTGATCTGGTTGGTCCTGGTGAAGCTGCAGTTTTAGTAGTGCCAATCGACAAGGAAGCTCCCAAAGGAAGGTTGATTCTGCCTCAAGTACAAAGTATCCGCGATTTGTTGGATAATGATGCATTCTCTGTTGTGGTAAAAGAACGTGAATTACGTGAGGTGCTTTCACGTTTTAACAAGCCACCAAAATTGGTTGTTACCGACTCTCAGGCTTTCCTAAAAGTAGCGGCAGATACTCCGCCAGAAATTCCGATGACCTCATTTTCCATTCTTTTTGCAAGGTTCCAGGGCGATTTAAATGAAATGGTTCGTGGTGCCATGGCTATCGACACACTAAAAACCGGGGATAAAGTTTTAATTGCAGAAGCCTGCACCCATCACCCAATTGGCGAAGATATTGGAACAGTAAAAATACCCCGCTGGCTGACACAATATGTAGGTGGCAAGCTGGAAATTGATAATTTAAGAGGACATGATTTCCCTGAAAACATTTCAGAATACAAAATTATTATCCATTGCGGCGCCTGCATGTGGAACCGTCGTGAAATGTTGAGCCGTATCATGAAAGCAAAGCTGTATGGAGTTCCAATAACAAATTATGGTTTAACAATTGCCTATTCGCTTGGAATATTTGAACGGGCATTACAACCATTTCCGGCAGCATTGGAAATATATTATGAAGCACAAAATCACCTATAATTTTATTTTGAGGTAATTATCAATTAGCTTAAAGTGTCAGTGTCTGAGGTTCCAGACAATGTCAAAAAACAACTGCTAATCTCCGGCAATTCTATTTACTTACTTACGAATTTCGCAACTATTTTAACCTGTATTTCAGAGTGTTAATGTTTACTACTGATGCGCAAATTGTCAGGAATGATATTACAACTAACAAATATTAAAATTTCATTTTTAGTTTTTTGTGTTAGTAAACAAAGCCGTCAGATATTTCGAGAAAGGATTAAACTACCCTGTTAAAAAACCCAAAGAATTCAATTCTTCCCAGGGCATCTTTTTTCAAAAATTTCAATGTCTCTTTTTCAACTGCAAACTGAAACTCGATATAATTCATGATATTTTCGGAGGAAGTTAGTTTGATAAAGTTTTTTGAAATGTTCCAACTACCACCTTTGACTTTGGTAATTTGCCAAACCGGCAAATTATTTTCATGTATAAACTCACATTCATTTGTAAACTCAATTTTCCAAAATTCATTATTCTCTTTTAACTGAGTTTTTTTGAAATTATGCAGTTCTTTTCCTGATTCAATATAATATTCAAATAACTCCCACTTCCCGGGAATTTTTTTTGATGGCCTTGCGAACATCTCGGTTGATTTCAGCCATTTAAGAAATACAGAAAAGATATTTTTTGCCATAATTTAAAAGCAACTCCATTTTGACTTCCTTTACAGCTAATGGTTTAATGGCAATTTATTTCTAAAAAAATCCAGGCACCAATAAATTCGATGCCTGGATTTTTATCTCATTTAATCAACTACTCTATCTTACAAAAGGTGCATTGTTTAAATAATCGAAACACTGTTTCACGCCTTCAAACTGTGTCATCCCCTGCCGAATACCTTCCAGCTCAACATAAAATTCTTCCAATCCGTTTTGGTATGCCTTTGTGAAAATGTTTTCAAAGTTCATCATTCCCGATTTGCCAAGAATTGAACGATCTTTAATATGAAGTATTGGGAATCGTCCTGCATGTTTTTCAAAATAATCCAGTGGGTCGTTTTGCCCCATCACAGTCCAGTAAACATCCATTTCAAAAAAAACAAGTTTTGGGTCGGTGCCATTCAGCAATAAATCGTAAATAACATCGCCAGGTACACCCCTTTTACCTTTGTCTTCTTCTTTTACTGCCTTTTGAAATTCACCGCTGTGGTTGTGATATCCCCATTTAATACCAGCATTTTTTGCAATTTCACCTGCCTTATTGAAAACTTCGCAAACAATTGACGCATCTTCATTGCTTTCAATACTTGGCATTCCGGGCTGAACAATACTTTTTACACCACATTTTATGTGATCCTCAACTGTCTTCTTCCAGAAATCGGCAATTTCACCCGTATTTTCTTTTGAATATTTTCTGATGGGAGGATTTACGTGCGAACCAGTAATTTTTAAACCCGCATCGTCAGCCATTTTGCAAAATTCAGACATTTCCAGTCCATACAATTTACGGTCGCCATAACCTGCCGCTTCAGCTGTGCTATATCCAATAGCGGCCACCTTTTTCAAACCATTAGGAACATCGCTTGAAAACTCTCTTCCAAGGGAATAAATTTGTAGCCCAACACTTTTCTTTGGTGCCATAAAACTACTTTTGGTCTCTGATGCCAAAGCCTGTGACATAGAGCCACCAACCATTCCACCAACAGTTATTAAACCAAGCTTCTTCAAAAAATCTCTTTTAGTTTCCATTTAATTGATATTAGGTATTTTAAAATAAAAGAATTGAACCCAAAGGTATTGATTTTATACAAATGATTTCGAAATGGAAACAATAGTATTTAACTTTTATCACTGCCGCAGAAAATCCATTTTCCTTAAACTCATTTTAAATTAAAGCTTCTATTTTACTAAAAGGATTATTTGAAAAATAAAGTTGATTGTTCTGTTTTCTTTGCCTGTAAGCAGTTCAGCGCACCAAGCATAAAAAAAACAATAATTCTGGTTATTTAAGGTAATAGCAACTTTTGATTGTGCCGCTTTGCATTGAAAAGTTACTTGATTTTAAGGGTTGATTTTCTATATTTGCTACCTTTTTAAAATCGAAAAGTAATTAAATCATATCTTTATTCATGAAAGGTTATAAAATTATCGTTCTTGCCAAACAGGTTCCCGATACAAGGAATGTAGGCAAAGATGCAATGAAAGCCGACGGAACGGTTAACCGCGCTGCACTTCCGGCGATTTTTAATCCCGAGGACTTGAATGCCCTTGAACAGGCACTGCGGATAAAAGACAAATTCCAAGGAACAACTATCACGGTTTTGACAATGGGGCCGGGTCGTGCTGCTGAAATAATCCGCGAAGGTTTGTTCCGTGGCGCCGATGACGGAATTTTACTTACCGACCGCGCATTTGCCGGATCTGATACATTGGCAACTTCGTATGCAATTGCTCAAACCCTGAAAAAATATGGTAATTACGATATTATTATAGCGGGAAGACAAGCGATTGATGGTGATACAGCTCAGGTTGGACCACAGGTAGCCGAAAAACTTGGAATTCCACAAATTACCTATGCCGAAGAAATTCAGTCAATCGAAAATGGTAAAGTTACTGTAAAACGTCGTCTGGAACGTGGTGTTGAAGTAGTGAAATGCCCGATGCCACTCGTGATTACAGTTAATGGTTCAGCACCCGATTGTCGCGCACGGAATGCCAAACTGATAATGAAATATAAACATGCAAAAACAGTCACTGAATTGCAGGTTGCCAATGACGATTATATCCAGCTTTACAACGATCGACCATACCTGAATATAAAAGAATGGACGGTTCGGGATATTGAAGTTGACATGAACGAATTGGGCTTGAACGGTTCGCCAACCAAAGTTAAGAAAGTTGATAACGTGGTACTGCAATCAAAAGGAGCAAAAGTAATTACTTCTTCTGACGAGGATATTAATCAACTGATGAGTGAATTAATTGAAAATCATACAATAGGATAACGGATAAAACATCTGACAATTATGAATAGTGTTTTTGTTTATTGCGAAATAGAAGACGGACAGGTTGCCGAAGTTAGCATGGAATTGCTTACAAAAGGACGCGCGCTGGCCACAGAACTGGAAGTAAAACTTGAAGCGATTGCCATTGGATATAAACTCGATGGTATAGAAAAAGATATTTTTCCATATGGTGTTGATGTTTTACACATTGCCGATGATAAAAGATTGGCTCCTTATACTACTTTACCACACACTTCAGTTGTGGTAAAATTGTTTGAGGAAGAAAAACCGCAGATTGCGTTGATGGGAGCCAGTTCGATTGGTCGCGATCTGGGTCCGAGAGTTTCCTCAGCATTGCATAGCGGTTTAACTGCCGATTGTACATCGCTTGTAATAGGTAATCATGAAGATAAGAAACTGGATAAAGTCTATGAGAATCTTCTCTACCAAATTCGTCCGGCTTTTGGAGGAAATATAATTGCAACCATTATTAATCCCGATTGTCGCCCACAAATGGCAACAGTTCGCGAGGGTGTAATGAAAAAAGAAATTCTAGATCCAAAATACAAAGGCAAAATCAATAAACTTGATGTTTCGAAATATACAAGTGATATGGATTTTGTTGTTGAAATGATTGAGCGTCATATGGAAAAAAGCAAAATCAACATAAAAGGAGCCGGAATAATTGTTGCCGGTGGTTATGGTGTTGGTTCGAAGGAAAATTTCAACCTGCTTTTTGAATTGGCTGAAGTACTGGGTGGTGAAGTTGGAGCTTCACGTGCCGCTGTTGATTCAGGATATGTTGAACATGGCCGTCAGATTGGGCAAACCGGGACTACAGTCCGTCCAAAACTTTACATAGCCTGCGGAATTTCGGGACAAATACAACACCGTGCAGGAATGGAAGAATCGGCTCAGATTATAGCAATTAATACCGATCCGGAAGCTCCGATTAACTCGATTGCCGACTATGTAATTACAGGCGATGTTGCAGAAATCATTCCTAAAATGATCAAATTTTATAAAGCTAACACCAAGTAAAATACCGAAAAAATCAAACAAAATGGCAAATTTTTATACTGATAACAAAGACCTGAAATTCCATTTGACCCATCCATTGATGGAGAAAATTGTTCGGTTGAAAGAGCGTAATTTCGAAGAAAAGAAAAAATTCGATTTTGCCCCAATGGATTATGAAGATGCACAGGATAGTTTTGATAAAGTGCTTGAAGTTGTTGGCGAAATATGCGGAGATATAGTATCTCCAAACGCTGAAAGCATTGATGCAGAAGGACCGCAGGTTGTTGACAATCATGTTATTTATGCACGTGGCACCGAAGAAAACATTTATGCATTGCGCAAAGCCGGATTGATGGGAATGTCACTGCCTCGCAGATTCAACGGGCTAAACTTCCCAATTGTACCATACATAATGGCTGCCGACATTGTTTCGCGCGCCGATGCCGGATTTGTAAATATCTGGGGACTTCAGGATTGTGCTGAAACAATTAACGAATTTGCTTCTGAAGAACAAAAAGAGAAATATTTACCACGTGTAAGCGCTGGTGAAACAATGGCCATGGATTTAACCGAACCAGATGCAGGTTCCGATTTGCAGGCTGTTCAATTGAAAGCTACCTGGGATGAGAAGAAAAATACCTGGATGCTGAACGGCGTGAAACGTTTTATTACAAATGGCGATGGTGACATCGCACTTGTACTTGCCCGTTCGGAGGCAGGAACAAAAGATGGCCGCGGGCTTTCCATGTTTATTTACGACAAACGTCAGGGTGGAGTAACCGTTCGCCGTATTGAACACAAAATGGGAATTATCGGTTCGCCAACCTGCGAACTGGTTTTCAAAGATGCTCCCGGAGAATTGGTAGGCGACCGCAAACTGGGTTTAATTAAATATGTAATGGCGTTAATGAATGGCGCTCGACTTGGAATTCATGCTCAATCAGTGGGGATTTCTGAATCGGCCTACCGTGAAGCACTTGCTTACGCAAAAGAACGCGTTCAGTTTGGAAAAGCTATTATCCGTTTTCCCGCTGTTTTCGAAATGATCACAACAATGAAGGCAAAACTGGATGCTTCCCGTACTTTGCTGTATGAAACAGCCCGTTTTGTTGATATGTATAAAACTTACATGCATATTTCAGATGAACGTCCGCTTGAAAAAGACGAACGGGACGAAATGAAAAAATACCAGAAACTCGCCGATATTTTTACGCCGCTTGGCAAAGGTTTAGCAAGTGAATTCTGTAATCAGTTGGCATACGATGCCGTGCAGATTCATGGTGGATCAGGATTTATGAAAGATTATCCTGTTGAAAGAATTTACCGCGATGCACGTATCACATCTATTTATGAAGGAACAACGCAATTGCAGGTTGTGGCAGCTATTCGGGGTGTTACAACCGGTGGTTATCTGGCGCAGATCCGTGATTACGAATCACAGAAAATCACACCTGAACTAGAATTTATGCGCCGGACTTTAATCATTCTAACAGATGATTATGAACAAGCTGTGAAAAAAGTAGTTGACTCCAACGATAACGAATTTATCGATTTCCATGCCCGCAGATTGGTTGAAATGGCCGGACATATTATTATGAGTTACCTGCTTGTAATCGACAGCGCGCGGGATGCATCGTTTACAAAATCTGCAAAAGTTTTTATCAAGCTAACCAAATCATTGGTAAAAGGACATGCTGAATTTATTCGAAGTTCACAGATTGAGGATTTGGCTGTTTATAAAATCGAAATGGAATAAATATTGAAAAATATTCCTGAAAAATAAATTTCATTTAAGTTGAAAAAGCTGGTTTAATAACCGGCTTTTTTTGCTTTAAATACATCTTTCACCGGTTACAAAAAATATTGAAAAGAATAATTTAACACGATTTCACATTGAGAATCAATAAAATCAATCCTTTAATTTTATTTTACCAGAATGATTATCTTCGCACAAAATTTATAATCTGTAATTTAATTCTATCAAAATGAAAAAATATTTGGTTCTGATTTTGGGAGTTGCGCTTTTTGCCTGTAGTAAAAAGCAAACTGGTTTTAATATCAATGTAAAACTTGACGGTGCAGATGGAAAAATACTGCTTGAACAACGTGGAAGCAGCGAATGGATTCCGGTTGACACTGCCGATATTGTTGAGGGTGTAGCTGTACTTGAAGGTAAAGTTACAATGCCCGGAGATTATTATTTGTCGGTTTTTGGACAACGACCAAAGGGCTTGGTTTTTGTTGAAAATGCAAAAATGACAGTAATTGGTCACGCTGATTCTTTAAATAATATTGTTGTAACAGGTTCGCCAACTCATGCTGAATATGCCGGATTAAATGCACAAATAGGTGAAATAACTGAAAAATATATGGCATTGTATCAGGAATCGCGCGCTGCAATTGCGGCTGGCGACACAGCCAAAGGCAAAGAAATAATGGTTGAAGTTGAAAATATGTTTGAAAGTACAAATACAATGCGCGAGGATTTTATAAAAAGCCACCCTGCTTCTTATGTAACACCATTCCTACTCAGTCAGATCCAGTATGGAAAAGAAGTTGAAGATTTGGAAGCTTTAGTTGGTGGATTAGATGCGAAACTTGATTCCATTCCTTCAATCTTACAGTTGAAAGCACAAATTGTGAAACTGAAAAAAGTATCGGTTGGACAAGTTGCTCCCGATTTTACTCAAAACGATGCTGATGGAAACCCGGTAAAATTCTCGGATATTTATTCTCAGAACGAACTTACATTACTCGATTTCTGGGCAGCCTGGTGTGGACCTTGCCGTGCTGAAAACCCGAATGTTGTAGCCGTTTTCAACGAATTCAATAAAAAAGGATTTACAGTTTTTGGCGTTTCACTCGACCGCGAGAAAGATGCATGGCTAAAAGCAGTAGCTGACGACAAATTAGCCTGGACTCAGGTTTCTGATCTGGCCTACTGGCAAAATGAAGCTGCACAAATGTATGCTATCCAATCAATCCCTTCAAGTTTACTTGTTGACAAAACCGGGAAGATTGTTGCCAAAAACAAACGGGGTGACGAGTTACGTGCTTTTGTTGCTGAAACTTTAAAATAGAATCAGGATATTCCTGAAAATCAAGTCTGAAAACTTAGTTAAAAAGATATTAAAGCCTTTCTTCGGAAGGGCTTTTTTTTGTGTTTCTAATTTCTACTTTTGCAGGCACAATTATGCAAAATCATTTTGGCGAAATAGCAGGAGTTTTAACAGCCGTTTTCTGGACAGTTACAAGTCTGGCATTCGAATCGGCGGGTAAAAAAGTGGGTTCATTATCTGTAAATCTAATCCGTTTAATCATTGCTTTCTTTTTTATCGGGTTCTACAGCTGGGCGGTTCGTGGTTTCTTTTTCCCAACAGATGCAACCCTCTACCAGTGGGAATGGCTGGCTCTTTCAGGCCTGGTTGGTTTTGTTATTGGCGATTTGCTTTTGTTCCAGGCACTGGTTGTGGTTGGAGCACGCATTTCAATGCTGATGATGGCGCTGGCTCCACCGTTTGCAGCTTTTATTGGCTGGCTGGTTTTGGGCGAAGTTTTGTCTCCTACAAATTTGATGGGGATGACAATCACACTTTCAGGAATTGTAATCGTAATTTTAAAACGCGAAAGAAGCGAAGTAAACGGAGTTATATCCAGAAAAATAAAATCAAATTACTCAATCCAGGGTGTTTTACTTGCTTTGGGAGGTGCAATGGGACAAGGTGCAGGATTGGTGCTCAGCAAAAAAGGAATGGGTGATTATGATGCCTTTTCCGCTTCACAAATCAGGGTTCTTACCGGCATTGTCGGGTTTATTTTTGTTTTGACAATTATGAAACGCTGGCCCCGGTTCTCAGCAGCATTAAAAAATATTCCGGCCATGAAACGGATTACACTTGGCGCTTTTTTTGGACCGTTTCTCGGCGTTTCATTTTCACTTCTTGCGGTTCAAAATACACAAGCCGGAATTGCAGCCACTTTAATGTCTATAACTCCGGTTTTGATAATTGCGCCTGCTGTGTTTCTCTTTAAAGAAAAAATCAACTGGAAAGAAATTCTTGGGGCAGTTATTACTGTTATCGGTATTGCGTTTTTCTTTTTATAAAACTATAAGATCCTGTTTTTATCTTCTTTCTTTATCTCTATCAATCTCCAAAAATCACCTCCAATCTCATTCAATCATTCAATCATTCAATCATTAATTTAAATACTCCTTCAACTCTGCCATTTTCATTTGCCTGTCCATTGAAAAAGTAAGGCTTTCGCGGTCAACTTTATCCAGTAAAAAATAGGATTTTCTGAAGAAATCCAGTTTGCTTTCTCTTTGATCCGAAAGTTCGCCTTGCTCTTTTAACACAAAAGCAACCATTTCAATGTGTTCGTTTGTCAGTTTTTTTATGTTGACAAGCAAATCAAAAAGAGCTTCAATATTCATGGTTTTTATGTCTTCGTCAATTTTCAGGCACGAGTAGAAATAATTGATTTCATCCTGTGCACCCTCATTCTCCCCTTTTCTTCGGTGGCGAATTATTTTTGAAATAACATCAAACAACATCCGCAACTGTCGCATCAAATAATCTCTTTCAATTCCCATTTTCGATTAATTTATATCGAAAGATAACCATTTTACTTAGTTTTGAAGAAATTGTATTTCATGGGATATTTTGATGATATTTTTGGGAACTCGGATAATTTTTCGGATAATTTAAAAGTAGGCCGGGATTATTATATGGAAAAAGGTTACCGTGTGATGACAGAGTTTTACCTCATAAACCGGGGTTACTGTTGTTCCAATGGTTGCCGTCACTGTCCGTATTTTCCGAAAGCTCAAAAAGGAAATACAGTATTGAGAAAAGGAGCCTCCCCCGGCCCCTCCAAAAGAGGGGAGTAAGAAAAATCCTATTAACAGCTGATGAAAGTTTTTCATTTTGATATTCCTTATTTCTTATTCCTTATTTTTCGGGAGAATTTTAAATTTGGGAACAGAAATAAGGGAATTGGATTCGATAGTCACATGTTTTTCGGTTATTGGGAGTTGGACTTTTCCAAGTCCAACATTATTAAAATGGAATAAAATTGATTTGTTATGAAAGGGAAAAATCTTCGGATAGTTTTTATGGGCACGCCCGATTTTGCGGTGGCAAGTTTAAAAGCGTTGTTTGATGGCGGCTATAATATTGTTGGCGTAATTACTGCACCCGACAAACCAGCCGGGCGGGGAAATAAACTCACTGAATCGGCTGTAAAAAAATATGCTGTTGAAAACAACCTCAAAGTACTTCAACCTGAAAAACTAAAGAATCCTGAATTTTTAGAGGAATTGCAAAGTTTGAATGCTGATTTGCAGGTAGTGGTTGCTTTCAGAATGCTACCTGAAATAGTCTGGAACATGCCAAAATTTGGAACTTTCAATTTACACGGCTCACTTTTACCACAATATAGAGGCGCGGCACCGCTAAACTGGGCAGTTATAAATGGCGAATCAAAAACCGGGGTAACCACTTTTTTGCTCGACCACGAAATTGATACCGGCAAAATTATTTTTAAGAAAGAGACACCAATTGGAGAAAACGAAACTGTTGGTGAAGTACACGACCGTTTAATGGAAATTGGCGCAAAATTAGTTGTTGAAACTGTTGATGCCATTGCTGAAGGAAATATTCAACCCATTCCGCAAACCAGTTTAATTGAGGAAAGTCAAATAAAACACGCCCCGAAAATCTTTAAGGAAGATTGTAAAATTGATTGGAAAAAGGATGTAGTAACTGTTAGAAACCTGGTTCGTGGTTTGTCGCCATATCCAACTGCATGGACAAACCTGATCAATCAAAAAAACGGAACTGAAATTCAGGCAAAAATATTTTTTGCTCAAAAAACTGTTTCAGAAAAATTGGTTTTGCCGGGAACTATTGAATCTGATGGTAAAACTTTTCTGAATGTTGCCTGCAAAAATGGCTGGCTTCAAATTGCCGATTTGCAGATTGCCGGAAAGAAACGGATGAAAACTGATGAATTTTTACGTGGTTTTCAGCATATTGAAGAATACAGGTTTGGTTAACTGATTGATTTTACAATTAACTTTCCCAAAGTTTAAAACTTTGGGAAAGTTAATTGAGAAGAATTTTTTCTACTTCTTTTTCCCGTTTACAATAAAGAAATAGATAAGAAACCCTAACGAGATCGATACAAGCAAAATACCAAAAGGCATAACTGTATCGCTTCCCTGAATCCATTCTTTGTCAAGCAGTCCAAGCAATTCGATAAGAATAAAACCCAAACCGGTCATTAAGGCTACCAATCCCCATTTCAATGATGGGTATTTGTTTACCTCATCATTTGTTGGTCTTGGATCATCTAAAATACCGACTCTTTCGTACTGTTCGGCTTTTATCAGTTTTCTTTTTAACAAATGACTTGAAATCAGGCTGAGTGCTTGATAAATGCCAAAGAACACAATCCCTGTAATAAAAATTTCACTTAGATTATTCATAACACTAATTTTTAAAATTTGATATTCTGACCGTTTGACACAGCGAGTTGCAAAAATGTTGCAGAAAGGAGAATTTTTATTGTAATTGGGATATTGTTCAAACGGCTATCAGTGTTTCAAAGTCAACTATTTCAGGAAGAAACCAGTTATCGTATTTTCAATTTTGAGTTTTCAATAATGAATTCGCCTGGTTAAACAGGCGGTTAGGTAATAACAAAATAATAAATTTGAAAAAAAACATCAAATGTAAAATCAGTTTGGATCGTGCGATCCGCCAGACACGTTATCAACACGCACACTATCGACAATGTAATTGCTATCACCGCGCCAGGGCAAAGCGCCGTTTTTTTCCATATAATGCACTACCACACGCCTTCCCTGAATTTGTTCCATTGATTTTGCTACTGTTTCGTCGGATACCGAAAACAGAAATTTTTCGGAAGCAATAGCCACATTTGCATCCGACTGTACACTACTCAGTACCATTTCACCTTCATAGGTTTTAAAAATCATACCCTTTTCAGAAAACTTCTGCAATAAGCCTGCACGGTAGCCTTTACTGTAAGTATATTCATATTTCAAATAGCTAAACACAGCAAGTATTACTATCACAATCAGTAAACTCCAGTACCCAATTTTCTTCAGCATATCCATTTGGTTTTAAAAGTGAAGGAACTCATTTTCAATTCTACCCAATCATACAGTATTCTGTATATTGGAATGATCTTAAAACAAAAAATATAAAATTTGGTTTAATACAAGCTCATTTCCCTTTTTTGGTTTCCACCAAAACTACACCATTTGCTCCCCGAGAGCCGTAAACCGAAGAAGAACCATCTTTCAGAACATCCACCGACTGAACATCCAAAGGCGATAAATTGGCGAAATCCTGGGTGCTGACAATCATTCCGTCAACAACCAAAAGTGCTGCATCCGATTCTGTTCCGTAAATCGTTTTTGAGCCTCTTACAATAATCCGGTTTCCTTCCACAATAACTCCCGGAAATTGCCCCTGTATTAAATCGAACATACTTGTATAAACCGAAAAATCAATGTCGTTTTTATTTAAGGATGAAACCGCGTTCAATAAACTTTTTGAATCAACATAACCATAACCAACATTTACATATCTGCCGGCAAGTTCAAGGTTGTTTTCACCTTTTTTCAGTTTGAGGTTAATGAACATCATCCTGATTTCCTTTTCGACCTTTACTTTTTGCGAATAAAACCCACTGGCCGAAATTTCAAGTCGGTCTTCGGAATTGCAAAAAACCTGGAACCTGCCCAATGAATCGGTTTTATACGACAACTTTGTACTTTTCACCAGCACATCAACCCCTATAAGCGGAATACTATCGAAGGTTGTTACTTTTCCGACAAGCGTTTTATCTTGTGCAAATACACCTGATGCAATCAGAATAACTGCGAAAAAGAAAATTGTTTTTTGAGAAAGTATCGTTTTCATAACTGAGATTATTATTATACAAATAAACCGGGAACGCAAATCATTGGTTCGACTAAACTACTGAATTTTAGTTTAATGTATTGAACTAAAATAAGCAAATTAGCAATTCGATTGCTTTTATTTGTTGATATTATGTTTATTTTCAAACTTCAAATTAAATAAATCCGGCAAACACTAAAGCAACTGAATTACACTACAAACTTCCCAATCCAAAAAATCAACTATTTTTATAACAAATAAATCATAAAAATATGAAATCAGTATTTACTCTCCTGTTTATCATTTTTGCAACAGTTGTTTTTTCGCAAAATGTTGATTTTGAAAAACTCGACACCTATTTTGAAAAAACAGCAAAAGATTGGGAAATTCCGGGAATGAGTGTTGGAATTGTGAAAGATGGCGAAATTGTTTTCAGTAAAGGTTATGGTGTTCTGGAAATAGGAAAACCCGCGAAACCAGATGAAAACACGCTTTACGCAATCGCTTCCAATTCAAAAGCTTTTACATCTGCATTGATTGCTATGCTTGTGCAGGAAGGAAAACTCAACTGGGACGATAAAGTGCAAAAATATTTACCCTGGTTTGAGTTGTACGACCCATTTGTAAGCAGAGAAACTACAATTAAGGATTTACTTTGCCACCGTGTGGGTCTGGGTACTTTCAGCGGCGATTTTATCTGGTACAAATCGGATTTAACGTCAGAAGAAATAATAAAACGACTGAAATATCTGGAACCCGCTTTTGGTTTTCGTGATGGATTTGGCTATTCAAATGTAATGTATATCACTGCCGGCGAGATCATAAAACATGTAACAGGCAAAACCTGGGGCGAAAATGTACAGGAACGAATTCTCGACCCTGTAAAAATGGACCGCACCATTTATTCGCTGAAAAAACTTGACGAAATAGGAAATTTTGCAACTCCACACGCTTTTGAGGATGAAAAAAATATACCGATTAGATTTGAGAACTGGGAGGAAGTTGGCGCACTTGGTGGTATTATTTCATCGGTAAACGATATGGGAAAATGGATGATTTTTAATATGAACAACGGAATTATTGAAACCGATACCTTATTAACTCCTGCTTCCCGCAATTTGATATGGAAAATGCACAATACCTACACAGTCAATCTCACCCTGCCAAATGATGCAAATACACATTTCAGGGGTTACGGATTGGGTTGGAATCTGTCAGATTATTACGGAAAAATGCAGGTCAGTCATGGTGGTGGTTATGACGGTATGATTTCGCTTGTGAATATGATTCCTGATGAGAAACTTGGTATTGTTGTGTTAACCAACGGCATGAATGCACCAACAACAGCAGTTGTTAATTACGCGTTAGATGCATTTTTGGGATTACCTGAAAAAGACTGGTCGGATGAAATGCTTGAAAAACAAAACAATCGCAAAGCAGAGGACACCCGAATTTCGGAAAGACAGAAAAAAAGGGTTACCGGAACTAAACCTTCATTACCATTGGAGAAATATACAGGAACATTCGATGCCCCGATTTATGGCAAAATAGAAGTGAAAACGGAAAACGGAAAATTGCGGTTGTATTTTGAGCACACCCCTGAATTGTCGGCTACTTTGGAACACTGGCATTACGACGTTTGGAAAATGAATTGGGACAATACCCACGCCTGGTTTAGTTTTGGCACATTAAAATTTAACATGACAAACAATCTCGAAATTACGGGAATGGAATTCGATGTACCAAACGATGACATATTTTTTGAAGAGTTGAAACCTGAAAAAGTTGAGTGAGATTAAAGTTCAAAGTTTAAAGTGTAAAGTTCAAAGTGAATTCACTTTAAACCTTGAACACAAAACTTTAAACTTCGCAGATTTGTTGTAATTTCAAGGCTCTAAAAATCAACTGTAAAATACAATGCAAATCAGTCCACACGTGCAATTTCTTATAAGAAACGGATTAAAAGGGTTAATCTGGCTTGCGGTTTTGCTTGTCGCTTATTTTATCTTTGATAAACTTGTGATTTCCAAAAATCCTGAACTCTGGCTTGAACATTTTTATTCACAACCCGGATTAATTTATCTCATATATATAGCTTCAGAATCGTTTATAGGCCTTATTCCTCCTGAACTTTTTATGCTTTGGGCATTTAACAAAGGCGATATACCGCATTATATATTGAATGTTGGATTTTTTGCAGCAATTTCATACGGGTTAGGATATCTCAATTTCCTTCTTGGTCAATTTCTTTATAAACGGGTTATATTCAGGTATTTTCGCAAACGTTTTTTTCAGGAATCGTGGATGCAGTTGCGAAAATATGGTTTATTCCTGATACTTGTGGCAGCCATGACACCCATTCCATGGGCCGCAGTTTGTCTTTTGGTTGGTTCGGCAGGCTACCCAACCAGGCGTTTTTTAATTTATGCACTTGCCCGGATTCTCAGGTTTATTGCGTACGGATACGTTGTTTATCAAACCCATCAGTTTTAATTTTTTCAAAAACATACTTTTAAATCTTTTGTTATAATTACAAAACGGTTTAAACGATGTTTGAGAAGCTTAAAAAACGCTGGAATATTCAAAGCAACTTTCAGGTTGTAATCATACTCGTAGTATTTGCAATTACAGGAAGCGCAACAGTTTATGCAAAAAAAGCTGTATTCAGCCTGATTCAAATTACTTCAGAAACAGAACTTTGGATTAAGATTCCAATCTATGTTACATTTATTCTGGCGGTTTATAATTTACTTCTATTGATTGTTGGATTTCTATTTGGACAGTTCAATTTTTTTTGGGAGTTTGAAAAGAAGTTTTTTTCACGATTTCTATTCAAAAGAAAACAAACATTCGTTAAAAGGATTAATAATTGATTATGAAAAAGAATATTATCATTATACTATTACTTATTATTTCAAATGAAATTATGGGAAAAGAATTGGAAAAAACCACACTTGGCGGAGGATGTTTTTGGTGTACCGAGGCAGTTTACCTACAGTTAAATGGAGTTGTTGATGTAAAACCCGGATACAGTGGAGGACATGTTAAAAACCCATCATACAAAGAGGTTTGTAACGAAACTACGGGTCATGCTGAAGTAGTTCAAATTACTTTTGATCCTGAAATTGTAAGTTTTTCAGAAATACTTGAAGTTTTTTTTGTTACCCACGACCCTACTTCGCTCAACAGACAGGGAAATGATGTGGGCACGCAATACCGCTCAGCGATTTTCTATCATTCAGAGAAACAAAAACAAATTTCCCTGGAAATAATAAAAGAGCTTGAAATGGAAAAAGCGTACGATAAGCCAATAGTAACTGAAGTTACAGCCTTCAGCGCTTTTTACGTTGCGGAAGATTATCACATAAATTATTTTGCGCGAAATAAAAACCAACCTTACTGTCAGTATGTTGTTGCACCGAAAGTCGAGAAATTTAAAAAGGTTTTTAAGGATAAAATGAAAGTGAAATAGGGATATAAAAAATAGCCGGTTTAAAACGCAATCACAATTTCCATATTTTGTTTTTCCTCCTAAATACAGTTACATTTGATACTATCTAAAAGAAGAAAAACTTCCGGTAAATCTCAGATAGTAAAAATCAACAATGAAGCAATTATTACTGGTTCTAATATTCTTGTTCCTGACGATAATCTCAAAAGCGCAAATACTAACAGACAGTAATCTTCCAATTGTTATTATTACTACCGACAATAATCCAAATACCGGTTGGCCAATGGAAATTCCTGACGAACCTAAAGTTTTGGCAACAATGAAAATAATTTTCAGACCCGAAGGTTCAAGAAATTATTTGTCGGATAGTAATAAACCTGAATATCTGAATTACAACGGCAGAATTGGAATAGAAACCAGAGGCTCGTCATCACAAACACTTCCCAAAAAACCTTATGGACTTACAACACTTCAAGAAGATAATGTAACAAACAACAATGTTGAAATTCTTGGAATGCCTAAAGAAAATGACTGGATTCTAAATTCACTGGCATTTGATCCATCCCTCATAAGGAATTATCTTTCATATGATTTGGCACGAAGCCTTGGAAATTATGCCCCCAGAGGAAAATATTGTGAAGTTGTGATAAACGGTGACTACAAAGGCTTGTACGTTTTCATGGAAAAACTGAAAATCGATTCAGAAAGAATTAATGTCGCAAAAATGACAAACACCGACAATGCTTTTCCCGAATTAAGCGGAGGATATGTTGCAAAAGCTGATAAAACCACAGGCGGCGATCCTGTTTCATGGATAATGGAATCATACAGCTATACAACTGAATATATTTACGAAAACCCAAGTCCCCGAAATATTACAACAAACCAGGCAAATTATATCAAAAGCCAGTTTACCTCGCTTCAGAAAGCAGCAACTGCACAGAATGCATCTGTTTCAAACGGATATCCATCCATAATAGATGTGCCAAGTTTTATAGATTTTATGTTGATCAACGAAATAGCGTCAAATTCAGACGCCTATCAAATCAGTACCTATTTTCATAAAGACCGGGGCGGAAAACTAAGAGCAGGCCCGGTTTGGGATTTCGATCTCACTTACGGAAACGATCTGTTTCACTGGGGTTTTGACAGGAGTCACACCAATGTTTGGCAATTTGACAACGATGATAATACCGGATCAAAATTTTGGAAGGATTTATACAACAACCCTCAATTCAAATGCTACCTATCCAAAAGATGGAAAGAGCTGAGCGCCACAAACGGGCCATTAAATTATTTTATTATTCTTGATAGAATCGATCAACTTTCAAACCTTATTGCTGAAGCAGCAGTCGGAGAAAACAAAAGATGGGGAACTGTACCAAATCAAAGTGGTGAAATTGCCAAAATGAAAGAATGGTTACAAGCCCGGTTTAATTGGTTGAATACCAAACTGAACAGCTATTCTGCTTGCGCTAATCCTGTGGTTCCGCAACTGGTAATATCAAAAATCAATTACAACCCACTGCCTGCAGATGATTTTTCAAGTGACGATTTAGAGTTTATTGAAATCACAAATACTGGTAGCCAAACCGTTGATCTAACAGGAATTTATTTCAGTCAGCTGGGAATTTCATTTCAGTTTTCCCCAAATTCAACTATAGAGGCCGGTGAAAAACTTTTTCTTGCCGGAAATTCGGGTGCGTTTGAAGAATTTTATGGTTTTGTTCCTTTTGACCGGTTTACAAGAGACCTTTCAAACAAATCGGAGAAAATTGTGTTGTCAGATGTTTTTGGAAATGTTATAGATTCATTGACTTACATGAACGGAAACCCCTGGCCTGTTGAAGCTGACAGTAGTGGATTTTTCCTGGAATTGATTGATTTAAATTCAGATAACAGCGTGGCTTCAAACTGGAAAATTTCAGACGATTTATCTGTTGGTTTGGAAAGTACATTTATAAAACCGGCTGTAACAATTTATCCTAACCCCGCTCAATCAGATATAACAGTCAAAAGCTATCAATATCTGTTTGATTCATTTGAAATATATGATTTAAGTGGTAGGAAAATGATTGGGCAAAACACAATTGACTCCAACCAGTTTTTTGTTAAAATCGACAATCTTTCACCTGGTATTTATATAATGAAGCTACAATTGGAAAATGGTGATTATTTAGTCGAAAAATTTAGCAAGTCACCTTAAAATACGAAAGTTATAAGCACAAAAAAAGCTACCCGAATAAACGAGTAGCTTTTTCTATATTGCTATCTTCAATTAAACATTCAGTGTATAACGGTCGAATGCTGTAACTGTAAGTCCTTTATCGTTTTGTGCTAAAAATTCTTTGATGCTGATTTTACCATCTTTCACATAAATCTGGTTCAGCAAAGTTGATTCCTGAAAGAATTTGTTTAATGCACCCTGTGCAATTTTGTCAAGCATAGCTTCCGGTTTTCCTTCCTGACGGAATTTTTCCTTTGCAATAGCTAATTCTTTTTCAACCACTACAGGTGAAACAGAATCTTTATCAACTGCAACAGGAGCCATAGCTGCAACTTGCATAGCAACGTCTTTAGCAACGTTAATATCAACACCTGCTTTGTTAAAACCAACTAAAGTTGCCAGTTTATTTCCCGGATGAATATAACCAATTACAGTTTCGGCATTGATTTTACCATAATATGAAAGTTCTATTTTTTCACCAATAACACCAGTTTGTTCGGTTACCTGTGCATCAATCGCCCTTCCGTTAAGATTGATACTTTTTAATGTTTCCAAACTGTCAGCACTATTTTCAAGTGCTGCGTTTAAAATACTATCAGCAAAAGCAACAAAATTTTCATTTTTTGCAACAAAGTCGGTTTCACAATTCAAAACGACCATTGCACCGAATTTTTTATCGGCTGAAACTTTTGCCAGCACTACACCTTCGGCAGCGTCCCTGTCGGCACGTTTATTGGCTACTAATTTTCCTTTTTCACGGATAATTTCTACTGCTCTTTCGAAATTACCATCGGCATCTGCCAGGGCACCCTTGCAGTCCATCATCCCTGCGCCTGTTACTTTACGTAACTTAACTACATCGGCAGTTGTAAACGACATACTAAAATTTCTTTAAATGTTTATTTATTAACCTGACTACTTAATCGTTATCTTCATCGATATCGACATCATCATCATTAGCCACTTCCACAGCTTTTATCCTTGGTTTTCTCCTTGGTTTTCTTGGAGTTTCATCTTCTTCTTCCTCAGGTTCAACTGTATCTTTTTCATACTTGCGTTCGCTTAATCCTTCACGGATAGCTTCTGTCATAATACCAACAATCAGTTTAATTGATTGTGAAGCATCATCATTTGCCGGGATAACAAAATCAACATCATCGGGATTTGAATTTGTATCAACCATAGCAAATACCGGAATTCCAAGACGTTGAGCTTCACGGACAGCAATTTTCTCTTTCATTACGTCAACAATAAACAAAGCTGCGGGTAAACGTGAAAGATCGGAAATACTTCCCAACATTTTCTCGAGTTTGGCATGTTGCCTTGTAATTTGAAGTTTCTCCCTTTTTGAAAGGTTATCCCAGGCTGCATCTTTTGCCAATCTGTCGATTGAGACCATTTTCTTTACTGCTTTCCTGATTGTCGGAAAGTTGGTAAGCATACCACCGGGCCAGCGCTCTGTAACATAAGGCATTCCAACCGCTGTTACCAATTCGGAAACCAAATCTTTGGCTTGCTTTTTTGTAGCAACGAATAAAATTTTACGGCCTGACTTTGCAATTTGTTTAATTGCAGCAGCAGCTTCATCAATTTTTACAATCGTTTTTTGAAGGTCGATAATGTGGATTCCATTTTTTTCCATGAAAATGTATGGTTCCATGTTAGGATTCCACTTCCTTTTGAGGTGACCAAAATGTGCACCTGCATCTAATAAATCCTGAAAATTTGTTCTTGGCATCTTTTTACTTTTTTTATGTCCTAAAAGCAACCATTGAGTAGTCCCGATAAATCGGAAGTCTCAACCGTTTTAGATCCATATAATGAATAAATAATTTTAACGTTTTGAGAATTGGAAACGTTTCCTTGCTTTTGGTTGTCCTGGTTTTTTACGTTCTACTTCACGTGGATCGCGGGTAAGGAAACCAGCGGCCTTCAACTCTTTCCGCGATTCGATGTCAATTTCAACCAATGCACGTGAAATTGCCAGACGCAAAGCTTCCGCCTGTCCTTTTGGACCACCTCCATCGAGATTTACTTTGATATCGTAATTTTCCGCAACACCAATCAGGTTTAACGGTTGCAAAACAATATATTGCAGTGTAATCGACGGGAAGTATTCTTTAAACTCCCTTTTGTTAACAGTAATATTACCTTTGCCTTCGCTAAGATAAATACGTGCGACTGCTGTTTTTCTTCGTCCTAATGTATTAACTAATTCCATTTTGCCTATTTAATCGTATTTAAATCAACAACCTTTGGTTTTTGAGCTTCGTGTTTGTGCTCAGCACCAACTACCACATGTACGTTAGTATATAACTTTCTGCCTAACCTGTTTTTAGGTAACATACCTTTAATTGCCTTTTCTACAAGCCTTTCAGGGTACTTTGCCAAAATTTCAGCAGCAGTTTGAAAACGTTGTCCACCCGGATAACCAGTGTGGCGGATATAAACTTTGTCGCTCATTTTTTTACCGGTCAATACTACTTTTTCAGCATTAATGACAATTACATTATCGCCACAATCAGCATGTGGGGTAAATGACGGTTTGTTCTTACCTCTAAGGATTTTAGCAACTTTACTAGCCAATCGTCCTAAAGCCTGACCTTCGGCATCAACTAAAATCCACTCTTTAATGGCAGTGGCTTTATTTGCCGAAACTGTTTTATAACTAAGTGTGTCCACTTTATTTAATTTTTTTTATTCAGAAACTCTCGATTTTTTCTACAGATCAAAGTTTTATCGCAACGGAATAATATTAATAAAAATCATTACTGCAAAGAAAATCAACTATTTACACTCCTTATTAATAAGGACAATAATCGGGACTGCAAAAGTATTCCCTTTTTTCATATTTCCAAAAAATAGTAATTAATTTTTTGTGTTATTAAGTGGTTGTTAACGAAAAGTTTGTCAACAGTATATCAGTATCATTTTAATATATCAAAGTGAATCGTTTACCTGAAAAATTATTTATAATTATTAAACGTACACATAACAATTCCGTTTTTCGTAAACCATCAATTTTCTTACTTTTGACGTTTATAACGGCTTAAAATATTTTTCGTACAATTAAAATGAAAGAGACAAAACCGAAAAAAATAAAAAAACGGATTTTTAATTCGTGGATTACTTCATTAATAAGCATTTCACTGGTATTAACCATGTTGGGTTTTCTGGGCATAATCCTTGTAAATGGCAGTCAATTATCTGATTATGTTCGCGAAAAAATTGGTTTTACACTAGTACTGAACGAAAATACAAAACCCGCTGATGTTAAAAAACTTCAGGAAAAATTAAACAAAAGCAGTTTTGTAAAATCAACCCGATTTATCGATAAGGAAACTGCCAGTATTGAATTGACTGAACAATTGGGAGAGGATTTTACAGGTTTTCTGGGATACAATCCTCTTTTTGAATCAATAGAAGTAAAATTATTTGCCAACTACACCAACTCTGACAGTTTACTGCACTTAGAAAAAATGTTTCTTTCCTATCCTCAGGTTGATGAAGTTTATTACCAAAAAGACTTGGTACAGGTCATCAATCAAAACATTCAAAAAATCACTTTATTTGTATTGATAATCAGCATACTTCTCACTATTATTTTTGTGGCATTAATTAACAATACAATACGTATCTCTGTATATTCCCAACGTTTTACAATCAACACAATGCAAATGGTTGGAGCAAGCAATTGGTTTATACGCAAACCCTTCTTAAAACAAAGTATGCGAATGGGTTTTTTCGGATCTGTAATAGCCAACTCCATAATATTTGCGGGTATATATTTATACCGACAAGAATTACAAGGCTTAATTTCATCGGAAGTTATTTATCCAACGGGCATTGTTTTTGCATCTGTTTTTGTCCTTGGATTGCTTTTTTCGGTTCTGTCAACCTTCTTTGCTGTGAACAAATTCCTGAGGATGAAATTTGATGAAATGTTTTATTAACTATCTTTACCCCGCTAAAAAAATAGAAATGGTTAAAAAAGAAACAAAAGATAACGCTGGTTTTGCACTTGGAAAAGAAAACTACAAACTAATGGCTATTGGATTTATAATAATAATAGTTGGATTTATTTTAATGGCAGGCGGAGGTAGTGATGACCCAAATGTATTCAATCCCGATATTTTTAGTTTCCGTCGGATAACCCTTGCACCAATTGTATTATTGTTTGGCTTTGCTTTTGAAATTTTCGCGATCATGTGGAAACCGAAAAATAAAAATCAATCTTAATTTAACACAATACAGGCAAAGCATTTTATTTCCCATTTATTGTTTGGTTAATTACGGTTTTGCTATCTTTGCAACCTAATTTTTGCAAAAATTTGCAAACAACTGTATTCTAACTGATTACAAATGCCTGAGTACAAAAAATCTTACGATTTCGCAAATGGCGAGATTTTACTTTTTAACAAAGATATTGAATGGACTTCATTTGATTTGGTTAGCAGGGTACGAAATACCTTGTACAAAATAACCGGGATTAAAAAATTGAAAGTTGGCCATGCAGGAACTCTTGATCCGCTTGCAACAGGCTTATTGATTTTATGCACGGGTAAGGCAACAAAACAAATAGAAATCTATCAGGCAAAGGAAAAAGAATATATAGCAACCATCAAATTAGGTGCAACAACGCCTTCATATGATTTAGAAACAGAAGAAGATAGCCAAAATGATTATTCATTTGTATCTGAAGATCTTTTTAGAACTGCAATAAAAAAGTTTGTCGGGGAAATCGAGCAGGTACCTCCTGTTTTTTCTGCTGTTAAAGTGAAGGGCAAAAGAGCTTTCAATTATGCACGAAACGGAGAAGCATTAGAACTTAAATCAAGAAAAATTGTTATCAAGGACATCGAACTGATATCGTTTCAATTGCCAACAGTGGAAATAAAAGTTATTTGCAGCAAAGGAACTTATATTCGTGCATTGGCTCGTGATATTGGGGAGGAACTAAAATGTGGTGCATATTTAACTGGATTAAAACGAACACGTATTGGAGATTACAAAGTTGAAAATGCAATGACAGTTGACAATTTTATGCAAAATTTAAACCGGTTTGAAACCATTTGACAGGTACAGCGTTAACATAGTAGCTTGAAATAAAACCAACTAACGATAAAAAATACTTTTTTACTTTTCACTTTACAGCAATATATAATACATAAAACATTTATTACATGAAATTATCAAAATTTAAGTTTGAGTTAGATCCTAATAAAATTGCACTGCATCCGGCTGGTAACAGGGACGAATCGAAATTAATGATTTTAAATAGGGCAAAGCGCACAATTGAACATAAACTATTTAAAGACGTGCTTGATTATTTCGATAATAAAGATGTAATGGTTTTTAATAATACAAAGGTTTTTCCTGCCCGCTTATATGGAAACAAGGAAAAGACCGGCGCTGAAATTGAAGTTTTCCTTTTACGCGAATTAAACCGCGAACAAAGGCTTTGGGACGTATTGGTTGATCCTGCCCGAAAAATCAGGATTGGGAACAAACTTTATTTTGGAGATGACGATTTACTTGTTGCTGAGGTTATCGATAACACAACTTCACGTGGAAGGACACTGCGTTTCCTGTTTGATGGACCATATGACGAATTCAAAAAAACCTTATATGATTTGGGTGAGACTCCACTTCCAAAATTCATAAACCGCCCTGTTCAACCTGAAGATAAAGAAAGATACCAAACTATATTTGCCAAACATGAGGGTGCTGTTGCTGCCCCAACCGCAGGATTGCATTTTAGCCGTGAACTATTGAAACGCCTGGAAATAAAAGGTGTGGATTTTACTTACCTGACATTACATGTAGGGTTGGGAAACTTCAGGAGTGTTGACGTTGAAGATTTGACAAAACACAAAATGGATTCGGAACAAATCTGGATTCCGGAAGATGCCTGCAAAGTTGTTAACAATGCAAAGGACCAAAAGAAAAATATATGTGCTGTTGGCACAACAGTAATGCGCACAATGGAAAGTTCGGTTTCAACACAGGGTTATTTGAACCCTTATGAAGGTTGGACTAATAAATTTATTTTTCCACCTTATGATTTTAGCGTAGCCAACTCAATGATTACCAACTTCCATCTGCCATACTCCACTTTGTTAATGATGGTTGCTGCTTTTGGTGGATACGACTTTGTTATGGAAGCCTACAAAACTGCAATAAAAGAAAACTACCGTTTTGGAACATATGGAGATGCAATGTTGATAATATAAAAGCCTCCCCCCAGCCCCTCCAAAGGAGGGAAATAAAGAATACTAAATTCAAATTAATTAACCACGGAAGCAATAGTTTTCGTGGTTTTTTATTTTTCAAAAGAAATTGAAATGTTTTCTGTCCAAACCCCAAATCTGTTTTATTATCTTGCGCCAAAATTCAAAAATCTATGTCAAAATTCAATGTTCAGCAATGCCCGGTTTGCGATGGAAAAACTTTCAAAACGTTTTTAACCTGCACCGATTTTTTTGTTTCGGGCGAAGAATTTCAAATTAAAAAGTGTAACACCTGTGGTTTTAAAATTACCGAAAACATTGAAGATGAAGATAATATTGGTAGTTATTACCAATCGGAGAATTACATATCGCACTCAAATATTTCAAAAGGTGTTGTAAATTCTGTTTATCATTCAGTTCGAAAATACATGCTTGGCCGAAAACGACGTCTGGTTGAAAAAACAACCGGATTGCGAAAAGGAGAAATTTTGGATGTTGGGACCGGCACAGGTTTTTGCCTGAATGAAATGAAAGAATATGGATGGAGAGTTACCGGTACAGAAAAAAGCAGTGATGCCCGCGATTTTGCAAAAAAAGAGTTCAACCTTGATAATTTACCTTCTGAAAAATTATTCGCATTGATGGAAAATAGTTTCGATGCCATTACACTCTGGCATGTTTTGGAACATGTTCATCAACTGAATGAAAACATGGCAACTTTTAACCGTCTATTAAAAAGCGATGGAAAACTGATAATCGCAGTCCCAAACAACGATTCGTCGGATGCCTTACACTACAAACAATTTTGGGCTGCCTACGATGTACCGCGCCATATCTGGCATTTTGCACCAAAACAGATGAAACAACTTGGCGAAAAACATGGCTTTAAACTTACATCGCTTCACTCAATGCCATTCGATTCCTTTTATGTTGCAATGCTCAGTGAGAAATATAAAAGATCGAAACTGCCTCTATTAAAAGGAATATTCTACGGGAAAATTTCGTGGTTAAACAGTATTATCAACCCTGCGAAGTGCAGCTCAGTGATTTATGTTTTTGAAAAAAATTAATCCAATGTGTAACAATAAATACTCCCCCCTTTGGTTCCAACAATTAAACTGAGGATTTTTGAACTCTGTGTTGTTTTGCCTATACTGAAATCGGTAGCGCCCTGCAACGGAAATCCCTGATGCGGTTTTCCTGTGGAATCAAGCAAATAAATACGATTGGCTTTAGGATCAACAATCCCAATTTTTTTCAGTTTCGGACCAAAACGATAAATATTGGGTTGATTTTGAATTGTATTAGTAAATTTCTGTGTAAACAAAACTGTTCCGATTTCATCCATAATTGTTAATTCCTTTCCATCAACAAAAACATATTCCATTGCATTGTCACCATTCAAATCATCGGATGTAAAAAAGTGTTCATCATCAAATTTACCGACTTTCTTTTCCGTATAATTTCCATCGAAATCGATATTGTAAATTGTTCCTTTTGTATCAGTAGCAATGATAAACGGGGTTTTTCCAAGACTAAGAATTAAAGGATTCCGGGAGTTTTCGAATTCAGCCGCAGTTTTTGCAAGCGCTTCGCCTTTTCGGTTTTGAATGTAAATCCGGTACCTGTCTTTAAAAACAATATAATCCTTTCCTTTAATCTTGAAATGTTGAATCGGTGTGTTTACTTCTGATTTAGTTCCTTCAAAAACCCACCCTGACATAATTTTTCCTTGTTTATCGTAGGCATATATTTTATTGTCCTCACAAGCTACGAAATAGCGATAAATGCGATTGTTGTCGTAATCCAAAACACTAACTCCATTTGTAGCTTTTGCAGGGAAAGCAACTGGGAAACCTTCGAGGTTCACACCGTTTCTGTCAACAATAAACATTTTTGTTTTAGTGCTGAAAAGATATTGCAGCTTCCCGTTCGCGAGGTAATCGATTTGAAAGATTTCGCTCATAATTGGTTCACCAGTATCAATACTCCAACGGATTTTGCCATCATTACTTATTTGGTGCAATTTGTTTGATTTGTCCTGAACCATAATTTCACGGTTTTCCTTGTCGCCATGGTTGAAAGTGAAAATCGGTTTTGTAATCAACTGGGTGCTGATATTGCATTGCCAGGCAGTTTGTGTATCGCCTGAATTTTCCAATGTGCCAGGCGTGTTACTATCCATATTTATATCTTCTTCCTCCGGTTTACCGTTATCAAAAATCAGGTTGATTTCGCTTGTAAAAACCTCTTTACCAGCACCAACCTGCCAATTTACAGCTTGAAATTTACGCAAAACACTTTTTTTCTTTTCCAATTTTTTCGTTAAATCGCTGCTTAAAAGTTCTTCTGAAAGATTCAAAACGCGTCCCATATTAAAATATGAACTGATATTTGCTTTACCGATAACGTTGCTTTTAGCCCTTTCAAAACGGCTGTCATTTGATAGAAGCTGACCTTCTTCCATGTTATACAAATAGTTTTGAAGTCCATTTGAAGTATTGCAAAATACAAGAAAATCTTTGTAAAAAACAGCATATTTTGCCTGTGCAGTGTAAAATGGTTTACCAAGCAAAATCCCGGGAAACGAAGGAAATGGGAATTCAATTATAGTAAACTCCTTTTTATCGTTTATGGAATAAACCGATTTGAAATCATCCGGCAACTGGTTTTTTCTGTTCGCATAATTCAACAACATTGAATCCAGAACGTTCTCGGTTCTTGATTTACCGTTTACGTCGAAAATGAAAAAAGTGGTTTTCTCAACAGTTTCAGCCGGAATATCTGTAACAGCAACTATCATTTCACTTTTTACAATTGACTGGAATGTTTTTTTGAATCCAATCCTAAGATCAGTTTCCATTTTACCAATTAAATCCTCCCGTTTATAAAAAGATCCGGCAAGAGTGAAATATTTCTCGAGTCTGTCGAAAAAGAGCTTTTTGTTTGAAAAAGAATAACTTGTATAAAACGATGTGTTCCTGGGAAGTATCCCTCCAGCCCCTGAACGCTGTGGTTCCTGCCCGTTAAAAACCGATAGAAAATGGTTTGCCGTATCGTTGGCTACAGTAATTCCTTTTAGTAAAATATCGTTGTCGTTAAACTCAGCCTCTAATTCACTCCAGGCTGAAAACTGTTTGAAATTTCGAATATTGCGGTAATGGTTCTTTTTCAATTCCTCACCAAATTCATTCATTTCAGCAAATGAACTGCTGTTTACATAATCAAGCAGAATATCGGGAAATAACCTCTGATTAACAAAAAAGGCAACATCAGGCTCTGAATTCATTGATTTGGTAATTTTTTCGAACGAAGGATCTGTTTTTATTCCATTTTCAGTCAGCTGAAGCAATGACTGTTGCACTAAAACCAAATTTTGACTTGCAATTACCAACCCATCGGTAAAACAATAATGAAATGATTTTTTACCTTCAGCAGTTGTTGCCGATGTGATTTTATAACCTGTGTAATCAATTTCGGCATATGTAAATTCGGGTTCGGGAAAAAGAACGCGGGAAAGGGTTTCAATTGATTTCTTACGTCCGATGCTTTCTGCTTTCTGAATTAAAAGTGGAGTCAGGCTTTGATCGCCCATTAAACCCAGTGCAACAATAAGACGATCAGAACGCAAACCATTTTGTATGTCACCATTTTCTTTGATAATTGAATCGAGTTTTTCACCCCACATTTTGAATCCAATAATTTTTTCAACGTCTGCCCATTTTTCGAACAGTGGACTATCGAACGGGATTGATTTAAAGGAGTTCAATTCGATAAAAACAGGCACAGAAACCGGCACGGCAGTGTATAATGACGATTCTTTAAAAAAAGAATTTTCACTTTTTGAGAAATAAAATATTGCGGCAGCAACTATTAAAACAACGCTTATTGTAATAATCAAATTCTTTTTCATAAACTGCTATTTTTCGTGAAACCATAACTTTTTCTTTTTCAAACCAAATCAGAAAAAGACAGATAAAGGATAGTTTTAGTATTTTCCGTCAAAACTACATAATAGCAAGGTTAAAAGAATTGCTTTTCAACTTTTTAAATGAAACACTGATTGTTAATAAACTCAATAAGATTGTTATATGCAAAAAAAAAGGTTGGGAAGACCCAACCTTTTCTCAATTAAAATATTTTATCAAAGTGTTTTTGCAACTTCAACCTGGTGAAATGCTTCAATAAAGTCACCAACCTTTATATCGTTGAATTTATCAATATTCAATCCACATTCATATCCGTTTTTCACTTCTTTTACGTCATCCTTAAAACGTTTCAATGATCCCAAAGTACCGGTGTAAATTACAATACCATCACGGATAACACGTATTTTTGAGTTTCGGCTAATTTTACCATCACGCACAATACAACCCGCTATATTACCAACCTTGGTAATCTCAAATACTTCGATCACTTCAACAGTTCCCAGAATTTCTTCTTTTATTTCAGGAGACAACATACCTTCCATTGCTGCTCTGATTTCGTTAATTGCATCGTAAATAATGGAGTACAAACGAACATCTATTTGCTCTTTTTCGGCCAATTTACGCGCATTTACCGAAGGGCGCACCTGGAAACCGATAACAATTGCTTCGGATGCAGCAGCTAAAAGAATGTCGGACTCAGAAATCTGACCAACTGCTTTGTGCTTAATATTAACCTGTATCTCTTCTGTCGATAGTTTTATCAACGAATCAGACAATGCTTCTATAGAACCGTCAACATCACCTTTCACAATCAGGTTAAGCTCCTGGAAGTTGCCAATTGCAATCCTTCGTCCGATTTCATCAAGAGTAATGTGTTTTTGTGTACGAAGTCCTTGTTCGCGTGCCAACTGCTCACGTTTGTTTGCAATGTTCCTGGCTTCCCGTTCATTTTCCATTACATTGAATCTGTCGCCAGCCTGTGAAGCACCGTTCAAACCAAGAACAATTGCCGGTTCCGCAGGACCAACCTCTGTAATTTTCTGGTTACGTTCGTTAAACATTGCCTTTACATGGCCGTAATACTGACCTGCAATCAACATATCACCAACTCTTAAAGTACCTCCCTGAACCAACAATGTTGACACAAAACCGCGTCCTTTGTCGAGAGTTGATTCAATGATAGTTCCATGTGCTTTTTTATTTGCATTAGCCTTCAAATCGAGCATCTCTGCTTCGAGTAAAACTTTTTCAAGTAATTCTAAAACACCTGTACCATGTTTTGCAGAAATATCGTGAGATTGGTATTTTCCACCCCATTCTTCAACAAGATAATTCATGTTGGCAAGGCCTTCTTTTATTTTTTCGGGATTTGCTCCCGGTTTATCCACCTTGTTAATAGCAAATATTATTGGAACTCCTGCAGCGGCTGCATGATTGATTGCCTCAACAGTTTGGGGCATTATATTGTCGTCCGCAGCTACAATGATAATAGCAATATCGGTAACCTGAGCACCACGGGCACGCATAGCAGTAAAAGCCTCATGACCTGGTGTATCAAGGAAAGAAATTCTCCGCCCATTATCCAACTTAACGTGATATGCACCAATATGCTGAGTAATACCACCAGCTTCACCTGCAATTACGTTGGTGTTGCGGATATAATCGAGTAAAGAAGTTTTACCGTGGTCAACATGACCCATCACCGTAACAATTGGCGAACGTGGCAATAAATCTTCTGCCTTGTCCTCTTCAGATTCAATCGCTTCCTGGATTTCAACACTTACGAATTCAACTTTAAAACCAAATTCATCAGCAACCACGGCAAGCGTTTCTGCATCCAATCGCTGATTGATTGACACAAACAACCCAAGGCTCATACAAGAAGAAATAACCTGGGTAACGCTCACATCCATCATCGTGGCAAGTTCGGCAACCGATACAAATTCCGTAACTTTCAGTATCCTTTTATCTTCAAGGTCTCTTTCCATATCGGCTTGCATCCTTTCCGAATATGCAGCCCTTTTATCTCGTCTATGTTTTGATCCTTTTGATTTCCCTTTTGTAGTTAAACGTGCAAGAGTATCTTTAATTTGCTTTTGTACATCCTCTTCGTTAACTTCTTTTTTAAGTAACCTTTTTTTCTTGTCTCCTCCTTTTTGTATCGCAGTTTGCCCCGGAACCTGTTTATTTACAACAAAGTTGCCTTTCGGTTTGTCTCCAGGTTTGCGGTCAACAGCAACTTTGCCATTTTCTTTTGAAATCCTTTTTCTGCGTTTTTTGCGGTTTCCACCTTGTTCGCCCTGGTCTTTCTTTTCGTCAGGCAAATTTATTTTACCCAAAACTGTTGGGCCGTTCAATTTTACAACCGTAGTTTTAATAACATTGTTGTCTTCAGTTTTAACGGTTTCAACTTTTTGTTCGGCATGTTTGATAACATTTATTTTATTACGCTCTTTGCGTTCTTTTTCTTTTTCTTCTTTTGATTTTTTCGCCGGACGGGTTTTCTGATTGATATTCTTCAGATCAATCCTACCCACAACTTTAACCTCTTCTACGTTGGAAGTCCTTGGGTTATGCACGTAAATTTCAACTTCGGGAGTTGCATTCTTTTCAGGGACTTCTGTTTCAGGCTTTTTTACTTCAACTTCTACAACAGGATTTTCCGGAACGACTGTTTTAACAACTTCTGGAATCAGTTCAATTTTAGGTTCAAGTTGTTTTTCCTCTATTATTTCAGGTTGTTTTTCAATTTTAGGCTCTACAGGTTTTATTTCAGATCTTTTTTCAACCTTAAATTTCTCTTTGGGCTTTTGGTTGGCATTAAGATCTATTTTTCCAACTACTTTGAATTTATTGATATTCTCAACCGGAATAACCGCTTCTTCCACCTTTACCTCTTTCTTTTCAGGTATGACTGCAGGAGCAGGTTTTTCTTCAACTTCCTGATCGTCAAAATCGTCTTCAATATCATCAATTGAAATACTTTCTTTTTTCGGCCGATGACTCTTTAAGCTGATTTTTTCCGATTCCTTTTTTATAGAAATATCAGTTTTATACTCTTTCTCAATAAGTTGCACAGCTTCTGCACTGACCTTCGTATTCGGGTTTGTATCAATATCCTTAAAACCCTTTTTATGCAAAAAATCGACAATTGTGTGTATCCCTACATTGTATTCCCTTGCAAGTTTACTAAGTCTTATTGTGTTGCCATCTACCATAAAAATCCTTTTTCTTTTCTATATATAACTGTCGAATTTTGAGTGCAATATTAACAAAAAGCAAACTTGCAACTCCATATTGACCGTTTTTATTCAAATTCCGATTTTAAAATCCGTAATACTTCGTCAATTGTTTCTTCTTCCAAATCGGTGCGTTTTATTAGTTCAGCCCTCGAAATATTTAATACATTTTTTGCTGAATCGCAACCGATTCCTTTTAATGCGTCAATTACCCAGCTTTCAATTTCATCTCCAAATTCATCGAGGTTCACATCTTCATCATCTTCCTCCATTTCACGGTACACATCAATTTCATAACCAGTAAGCTGGCTTGCAAGCCTTATATTTAAACCACCTTTACCAATTGCCAAAGATACTTCTTCGGGCTTTAAATATACTTCAGCACGTTTAGTGTCTTCGATAATTTTTATTGAATTTATTTTTGCAGGATTCAGAGCTCTTTTAATAAACAACTGGTTATTTGCTGAAAAATTGATAACATCGATGTTTTCATTTCTGAGTTCTCGTACAATCCCATGTATTCTTGAGCCTTTCATACCTACGCACGCTCCAACAGGATCAATTCGCTCGTCATACGATTCAACCGCAACTTTAGCACGTTCACCCGGAACCCTGACAATCTTTTTAATCGTAATCAATCCGTCAAAAATTTCAGGAATTTCAAGTTCAAAAAGTCTTTCAAGGAAAGTAGGTGCGGTGCGCGATAAAATAATCAGTGGGTTGTTGTTTCTTAACTCCACTTTATAAACTATGGCACGAACATTATCTCCTTTTCTAAAATAATCAGATGGGATTTGTTCTGTTTTTGGAAGAATCAATTCGTTTCCTTCGTCATCCAAAATCAGTATTTCTTTTTTCCAAACCTGATAAACCTCGCCGGTAACAATATCACCAATTTTCGATTTGTATTTACCGTAAATATGATCCTTCTCAAGTTCAAGTATTTTACTGGCAAGGTTTTGCCTGAGGTTCAATATTGCTCTTCTTCCAAAATCAACAAATTTAACTTCATCGGTTACTTCTTCACCAACTTCATAATCATCATCAATTTTCAGTGCATTGGTTAAAGTAATCTGCGCATTTGGATCTTCTAACTTATCATCTTCAACGACAGTCCTGTTTCTCCAGATTTCAAAATCACCTTTATCGATATTAATGATAACATCAAAATTTTCATCAGTACCGAATTGTCTGATAAGCACACTCCTGAACACATCTTCTATAACGCTCATCATCGTGGCCCTGTCGATGTTTTTCAGCTCTTTGAATTCAGCAAATGAATCAATCAGGTTAATATTTTCCATACTTCAAATCAATTTATTTAAATGAAATAACTGCTTTCGCACTTTTTATTTCGTCATATTTTAAATGATGTTGTTTTACAACCAACTGCTTTTTCTTATTTCCTTCAAGTTTTTCGCGCGCTGATGTTTCCAACACAAATTTATCTTTGTCAGCTTCCAATAAAATGCCTTCCAATTTTTCCCCATCAAGGGTTTTCAACTCAACCGGCCTTCCCACATATTTTACATATTGCTCGGTAACCTTAAAACTTTCTGTAAGCCCCGGCGAAGAAACCTGTAACTCAAAATCTTCCTCCTCCCGGTCGAAACTGTGTTCAACATGGCGGCTGATAGCGATGCACTGATCAATGGTTAAACCCTCATAACTATCGACAAATACGTTGATGACATTGCGTTCGTTCACGCTTATTTCCACCACGAACATTTTGTCGTCGAGCATTTCTTCTACCAATACTTTTACTGTTTCTCTATCTATCATTACTCATCTCTAACAAAATAGGGAACCAGAGGCTCCCTAAAACATGTTTTAGAAAAATCACCGCAAAAGTAGTAATTTATAAAACAAAAACAAATATTGTCAGCTATATAAAAAGCTGATTTTAAAGAATAAATAATACTTGATTATAATATCATTTTCATCGATTTTCAACTATTTTTACCTGATACTGTTATCAAAAAAAATAGAATGTTTCAGGTTTGTTAAAGTTTTATACTTTTGATTTTAAAGAACAAAATAAATTTGTGATCCAACATCAAATAAATAAGAAAAAGATTATCAATGACCCTGTGTTAGGTTTTATTAATCTTCAATCCGAAATCATTTACGACTTAATTGAACATCCCATATTTCAAAGGCTTCGACGAATAAAGCAACTTGGTTTATCCTATTTGGTATTCCCGGGTGCAAATCACTCGCGTTTTGAGCATGCTCTTGGTGCAACGCATTTAATGCGTCAGGCTATTCAGGTTTTACGCCTGAAAGGTCATGAAATTACAGAACCCGAAGCAGAAGCTGTTACAACTGCCATTTTATTGCACGATATTGGTCATGCACCGTTTTCGCATGTTTTGGAAAACACGCTTGTTGAAATTCCTCATGAAGAAATTTCGTTGTTGCTAATGAACCAGTTAAACAATCATTTCAACGGCAAGCTTAATTTGGCTATTCAAATTTTTACAAATCAGTATAAAAAGCATTTTTTGCACCAATTGGTTTCAAGTCAATTGGATATGGACAGACTTGATTACCTGAACCGTGACAGTTTTTTTACTGGTGTTGCTGAAGGAACAATAGGAGTCGAACGGATTATTAAAATGCTTAACGTATGGAACGACCAGTTGGTTGTTGATGAAAAAGGGATTTACTCCATTGAAAAATTCCTGATTTCGAGGCGATTAATGTACTGGCAGGTTTATTTGCATAAAACAGTGGTTTCAGCAGAAAACCTGCTGGTAAATATTTTAAAAAGGGCTAAAGAGCTTGTTGATACAGGGGGAAATATATATTCTACTCCAACTTTGCGCATATTTTTAGAACACAATTTTACAACAACCGATTTTAAAAATAACATTGAAATAGAAGGCAAAAACATTTTGCAGTGGTATTCAGGGCTTGATGACAATGACATATCAATTTCGATCAAAGAATGGCAATCGCACTCAGATCCCGTTCTTTCTTCGCTCGCCAAAAGCCTTAATAACAGAAAATTATTCAGGATTCAACTTTTTTCAACTCCAGTTTCAAAAACCATCGAAGAAAAAATTTTACGGAGAATTTCAAGTGAGATTACCAACGACGGCAGACTAATAAAATATTTTTTAATGACTGGGGAAATTACAAATAACGCTTACGATAAACACAATGAGAAAATACTTGTTTTAGATAAAGTCGGAAAAATAAAGGATATGCAGCATGCATCGGACATTAATTTAAATGCCTTAACAAAAACTGTTCGAAAGTATTTTGTATGTTATCCGAAAGAATTGGACATTTATTAGTTTACTATTATATTTGCACCGCTTAAAAAACAAATAATGGATTTTAAAGTTACGGACATTGCCAAGTTCCTGAATGGTGAAATAGTTGGAGATGAAAATATTAGAATATCTAATGTCTCGAAAATAGAAGAAGGAAAACCAGGCACTTTGGCATTTCTGGCTAATTTAAAATACGAGAATTTTCTTTATTCGACCAATGCCTCGGTAGTTTTAATAAACAAAACATTCGTTCCTAAAGAAAACGTTAATGCAACCTTAATAAAGGTAGATGACGCGTATCAGGCATTTGCTTCATTAATGGATTTATACATGCAGGCAAAATCAATGTTAAAAACCGGCATTGAACAACCAAGTTATATTGATTCGTCTGCTTTTGTTGGTAATGATATATATGTAGGCGCTTTTGCTTATGTTGGGAAAAATTCGAAAATCGGGAATAACACAAAATTGTATCCCCAGGTTTATATTGGCGATAATGTTACAGTTGGAAGTGATTGTATTATATATTCGGGAGCCAAAATATATAGCGACTGTATTATTGGTAACCGATGCATCATCCATTCAGGAGCTGTGATTGGTTCTGATGGTTTTGGATTTGCACCGCTTGAAAACGGAATCTATAAAAAAATTGCACAAATAGGAAATGCCGTTTTGGAAGATGATGTTGAAATTGGAGCAAATACAACAATTGATTGTGGCACAATGGATTCAACAATTATCAGAAAGGGGAGTAAGTTAGACAATCTTGTGCAGGTTGGTCATAATTGTGAAGTGGGAGAAAACAATGTAATTGCAGCTCTGTCAGGATTGGCTGGCACTTCTAAAGTTGGAAAGAACTGTAAATTTGGCGGCCAGGTTGGACTTGCAGGCCATCTTACTATTGGCGATAACGTTTTTATTGGAGCGCAGTCGGGCGTTGCCAAATCAGTAAAAGGCAACCAGATTATTTTAGGTAGCCCCGCGATGGAAATAAAAGAGGCTATCAGGGCAATTACTGTTTATAAAAACCTGCCAAAACTTCGAGATGAAGTTATTCAACTTCAAAAAGAAATGAAATCTTTAAAAGAACAGAAATAAAATTCCGAAATTTAAGGCATGACAGTTAAACAAAAAACACTGGCTAATTCATTTACAATCAAAGGGGTAGGATTACACACCGGAGTAGATGTAACAATGAATTTTTTGCCGGCACCAGTAAACCACGGGTTTAAATTTAAACGAATTGACCTTGAAAGTCAACCGATTATTGAAGCTGATGTCAATTTGGTTATCGATACTTCACGCGGTACATTACTTGAAAAAGATGGAGTAAGGATAGGGACAATTGAACACGCTCTGGCGGCATTGATTGGAATGGATCTCGATAATGTTTTAATAGAAGTAAATAACGAAGAGGCTCCAATAATTGATGGCAGTGCGATTTATTTTGTGAATGCCATTGAAGAAGCTGGTATAGTTGAACAAAATGCTGACCGTGATTACCTCGTAATCAAGGAAAAAATTGAAATTTTTGATAAAAAATCCGGAGCATTAATCGTTGCACTTCCAGATGATGATTATCGTTTAAACATTACTATTTCGTTTAAATCGAAAGTTTTAAACAATCAATACGCCACACTTGATTCGATAAGCAATTTTAAAACTGAAATTGCCAATTGCCGTACTTTTGTTTTTCTGCATGAACTGGAGTTTTTGCTCAACCACAATCTTGTGAAAGGTGGCGACCTTGACAATGCAATAGTAATAATTGATAAAGACATCAGCCAGGAAGAACTCAATCGATTGGCCGATTTATTCCACCACAAACATGTTGAGGTAAAACCTCAGGGAATATTAAATAACCTTGATTTACATTACGATAATGAATGTGCCCGCCATAAACTGCTCGATGTAATTGGTGATTTGGCATTGTGCGGGAAACATATCAAAGGAAGAATAATTGCTTCAAAACCTGGTCATGGTCCAAATACAATATTTGCGAAAGAGTTAAAAAAAAGCATTAAACAGGCAGAAGAAAAAGCTCCAGAATATGACCCAAATGTTGCACCTGTTCTTGATATAAACAAAATTAAAGAATTGCTTCCCCACCGGTATCCTTTTTTATTGGTGGATAAAATTATTTCGAAAACCGACATGCAAATTGTAGGTATTAAAAATATTACAGCAAACGAACCTTTTTTTCAGGGACATTTTCCCGAAGAGCCCGTTATGCCTGGTGTTTTGCTTGTTGAAGCAATGGCTCAGACAGGCGGGTTACTGGTTTTAAGCCAGTTGGAAGGTAAATTCTCAACCTACTTCGTTCGCATCGACAATGTAAAATTCAGGAAAAAAGTTGTGCCTGGTGATACTTTAATCTTTAAATTAATCTTAGTTTCGCCTATTAGAAGAGGAATTGCTCTAATGAAAGGAGTAACTTTTGTTGGAGATAAAATTGTAGCCGAAGGTGAATTTATGGCGCAAGTTGTTAAACAAAACGAAAACAGTTAAGTAAATTATGATGAAACAACCATTAGCATATGTTCATCCCGATGCAAAAGTTGCAGATAACGTTGTAATCGAACCATTTGTAACTATTGATCAGGATGTAGTAATTGGCGAAGGAACAAGGATTGGCTCAGGTGTAACCATTTTACCGGGAACCCGAATTGGTAAAAATTGTAAAATTTTTCCGGGTGCAGTAATTGGAGCTATTCCTCAGGATTTAAAGTTCCGTGGAGAATATTCAACAGTAGAAATCGGTGATAACAACACAATCCGTGAATTTGTTACAATTAATCGCGGAACTGCGGCAAAAGGCAAAACCGTTATTGGCAATAATAATCTGATTATGGCCTATGTACACATTGCCCACGACTGTATTGTTGGTAACAATGTCATTCTGGTTAACAATACCCAACTTGCAGGCGAAGTTATTATCGACGACTTTGTAATATTGGCTGGAATGGTTGCCGTTCATCAGTTTTGTCATGTTGGCTCACATGTAATGATTGCCGGCGGTTCGCTTGTTAGAAAAGATGTGCCACCTTTTATCAAAGCCGCACGTGAACCTCTTTCGTATGTAGGTATCAATTCAATCGGACTCCGTCGCAGGAATTATTCCAATGAGAAAATCCGGGAAGTTCAGGACATTTACCGTTACATTTATCAAAAAGGGTTAAATACATCACAAGCTGTTGAAATTATTGAAGCCGAAATGCCCGCAACTCAAGAAAGAGACGAAATCCTGCTGTTTGTAAAAGACTCAAAAAGAGGAATTATCAGGGGTTATTTCCCGGATTAATTTTCTAAAAACATATTTACAACATGAAACTCTGGTCGATGACTGGAGTTTTATGTTTTTAGTAGTTTCCAATTATTTAGCTTAAATATTCTATTCTAACATTTACTTCCGTGCCCTGCATATATTTGCTTGTTTCATTGAGTTTAAAAAAAGTTGTATGAATTTTACAATTGTGCTGCTTTTCAAACAACCTGTAATAAGCTTCCATGATTCCCATCCCTTTCCCGATATTTTTCTCCTGATGATCATCGTCTTTTGAAAAATTCCCGTTATCGCGTACTGTAAAAACCACGCCTTTGGGAATGATCGATACTGAAATCTCCAGCAAACCACCCTCATAAGTGTTTTTAAATCCATGTTTTACCGAATTCTCAACGTAAGTGTACAATACCATTTTAGGCACTTCCAGGTTAAGATTTAAATCTTCGTCAATCGAAAATACAGTACAAAACCTATCCTTAAACCTAAATTCCTGAATGGCAAGATAATCCTGTACAAATTTAATCTCTTCCTCCAGCGACCGCTTAGTTAATTCTGCATCTTCGAGTACCTTTCGAATGAGGCGTGCGTTAATTGAAAGATAATCGTAAGCTTCCTCTTTTTGTCCATTCTCAATTAAATAACCCACCGAATTAAGCGCGTTGAAAATAAAGTGCGGGGTTAACTGATTTCGGATGGTATTAAACTGAAGTTCAGTGAGTTGTTTTTCGGTTTCCCATTTAGCTTCCAATCGTCGTCGCTGGAAATACTGGATTAAAAATATGATAATGTAAACCGAGAAAAATATGGCTATCCAAATCAGGTATTTCGACCAGTAATATGGATTTCTGGAATAGCTTAAAAAGAAGTAACCCGAATTAGTTGCTACCATTATCCTATCAGCACGACCATTTTCCAAATACGGATAAACAGAGTTAACCCACAATCGCTCAAAAGGCAGTTGGATAGCAGATAGTGCTTTATTCTTACCGTTTGTTATTTCCAATGACGATGTAGTTATATCATAAAAAATCCTGTCCTCAATCCCATCATCATCTGCATCAAGCTGCCAGTTTCTTAAAGTGTTAAAAGGCTTATAATTTCTTTGTTTCTTTATGCGTTTTTGAGGCAATCCTTCCAATTCGGCAGTCAGTTCAAATCTCCCAATATTATTGATATACAAATAGTTTTTATTGTCCTCTATAAAAATTGTCTGAAAATACATCGCCGGATCATCCCTGAAAAAGGATTGTTCCCTTAATACATTGCCTTTATAATCAATTATTAATATCAACGAACTATCCGTTTCAACAGAATTATTGGTAAACAGGGCAAAAAACAGGGTATCGGAAAAAGTTGCAGGGGTAACCTCAACCGTACCATGCCCTCTGGGCATGGCAATGGGAGGAAACAGGTAACTCAATTCCAGATCGAATGCCGTAATCCAGGCATTATTATCCGAATATTCCGTTTCAAAATGAACATTCATCGGAGCATAATTGCCTGGCAGAATCTCTGGAATTCCATCCCTGTTGATATCTTTAAAAATTATGAATAGCCATGAAATATAAGATTCAGGGGAATGGTACAGTTTTAAACTATCAACATCCAAACGATACAATCCGCGCGGGTTAAGGCCAAATCCGGCGTCAAAAGTGAAATACAGTTCCTTCTGCCCATCATTGTTGTAATCTCCAAAAGCCTGAATTCTTGAGTTACATGCCATCTGAGGAACGGGGTTTTCCACGATTCCAAGCAACAAATTATCAATTATTTTAGAGCTGTTGATCAAGGTAAGTCCGTTCAAAACAACGGAATCGTTTTTTAAGGTAACAAAAAGAATCTCCTGAAGATTATCACCGTTAATATCCATTATTGCCGGTACCAGACTGTTCGTCCAGTCGTGATTGATAAATCCAATTGCATCAATGATCATTCCTTTATTATCATAAACCATAATTGTGAGCCTGTTGGATTCATTAGCTGTATATAAGTAAATTCGTTCGCTGTTTCCATCACTGTCAATATCTGATGCCATATAAGTTGACCATTCAGAAGAATGAGATAACTGTGCATCATAAATTTCAATTTTGAATGGCTCGATCGGTATTGTTATAAAAATCATGATTAAAAGCGTTGAGAACAATGCAAATCCAAATCGCTGCCATCTTTCGGAAGTAAACGGCTTTTTAAGTTTTGCCTGCAAACGCTTTATAAAGACCGAAATCTTCATACTGAAAGCAACTGCCGGATGTCGTTTACCTTAACCGTAACATCCAGTTTGTATTCCATACCGAGAGTTTCCAGTCGCAGATATTTTTCCTTTGAATGAAAAAATGCGATGTACCTGCGGTTAACCAGGTGCTTGCGACTGATGCGGATAAACTGATTGGCAGGGAGCGAAGGCAAAATTTTTCCCAGGTTGTTGCTTGCCACAATATGTTTCCCGTTGTTTTGAATCAAAGTAGTGTATGAGCAATCGGCTTCAAGATAGACGATTTCGCTGATTTTCACCTGGTAAATACCCTCGGTACTGCGCACAATAAGGTGTGAATTTGACAGTGATTTTGAATCAGCAACCTGAAGCACCAGCAGTTTATCCACAATCCGCAACAGCTCAGGCTTGCTTACCGGTTTTAACAGGTAATCAAATGCGTTTTGCCGCAGTGCGTCCAGCGCGTATTGCTGATAAGCGGTAACGTAAATCACTTTGGCGTTTGGCGCATGCGACTTTATTTTCTCCGCCAGTTGAAGGCCTGTAAATTCAGGCATCTGAATATCAAGGAAAAGAAAGTCAGGTTGCTGTTCCACAATTTCGATGAAAGCGGTTGTGGCATTGGTAAAAACGGAAACTGTGCCGAACAGGGGAAAAGGTTCCAGCAGCTTTTGCAGCAACTGCCCGGCATTTTGTTCATCATCCACAATAAAAGTTTTGGCTTGTAATGGGCTCATCTGGTTTTTTCAATTGGTTAAATTAAGTTGCCAGGACTGTTTAACTTCCTGTTGCACTGTTGTTCACCCCAAAAATAACAAAATAAATTAGAATCAAAAACCGGTTTAGTTGGTGCAGAATGGGGGTTGGTTGGTGAAAAGGCAAGTTTGGTGAATTGAAACAGACAAATTTAAGTACCAAATAGTAATGTGAGTATATTTCAAAAATAACTTGACACCTTATAATATGAAAAGATTTAACATTCCTATTCTGTTTGTCATTTTCCTTTTTATGTTTTCAGCTATTCAATGTAACAAAAATGATGATATTGAACCGATTCCCGAAGATAGTCCTTCCCAATCCATCTTTAAGGAAACCGTTAAAACCGAAAAAATTGGATCTTCCGGAGGGACAATTGATTTAGGAAACAGAGTAGCTGTAACTGTACCAACTCAGGCCCTTTCTGTAGAAACCCATATTACGGTAGAAAATATTAATCCTTTTGTTTTTGATGAAAAGCCAAGGTTTGATGGTGATGGTATATATGTTTCTTCAGTAATAATTTGCAAACCTTCCGGACTTACGTTTTCAAAGCCTGTGAAAATTACTATACCATACTATGATGAGCTAATTCCGGATAATTATACTATCAATGATTTTATTGTTTTAGGATCAAATAACAATTCATGGGATACATTAGCATTTACCATTGATGAATCAAAAAAAACTGTAATTGCTGAAACTACTCATTTTTCAGAATTTAAAATAATACTGGATAAATCGGGTAATTTTTACCTTCAAAAACCTAAAATTGGAATTAATGGAACAAATAATTATTTAACCATCGGCTATGATTTGGATTATGATTTAAGTGGATTTGCTTATTTTTTTAAATATGTTTTAAATGCCCCTGCTATTATTTATCAAGAGTATTGGCATGAAATTGGTCTTTTCAAAAAACGAAATTTAGCTACCGATGAATTTATTGGTGGGAAGCAATTATATACTGTTGTTGTTCAATCATACAGGGGCGAATCAAAAATCCCATTGAAAGGGTCAAAAGCAGAAGAAAAGAGTTTATATGAATTTAGTGATTTCCCTAATAGTGCAAGAATATCAAGTGGTAGACAGATTTTTAATTTAACCCTAGGTGGCATGCTAGATGTTAATTATGGCGCTACGAATGAAGTAACTTTTAACAACAATAAAGAAGTTACAAATATTCAATTTCGAGATATAGGAAAAATATCAAATTTGTATTCATTCCCATTAAAACTTACCACAGATAATACGAATTTCAACTTAGACATTGCAAGAATTAGTAATTTGGATAATGATGCTAAATATTATATAAAAATCCGAATTCAAGCCTACGGGAAAGCATTAAATGATTATGGGACGTACCATTCAACCAACTTTAGTTTGTCCGAATTAAAAACTGAAGGAGGACTGACACTGGCAGAGAATAGTAAACCAACAATACAAATCCTTTCTCCAGCAAATAATTCATCTTTTGTAAAAAATCAACCTATCACTTTCAAATGTAACGCAACAGACATTGAAGATGGAATATTAGGTAATGATAATTTTTATTGGTTGTCGGACATCAATGGTTATTTAGGAAAAGGAACAGAAATTACTACCAGTAATCTGGCAACAGGAACTCATCAAATTACGGTTACTGCAAAAGACAGTGATGACAATGAATCATCCAGCACTATTACAATTAGTATAAAAAATGATGTGAATCCGCCAGTAGTAACTTTTCAGGTTCCAAAAGAAATGGCATCTGGTGATATTAAGATATCTTTTACGGTTACTGACCCGGATATGAATTTAAATGATTTTAGTATTCGATTATTTCTTTCTCAGAATGAATATAAAAGAGTAACTCTGAAAAATTTCTCCGCAGGGGAGTTTGACGGCGAATTAATCAGTAATGTGCCTGTGGGAACTCATTCCTTTATTTGGGAATCAAAAACAGATTATCCGGATGTTCACGATAGAATAAAAATGTCTATGCTGTGGAGGAGTCCTGAATATAAAAAAGTATCAGATGATTATATTTTTTACATCAACAATTCCAATATAAAAATACCACTGGTTGAAACTCTACCTGCAACCAATAAAACAAGTTTTACAGCTCAATTAAACGGAGATGTAGTAACAGATGGAGGCGGAACAATTGCGTTGCGGGGATTTTATTGGAGCGATGAAACAAATCCATACCCATATACTACAGATAATCCGGTTCCAGTTACAGGAACTACTGGAGAGTATAATGAAACAATTACAGGTCTCCTACCAGGCAAAAAATACTATTTCAGAGCTTTTGTACTGGGCAACGAAGAAGCAATGATGGGTGACATTCTTAGTTTTACCACACCCGAACTTACCGGAACTGCACCCGTTGCCGATTTTACTGCATCGGCAACATCAATTAAAAAAGGTGAAACGGTAACGTTTACTGATAAATCACAGAACAATCCCACAAGCTGGCTTTGGACTTTCAGCGATGGCCAAACAAGCACACAACAGCATCCAACCGTACAATTTAATACAGTTGGCAATATCAGTGTTACCCTGAAGGCAACCAACAACTTTGGGAACAATACAAAAACTTTATCGAACTATATCACCGTTTCAGAAACAGGAATCGCTCCGATTGCCGATTTTACCGCATCGGCAACATCAATTAAAAAAGGTGAAACCTTAACGTTTACTGATAAATCGCAGAACAATCCCACAAGTTGGCTTTGGACTTTCAGCGATGGCCAAACAAGCACACAACAGCATCCATCAATTCAATTCAATACGCTTGGCAATATCAGTGTTACTCTGAAGGCAACCAACAACTTTGGGAACAATACAAAAACATTATCGAATTATATCACCGTTTCTGAAATCGGAATCGCTCCGGTTGCCGATTTTACTGCATCGGTAACATCAATTAAAAAGGGTGAAACTGTAACGTTTACCGATAAATCACAGAACAGTCCTACAAGTTGGCTTTGGACTTTCAGCGATGGCCAAACAAGCACACTACAGCATCCAACCGTAAAATTTAATACAGTTGGTAATATCAGTGTTACCCTGAAGGCAACCAACAACTTTGGGAACCATATAAAAACATTATCGAACTATATTACCGTTTCAGAAACAGGAATTGCTCCGGTTGCCGATTTTACTGTCTCTAAAACTTCAGCAACTGTGGGTGAAACTATCCAATTTACTGATAATTCTTCCAATGCACCGACAAGCTGGTCATGGACATTTGGTGATGGGGCAACCGCAAATACTCAAAATTCAACACATTCATATTCAGCGGCCAACACTTACACCGCTACATTAAAAGTATCCAATAATTTTGGGGACGATAGTAAGTCGATAACCATAAATGTAACCAATCCCAGTGGGGAAACATCTGGCACTTTTACCGACTCACGCGATGGAAATACTTATAAATGGGTGAAAATTGGAGAACAAGTGTGGATGGCAAAGAATCTTGCTTTTAAAACTAGCAGTGGTTCCTCTGCTTATAATTCCGAAAGCGATGTTTCTACTTACGGCAGGCTATATAAATGGGAGACAGCTGTAAATGCCTGCCCATCTGACTGGCATTTACCTACAGATGAAGAATGGGAAAAATTTGCTAAATATATAAGTGACCAAAAAGGACCATTTACCATAGTTGATGATGACTGGAATGATGTAGGAAAATATCTTAAAGCAAATAATTGGTGGACATTTTCGGAATCTTCTAATGATTTTGGATTTTCAGGTATTCCCGCTGGTCAACTTTATGGTGATGGGACACCATACGGAAGACTGTCTTATTCTTATTGGTGGAGTTCGACCAAAACTAGTAAGGAAGAGCCGTTTTATCGTTTCCTAGGACCGTGGAGCAGTAGATTCGGTCGTGATAAGAATCCTTATGGAAATTCATATAGTGTCCGCTGTATTAAAGATTAACCTATAAAAATAACCTTATGAAACCAAAAATACTCATCCTCATATTACTGGCCTTTATCTTCACAACCTGCCAGAAAGAGAACCAGCCCCCAACCGTTGAAATTACATCCCCAACAGAAGGTACTGAGTTTGTAAAAGGAGAAAAGATAACCATCTCTGCGGATGCAAAAGATGGCGACGGACAGATTAAGGAAGTGCGGTTTTATATCGATGGGAAAGGCGTTTCATCAGCTACAGGTTTTCCATATACCTACGAATGGCCCACCGAAAATGCATCGGTTACCAGTCACACAATTAAAGCTACTGCCGTTGACGATGGCAACGAAGAAGCCGAAGCTTCAATAGTAGTTTATGTTAATATCTATTCTCCTTTGGTTAATACCTTTAATGTAAAAGAGATTGCCCAAACCAGCGCCATTTGCGGTGGTGAAGTTACAGAGAGCAAGGGCTCACAGGTAAAAGAGCGTGGTATTTGCTGGTCGGAAAGTACCACGCCGAAAATAAGCGATTACAAAAAAACTTCGGGTGAAGGATTAGGCAGTTTTGAGGCTACCCTTGAAGGATTAAAACAAAATACCCTCTATTATGTGCGGGCATATGCAACCAACGATGCGGGCACATCTTATGGTACACAACAAAGTTTTACAACTACCGCTAATCAAACAAAACCTACGGTTATAACAGCCGATGTAACCGATGTAACAACAAGCAGTGCAGTTTTAGGAGGAAACGTAACCAGCGATGGATATGCTGATGTTACCGAACGGGGAATAGTTTATGCTACTTCTCAAAATCCTACCATTTCCAATTCAAAAGTATCGATTGGAAACGGCACCGGTAGTTTCAGTACAACGGTTTCAGGATTGGCCGCTAATACAACTTATTATGTAAGGACATTTGCAGTAAACAGCCAGGGCATTGTTTACGGAGAGGAGATAAGTTTTACAACCAGTAAGACAATGTCACCGGCCACGGTTTCAACTGTTTTGGCTACCGGTGTAACCACAAACAGTGCGGTGTTGGGTGGGAATGTTACCAGCGACGGTAATCTACCCGTTACCGAGCGGGGAATTATGTACAGTATTTCTGAAAATCTGGATGCAGCTATTATTACCATTCCTGTTGGTAACGGAACAGGCCAGTTTTCCACCCCAGTTAACGGATTAACAGCGGATAAAACATATTACTTTAAGGCCTATGCAACCAATAGTTTAGGAACAACTTACGGAAAGATAGAAAGTTTTACCACCAATAAGATTTTATCGCTGGCAGCGGTAACCACTCAATCAGCAAGTAACATTACCAGTTCCAGCGCCAATTTAGGAGGAAATGTGACCAGTGATGGTAATGCATCAGTTACTGAGCGTGGTGTTGTTTACAGCACTTCGCAAAACCCGACTACAGCCAATACGAAAGTTCCAGTTGGAAATGGTCTGGGTACATTTAGTAAAAGTGTAACTGGTTTAAAGGACAATACGACCTATTATGTTAGAGCTTATGCAATAAACAGCTTGGGAACTGCATACAGCGAAAGTACAACTTTTACTACGAGCAAAATTTTATCCCTTGCAACGGTTACCACTGACCCTGTTACAAACATTGCTAGAAACGGAGAAACAAGTTTCGATAATAGCAGTGCAGTTATGGGAGGGAATGTAAGAAATGATGGAAATTCAGAAGTAACGGAAAGAGGGATTGTTTATAGCATGCATGAAGATCCGACAATTTTTCAAGAAAAAATATTAGGTTCTCAGGACAAAGTAATCATTGGAAGTGGTATAGGTTCATTTAGTACTACAATTTATGGTCTTTATACTAATAGTACATATTATGTACGGGCATATGCCATAAATAGCCAAGGTATAGTTTATGGTGAGAATGTTAGTTTTAAAACCATTCCTTCGCTTGCAACGGTAATAACAGAGGATGCTACAAACATTACAAATACAAGTGCGACATTTGCTGGTAATATTATTGATGACGGTAATTTCCATGTTACTGAAAGGGGAATTTTGTATACCAATAGTGATATAGATCATTGGTTTGATTTAGAATCCTTTATTTTAGAAGACACAAGGTTAGATTATAAAATAGTACCCGGTAGCAGCTTGGGTAAATTTTCAACCACTATTTCCGGATTAATAACAAATTCAATTTATTTTTACAGATCATATGCATCTAATGCAGAAGGAACAGCATATGGTTCACTTAAAAAGTTAATGACCTTAGAAGGAGAACATGGCAAATTCACTGACTCCCGTGATGGGAATGAATACAACTGGATAAAAATAGGTTCCCAAATTTGGATGGCTGAAAATTTAGCCTATTTGCCATATGTAAATTATCCTAGTGATTTTTCTGATATTTCTAAACGTTATTATGTTTATGCCTATTATGGAAACAATTTAGAATTGGCAAAAAAAGACAGATACTATATACATCAGGGAACTTTATATAATTGGACAGCTGCCATGGATGGTTCTAAAAGTAGCAATTTAAACCCAAGTAATATAAGAGGAGTATGCCCTTTGGGTTGGCATTTGCCTAGTAAATCAGAGTGGGAAGTTCTTGAAAATTACTTGATAGCAAATGGCTTTAACTACGATGGTTCATTAACCGGCAATAAAATTGCAAAAGCATTAGCCTCTAAAAATTGGTATGACACTAATTCTCCATCTCAAGGACAACCAGCATATGAGCCATACACTAATAATAAAAGTGGTTTTTCAGCAGTACTTGGCGCAGGATATTCTAGCGATGGGTTTTATGGCGGTTTTGCTTCATGGTGGGCTTCAACTGAAGGTTATCCGCATGAAGCTTATTCTCCCTTTTTGACGAATAGTGAAGATTTATTTCCTTATTATTCTAAAAAATCTGACGGATATAGTGTCAGATGCATCAAAGACTAACTTTCAAAAATACCCACTATGAAACCAAAAATACTCATCCTCATTTTACTGATATTTATCTTCACCACCTGCAAGAAAGAGAACCAGCCCCCAACCGTTGAAATACATCTTCAATAAAACTAAGACTATTAGTTTTGTTTGTAGTTTTATTTCATTGTTTTAAAAAAGAAAAGTTGTTAATAAAAAATATGGCATCTGAAAATAAACGAAGGCACTATTATAGGTATTATTTTAAACTTTTTATATCTGCACTATTTGTTTTTTTATCAATATATTGCTCTTATTGTCAGGAGTATAACCTTAATCTATATATTAGTATGCAACCTCAAACCCAGATTATACTTGGAACTTTAAAGGGTGATAAATATTCACTAACCGATAGTATCTTTTGCATAAATGGTGAGGTTCGGATTAACTTTCAAGAAAATTCACCTGGTGGAATATATCGATTTATTTTGGGCCAAACTACCTATGCCAAAGTAATGAATGAACCTCCCCAGCTACTTGATTTTATTTTTAACAATGAGAACATTGTTTTTGAAACCGATTTTAAAGCACCGGAAGACAGTTTAAAAATTATTGAATCGGAAGAAAACCGGGTGTGGTTTGAGTTTAAGCAAAAGGAAAATGAATTTCAGCAGCAATTAAAAGAAGTTGAAATGGAATTGGATTATTCCCGTCAACCCCCTAAGCCGTTGGAAACGGCTAAGCTGAATGAAACGGCAAAATGGATTGAGGCTTTCAACCAACTCCAACGGGAAAGAGATAATTTCATAACCCAGACTATTGAAAAAAATCAGGAACTGTTTGCTACTAAACTTATAAAAATGTATCGCGAACCTTTTCTGGATGGCAATTTGACAAAAGAAGAACGAAACCAAATTTTCAAAAAGGAATTTTTGAAAAACCTTAACTTTACTGATGAAGCATTAATCAATTCATCAGTTTACACCGAAAAAGCATTTAAATACCTGATGAGTTTTGCACAACGTGGCTTAACCCGCGAGCAGCAGGAACAGGAATTTATGAAAGCGGTGGATGAAATTCTTGCTTCGTTGCAAAATAGTGAGGGCTTCACTTCGAGTGAAACCCTCACTAAAAATAAAGTTTATGAATTTATCCTCGATTACCTGGTGCGGGGATTCGAAAAAATGAACCTGGATAATTTAATAACTTATATTGCAGATAAATATTCAGGAACCACCTGCCAAACCGATGAAAAAACTACCCTCGAACGCAAACTTGAAGCACAAAAAATGAATATTGGCACAGTTATACCCGATTTTACCTTAACCGGGTTAAACGGAGAACAAGTAACACTTTCGGAAGTAAAAAAAGCCAGGAATTTAATTGTGTTTTGGGCTTCGTGGTGCCCGCATTGTCGTGAAATGTTGCCACAATTAAAAGAGTGGGGCAAAGACCCTTCAAACTTAGAAACAGCAGTTTTTGCCATTTCAATTGACAATTCAGAAAAAAACTGGCGAAGCGCCGTGGTTGAATTGGGAACAGAATTGTGGTTCAACCTCTCCGACCTTCAGGAATGGAACGGCAAAACAACCGAAGATTATAATGTGTTTGCAACACCAACCCTGTTTTTAGTTGATGAAAACCTTAGAATTTTAGCCAAACCCGCAACTATTTCCGAATTAATGAATTTGAAACCTTAAACCCCATTTTTATTCATTCTTCCTATGCTCATCATTATTTTGCAATTATTGAATTTTTACCAATTTGGTGAACTAAACATCCGAATTTTTAGGATATTCAGTTCACAAAATAGAAATATTATTATTTCCCATGCTCCCACCCCTGTGCCACCAGCGGAATTGCTGAACCTGCCCCGGTAATTAAATTCACTCCTTCAGCAGCTTCGGTCATGTGACCAATAATCGTAAAATCGGGATCGTTTTTAATTTTATCGTAATCGCCAATTGGAAGTGTAAAAAGCAGTTCGTAATCTTCACCTCCGTTCAACGCGGAAACTAACGGATTGATATTCATTTCCTCCGCCATTTTTTTTGTTTGAAAATCAAGCGGAATTTTATCTTCAAAAATATTACACCCCAAATTTGAGTTTTTACACAGATGATGTATTTCTGAAGAAAGTCCGTCAGAAATATCGATCATGGAAGTGGGTTTGATGCTTAATTTTTTAAAAGCTGAAACAATATCTGTGCGTGCTTCCGGTTTTAACTGGCGTTCCAAAATATAATCGAAACCTGTAAGTTGCGGCTGCATATTTTTGTTCACTTTAAACACTTCGTTTTCTCGTTCCAGCAGTTGTAATCCCATGTATGCACCTCCCAAATCGCCTGTAACACATAATAAATCTGTAGGTTTCGCACCACTTCGCAAAACAACATTCTCTTTCGCAACTTCACCTAAAACAGTAATGCTGATAGTTAATCCGGTTAACGAGCTTGTAGTATCACCACCCACTAAATCAATTCCATATTTTTCGCAGGCAAGATGAATTCCTGAATACAACTCTTCAACAGCCTCAACAGAAAATTTGCCTGACAATGCGATATTTACAACTATCTGTTTTGGAACAGCATTCATCGCACAAACGTCAGATAAATTAACAATTACAGCTTTGTAACCCAAATGTTTCAACGGTACGTACATTAAGTTAAAATGCACACCTTCAGTTAACAGATCTGAAGATACTACAATCTGCTTTTCAGCATATTCCAATATTGCTGCATCATCACCAACCCCTTTAACGGTGCTGCTGTTTTTAATTTTAATGTTCTTCGTAATGCGTTCTATCAGGCCAAATTCGCCCAGTTTAGCGATATTGGTTTGTTTTGTTTCTTTATTCATTATTAATTTCAGACTAAAAGGTATTGTATATGTCTTTCACGGGGCAAAATTACCCATAGTTTTATATCTTTGCAATTTAATTTAAACAGTATCATTTTACTGTTGTTATGTAGTAAGAAAACAAGGAAAGATGGCAGACCAGGAAAAGATATTAAACGAAGTTACACAAGGCGATTATAAATATGGCTTTGTTACTGATATAGAGACTGATATTATAGATATTGGACTAAATGAAGACGTAGTTCGCATAATTTGGGAGAAGAAAAGAGAACCGGAATTTATGTTAAAATTCAGGTTAGATGCTTTCAGAAAATGGCAAAATATGAAAATGCCCGATTGGGCTTATTTAAAAATACCAGCAATTGATTTTCAATCTATTAGCTATTATGCGGCACCGGTTCAAAAACCAAAGTTAAATAGTTTGGATGAAGTAGATCCTGAATTGATCGACACTTTTAACAGACTTGGGATTCCGCTGGAAGAACAAAAACACCTTGCAGGAGTTGCTGTTGACGTTGTAATGGACAGCGTTTCAGTTAAAACAACTTTTAAAGAAGTTTTGGCAGAACAGGGGATTATTTTCTGCTCAATAAGCGATGCTTTGCAGGAACATCCTGATTTAGTTCAAAAATATATAGGGCAATCTGTGCCCGTTGCCGATAATTATTTTGCAGCATTAAATTCGGCAGTATTCAGCGATGGTTCTTTTTGTTACATTCCGAAAGGTGTTCGCTGTCCAATGGAATTATCAACGTATTTCAGGATAAATGCAGCAAATACGGGTCAGTTTGAGCGCACTTTAATTATTGCCGACGATGATAGTTATGTAAGTTACCTTGAAGGTTGCACAGCACCCATGCGCGACGAAAACCAGTTACATGCTGCGGTGGTTGAAATAATTGCGCTCGATCGTGCTGAAGTAAAATATTCGACAGTACAAAACTGGTACCCGGGAGATAAAAATGGGAAAGGTGGAATTTACAACTTTGTTACAAAGCGCGGAATTTGCAGGGGAGTATCTTCAAAAATCAGTTGGACTCAGGTTGAAACCGGTTCGGCAATTACATGGAAATACCCAAGTTGCGTTTTGTTGGGCGACAATTCAATCGGAGAATTTAATTCTGTTGCAGTTACAAATAATCATCAGCAGGCCGACACCGGATCAAAAATGATTCATATTGGAAAAAACACAAAAAGTACAATCATTTCGAAAGGAATTTCTGCTGGGAAAAGTGACAATTCGTACCGTGGTCTTGTAAAAATTATGCCGGGTGCAAAAAATTCACGTAATTTTTCGCAGTGCGATTCGCTGCTTTTGAATGACACATGCGGTGCACACACTTTCCCATATATAGAGGTTGGCAATAAATCATCAGTTGTTGAACACGAGGCTACTACTTCAAAAATTGGGGAAGACCAAATATTCTATTGCAATCAACGTGGAATTGATACTGAAAAAGCGATCGGAATGATTGTTAATGGTTATGCAAAAGAAGTGCTAAATAAACTTCCAATGGAGTTTGCAGTTGAAGCACAAAAATTGTTGCAAATTAGTTTGGAAGGAAGTGTAGGCTAAAGCCCCCTATAGTTCCCCCTGAGGGGGAAGACAAGAAATATAAAGTTTATTTGAAATACAAAATTTAAAACATATGGGTAGAAGTCTTGATACTTGATACTCACAATCTCAAATCTATAAAATGCTATCAATAAAAAATTTATACGTTTCTGTTGAAGGACAGGAAATTTTAAAGGGAATCAACCTTGAAGTTAAACCCGGCGAGGTTCATGCGATTATGGGCCCCAATGGATCCGGGAAAAGTACGCTTGCCAATGTTTTGGCCGGAAAAGAAGAATATGAAGTTACAGCAGGTGAAATAACTTATTTTGATGAAGATTTGCTTGAAAAATCGCCTGAAGACAGAGCCAAAGAAGGAATATTTTTAAGTTTCCAGTATCCGGTTGAAATACCGGGTGTTCCAATGGTTAATTTCTTAAAAACCGCTGTTAACGAGCACCGCAAACACAAGGGCGAAAAAGAACTCACTGCCGGAGAGTTCCTTAAACTGATGCGCGAAAAAATGGACATGGTTGACATGCACCCGCAATTGACCAACCGTTCGGTTAACGAAGGTTTTTCAGGGGGAGAGAAGAAAAAGAACGAAATTTTTCAAATGGCACTACTTGAACCAAAATTAGCTTTGCTTGACGAAACCGATTCAGGACTTGATATTGACGCGCTAAAAACTGTAGCTCACGGTGTTAACATGCTAAAATCGAAAGGGAACGCAACAATAGTCGTAACCCACTATCAACGCCTTCTCGATTATATTGTCCCCGATTTTGTACACGTTTTATATAACGGAAAAATTGTGAAATCTGCCGGCAAAGAACTCGCTTTTGAATTGGAGGAAAAAGGCTACGACTGGATTAAAAAAGAAAACGAAAATTAAAAATGACTGTTATTGTTGAAAAAGCGGATTTAACGCTAAAATATATTGCACACTACAACGACCTAAAAGAATTGCTGTTCAAAGGGTCGTCGGATATCATAAATGTCAGGAGGAAAAAGGCGTTTCAGGATTTTGTTTCTCAGGGAATTCCAACACGGAAAAACGAAAACTACAAATACACAAATTTACACCCTCAGTTTACAACCGATTATAAATTTGTTATCCAAAAAGAAGAAACAGACGCCAATTTGAGCGAGATATTCAGTTGCAATGTTCCGCAATTAAACACCCACCTAAATTTGCTTTTTAATGGTTGGTTTTACAATAAAAACGTTAAAACAGGGGTGCTGCCCCAAGGGGTAATTTTGGATAGCCTTGAAAACATGGCGAAAAACAATCCGGAACTTATCCAAAAATATTATGGAAATATAGCTGATACTGAAACAGATGCTATGGTTGCTTTAAACACGGCATTTGCAAAAGATGGTTATTTTCTTTATGTTCCCAAAAATGTAATATTTGAAAAACCGATACAAATAATAAACCTGTTAAAATCTGAAAACGACACTTTTTCGACTCAGCGAAATCTGATAGTAGTTGAACAGGGAGCGAGTGCGCAATTGATTTTATGTGATCATACATTAAATTCAACCAAATATCTCAGTAATTCAGTTACTGAAATTTTTGTTGAAGAAAATGCCAACCTGGATTATTACACAGTTCAAAACCAACATAATAATTCAGCAAGTGTTAATTCGGTTTTTATTCAGCAGGAACGAAATTCGAATTTAACTACACACACAGTGTCCCTGCACGGAGGATTTATACGCAACAACCTTAAAATTAAAATAAACGGTGAAAATGCAGAAGCCAACATGTATGGCATGGCATTTTTAGACAAAAGTCAGCATATTGATAACGCAACACAGGTAATACATGCAAAACCACATTGTCAAAGCAACCAGATTTACAAATATGTTTTGGACGATAAATCGACAGGAGCTTTTTCAGGAAGGATTCACGTAGCACGCGATGCACAAAAAACAAACGCATTCCAGCGAAACAACAATTTGCTACTTACCGACACTGCAACCATGCAAACAAAACCACAGCTGATTATTGATGCGGATGATGTAAAATGCAGTCATGGTGCAACGGTTGGACAAATCGACGAAGAAGCGCTGTTTTACCTGCGTGCCCGAGGTATTGATGAAGACAAAGCACGAATGATGATGATGAATGCTTTTGCACATGAGGTTGTTCAGCAAATAAAAGTTGAAGCGCTGCGTGAACGAATTGATGAGCTGATAGAGAAAAGGTTAAACGGAGAAATTGCACTTTGTCACGAATGTGATTATAACTGTGAATGTTAAAAATATTTCGAAAATTTTTAAGGATTTTAAGTGAGACTCACTTAAAGTGATACACTCACTGCATAATTAACATGATCTACGATATCCATAAAATACGAAGTTATTTCCCCGTTCTTCATCAGGAAGTTTATTACAAGCCTTTTATTTATTTTGATAGTGCAGCATCTGCACAAAAACCTATACAAGTTTTATTGGCTGAAGAAAGACTTCATAATGACTTTTACGGTAATATTCATCGTGCAGCGCATTTTATGGCCGACAAAGCCACAGAGCAATTTGAAAATGTTAGAACTAAAATCAAGGATTTTATAAATGCTGATAGTCGCGAAGAAATTATTTTCACAAAAGGAACAACTGAAAGTGTGAACCTTGTTGCTTTTTCGTTTTGCGAACAATTTTTAAATGAGGGAGATGAAATTATCGTATCAGAAATGGAACACCACTCCAACATTGTTCCATGGCAATTAGCTGCATTGAGAAAAAAAGCAAAAATTGTAAAGTTGCCTTTTTCTGATTCAGGTGAACTTCAAATTGAAAAACTTCCTTCTCTTATCAGTAAAAAAACCAAACTGATTGCTGTTGCACATGTATCTAATGTTTTAGGCACAATTAACCCGATTTCAGAAATTTCAAAAATTGCACACCTCAATAATGTTGCAGTTTTTGTTGATGGAGCTCAGGCAGCACAGCATTTACAAATTGACGTTCAAAAACTAGATATTGATTTTTATGCATTTTCTGCTCATAAAATGTACGGACCAAATGGTGTTGGGGTTTTATACGGGAAAAAACATTGGCTTGAAAAAATGCCACCATACCAGGGAGGTGGTGAAATGATTTCTGAAGTTTCATTTGATGGCACAACTTTTAATGAAATTCCTTATAAATTCGAAGCCGGTACACCTAATATAACCAGCGTTATTTCATTTGGCGCTGCCATAGATTTGATAAATGAAATTGGACTTGATGAAATAAATAAATGGGAAAACGCATTATTCAAATTTGCATACTCAAAACTGAAAGAAATTCCCGGAATTAAAATATATGGAGAAGCTTCTGAAAAATCAAGTGTAATATCTTTTAATATACAAGGTATTCATTCTTATGATTTGGGCATGTTGCTTGACAAAATGGGAATTGCAACGAGAACCGGTCACCTTTGCGCAGATACAGTGATGCAGCATTATAAAATACAAGGTTGTATGAGGATTTCTTTTGGGATGTATAATACAACAGAAGAAGTTGATATTTTTATTGGGGCTTTAAAAAAAGTATTGAAGATGTTCTAAAAAATAAGAAAATATCCAATAAAAAATCCGGTTCGTTTGAGCCGGATTTTTTATTGGATCAATTCAGTCATATTACAACTTTACTTGAAAAATGATTTATAAGAATTAATAATTCGTTTCCTTTATTTCGAAATAAGCCTGAGAATGCTGACAAGCCGGACACATTGGTGGCGCAATGGTTCCTTCATGAAGAAAACCACAGTTGCGGCATTTCCAGACTACCTTTTCTCCCCGTTTAAAAACCTTACCATCTTCAATATTGTTATACAAAGTGCGGTATCTTTCTTCGTGGGCTTTCTCAACTTTGGCAATCAGGGTAAAAGCCATCGCAACTTCTTTAAAACCCTCCTCCTGTGCAATTCTGGCAAATTCGGGATAAAGTTCTGTCCACTCTTCATTTTCACCATCAGCAGATGCTTTCAGATTTTCCAGGGTTGTCCCTATTTTCCCGGCAGGATAAGTGGCGGTAATTTCAACCATATTTCCTTCAAGAAACTTGAAAAAACGTTTTGCATGTTCCTTTTCGTTTAAAGCTGTTTCGGCAAAAATGGCCGCAATTTGTTCCAAGCCTTCTTTTTTGGCCTGACTGGCAAAATAGTCATAGCGCATTCGGGCTTGTGATTCACCGGCGAAAGCTTTCAAAAGATTTTGTTCGGTTCTTGTTCCTGATAATGAATTCATATTTTTTTGATTTTTGGTTAATTGATCGTTTAAAAATAATAAAATCGAACCTCAAATTTTTAACTGAATTTTAATTTCTTGTCAATTTTTATTCTTTCTTAATAACAGTATGGCATATCGTTGTCAGAAATTAAAATTTTTCGAACTTTGCAGACGAAAGAAAAAAAGCAATGACAATAGAGCAGATACAACAAGAGATAATTGAGGAATTTTCGGTTTACTCAGACTGGATGGACAAATACGGCTATTTGATTGAACTGGGAAATGAATTGCAGGATTTAGATTCCAAAGAAAAAACAGATCAGAACTTAATAAAGGGATGTCAGTCGAGGGTTTGGTTAGTTGCAGAAATGGAAAATGGCAAAATCAATTTCCGTGGAGAAAGTGATGCTGTAATTGTGAAAGGATTGGTAGCACTTTTACTACGTGTGGTTTCCGGTAGAACTCCAGATGAATTAATTGAAAACGAGCTCCATTTTATTGATGATTTAGGATTAAAACAACACCTTTCGCCTACTCGTTCAAACGGACTGTTGGCCATGGTAAAACAAATTCGTTTGTACGCTGTTGCATATAAAAAAATAGGTGGATAAGGAGAAGAAAGGAAAGTAATGGACAAAAGAATAGATTTAATTATAAATAACCTCAAAGAGGTTTACGACCCGGAAATCCCGGTTAATGTGTACGATTTAGGATTAATTTATAATGTTGATATCGATGAGAACAATGTTAACATTATAATGACTTTAACTGCACCCGGTTGTCCGGTAGTTGACATTCTGGTTGACGATATTACTGCCGCAGCCCGTGCAGTTGATGGAATTGAAAATGTAAATGTTGAACTCACATTTGATCCTCCCTGGGATAAATCGATGATGAGCGAAGAAGCCCGTTTGGAACTGGGATTCTTTTAAAAGCACCTTGCCAGGGTATAACAAGGTTTGATTTATCCTTTTACTACTTCATGTTTTGCGATAAAATCGGGATCTATTTCGATTCCAGAACCTGGCCCTGTTGGAACAGTTACACTACCACCAATACTATCCAAATCAGAAGTTTCACATTTCAATGGAATTTCCTTGTTAAATCCTTTAAATTCGTGAAACGGACCTGGATTTGGAATTATCGACACAAAATGCATCATATACAAATATCCAAGTCCAGACCCCGAAATATGAGGAGTACATTGCATTCCAAATACTTCTGCCATTCGGGCAACTTTTATTGATCGAATCATTCCACCAAAATAAAAAATATCAGGTTGAACAATATCAAGTGCCCTATTCGCAATCAACCACCTGAAATTGTGCATACTGGGTTCCTGTTCACCCCCGGCAATGGGAATTTTCAAACCCATTTTTACCTGTTTTGTTTCTTCGTACCAGTCAAATGGAACTGGTTCTTCATAAAAATCGATTTTGTATTCCTCCAGTATTTTGCCTATTCTAATGGCTTCATCCACAGTATATGAACCATTTGAATCAGCATAAATAGTCATATTTTCCCCAAACGTTTTTCGAACAAGTGGAATTAATTTTTCAGTTCTGCCTGATGGAAATTCAATATTGTTGCTCATTCTGCCGCCAACTTTGAATTTAATGGCTTTCGCTTTCGATTCATCCAGTTGTTTCTTAATTCTTTCAATAGTTTCTTCGGCAGAAATTCCTCTATCTCCATTAGCCTGATAAACTTCTATTTCTGAATTTCGTATTTCACCAATCAATTCCCCAATCGACCTTCCGGCGATACGACCAAGCATATCAAATACAGCAAATTCAATTGTGGCCAACGGAACCCAAAGAGCCAGATTCTGAAGTTTATAGTTGCTTGAATAAACATATACTTCTTCCAAAAGATTTTCCCATTCGCGGGCATCCTTGCCAATTAAAAAAGGTTTTAAACGATATGTAAATATGGGGTAAAGAGATTTTAACTGGTCGTTGTTGCCCACTGAAATACCAACTGCACCATCTGTTGACCGGACCCGGCATAAAAAATTATCTTCGAAACGAAGTAACTCTAAAGTTTCAATAATAACAGGTTCTTTGAATAACTCTTTCTTCAATACGGGTTTAACAAGAACCTCGTCAAGTTTTGAATAATCAACGGTTTGCGTTGAATTTGCTGTTTTGCATGAATTTAAAGTAACGACTCCTGTAGTTACAATTGAAGTATATTTTAAAAAATTCCGGCGACTAAATTTCATCTTTGCTAGGTTTTTGAATAGGTTCAAATCTACAAAAAAGGCATAAAAAAAAGGCAGCTTCTACAAGCTGCCTCAAAGCCATGAAAACAATTAAACAATGTTCAGAAAACAGAAAACTAGAAACAATTAAATCGTCATTATATCTTTCTCCTTAGCTTTCACTAAGTTTTCAACCGTAATACCAAATTCATTTGTTAACCTTTGAACTTCGGCTTCAGCATCTTTTTCCAAATCTTCTGAAAGCCCTTCTTTTTGAAGTTTTTTCAAACTTTCATTTGAATCTTTTCGAACTGTTCGAATACTTACTTTTGCATTTTCACCTTCCTGCTGGGCTTGTTTTACAAGCATCCTTCTTCTCTCTTCAGTAAGCACTGGAACATTTATCCGGATTATTTCACCATTGTTATCAGGATTAAACCCTAAATTGGCATTCATAATTGCCTTTTCAATAACTGGTATCAATCCTTTTTCCCAAGGTTGAATTGCAACTGTTCTTGCATCAGGTGTACTAATATTAGCAATCTGATTTAAAGGAGTCAAACTCCCGTAATATTCAACGGTTACTCCATCCAACATAGCCGGCGAGGCTTTACCTGCCCTAACATGTAACAATTCCTTTTCGAGGTGTGCAATTGCTGCTTTCATTTTCTCCTCGGTATGCTCTAAAATAAAATCAACTTCTTCTTGCATCAGGATAAGCCTCTTTTCAATTAACTGTTAGCAAATATAGAAAAAATATTTTTAGATGAAATTTAATCACTAAAATAATCTAAAAACTGTTAAAAAAAATTAGCGTTTCACAATAGTACCAATGTTTTCGCCAGCTAAAACTTTTTTCAAATTCCCCTTTTTATCCATATTAAATACCAAAATTGGCAAATTATTTTCGTTGCACATTGTAGTAGCTGTCAGATCCATTATCCTCAAATTGCGTTTGTAAATTTCGTCGAAAGTAATTGTGTCAAACTTGGTTGCTGTAGGATCCTTTTCAGGATCAGCAGTATAAATCCCATCCACTCGTGTACCTTTCAGCATTATATCGGCTTCAATTTCAATTCCGCGCAAAGCACTGGCTGTGTCGGTTGTAAAATATGGATTACCGGTTCCGCCGGAAATAATTACAACTTCGCCGTTTATTAGTGCTTCAATTGCTTTTTCCTTTGAATAAAATTCCCCAATCGGCTCCATACGTATTGATGTCATTACCCTTGATTTAATTTCAACATTTTTTAGTGCTGAATTCAAAGCCAGACTATTTATAATTGTCGCCAACATTCCCATTTGGTCGCCTTTTACCCTGTCGAAACCCTTTGCTGCACCGCTCATGCCGCGAAAAATATTTCCACCGCCAATTACAATTCCAACCTGGACTCCGGATTTAACCAACATTGCAATTTCCTCAGCATAATCGTTTAACCGGTTTTGATCGATGCCATACTGTTGGTTTCCCATTAACGATTCACCACTTAATTTTAAAAGAATCCGTTTGTACTTTGTCATTTTATTGTCTTTATTTTTTGAAGGATAAAGTTAAAATAGTTTTTATTTATTCAATTTCGATCCCCTTTTCGTTACATAACTGTACCGCTAATTCGCTTAGCTTGTATTTTTGGATTTTACCGCTGGCTGTCATAGGAAATTCTTCTACAAAGAAAATATACTTTGGGATTTTGAACCTCGCAATATTTCCCCGGCAAAAATCAATTATTTCGTCTTCGGTAAGTTTTTGCCCTGATTTTAGTTTTACAAATGCCCCAACAGTTTCACCATATTTCTTACTTGGAACACCAGCCACTTCAACAGCTTCAATTTGCGGAATTCTGTAAAGAAAATTTTCGATTTATCTTGGGTATATATTTTCTCCTCCCCTGATTATCATATCCTTAATCCTGCCTGTTATGCGATAAAAACCATCTTCCGTTTTAACAGCTAAATCTCCGGAATGCAGCCAACCGTCCACATCAATTGCTTTCCCGGTTGCCTCTTGATTCTTGTAATAGCCTTTCATCACGTTGTAACCACGACAACAAATCTCGCCCTGTTCGCCCGGACCACAAATTTCACCTGTTTCGTGATTTACTATCTTAACTTCAACATTTGGGAACTCAAAACCAACTGTTGTGGCACGAACTTCCGCTGAATTATGGGTTCTTGTGGCTGTCATCCCGGGCGATGATTCAGTTAATCCATAAACAATAATTATGTCTTTCATGTGCATTTTTGTCATCACCTGGTTCATGGTTTCTATTGGGCAAAGTGCGCCTGCCATTATTCCTGTGCGCAGTGAACTCAGATCAAACATATCGAACATTGGATGATTCAATTCAGAAATAAACATTGTTGGAACCCCATACAATGCTGTGCACTTTTCCTTTTGAACTGATGCCATTACCATTACCGGGTCGAAATCTTCTGTAAAAACCATTGTAGCGCCATGAGTTATAATCGCACACATAGCCAGCACACAACCAAAACAATGAAAAAGTGGGACACAAACCAGTAATTTTTCGTTTGATGTGAATTTCATACACTGTCCGGCGGCGTAACCATTGTTTAAGATATTGTAGTGCGACAGCATAACACCTTTAGGGAAACCGGTTGTACCAGAAGTATATTGCATATTTATTACCTCGTGGCAACTGCGATTTTCCTTTATACTTTCCAATTCGAGGTCATCAACATGTTTACCCAGTAAAATAAGTTCGGAAGTGTTGTACATCCCGCGATGTTTTTGCTGACCTATAAAAACCACATTTCTGAGTTCAGGAAATTTTAAAGAATGAAATTCGCCCCTTGATTGTTCTTTTAATTCTGGAACCAAATCAAATATCATGTTTACATAATCACTGTCACGATATCCGTCAACAAGGCAGAGTGTATGAATATCGGCATCTTTCAGCAAATATTCGATTTCGGAGAGTTTATAGTTTGTATTAATTGTAACTAGTATTGCCCCGATCTTGGCTGTTGCAAACATAATTGTGCTCCAATCGGGAACGTTCTTTGCCCAAATCCCAACTTTGTCCCCAGGTTTGATCCCAATAATAAGAAGACCTTTCGCCAAATCGTCAACTCGCTGGTTAAATTCAGCATAAGTAAACCTAAGGTTACGATCCGGATAAATCATAAATTCTTTATCCGGGGTTTTGTATGCCCACTTTTCGAGCATCTCGCCTAAAGTTGAATCGAGCAATTGCATTTTTATATTTTAAAAGTGTAATTTAAAATTAACTGATGGATTAAAGCGGGTAATAAACTACTCCCAAAATTTTAGCTTTTTGATTTTCAGCAGCATGAACATTGTGGGCTACAATTGAATCGAGATAAATGCTGTCACCTTCACTCAAAGTATAAATATCTTTTCCATAATTTATCTCCACTTTCCCTTCTAAAACATATATAAATTCTTCGCCTTCATGTGATGAAAGTTTGTAATCGGAATGGGCAGACGGTTCAATATCAATCATAAATGGTTCCATGTGGCGACCAGATTTATCTTGTGCCAACGAATAGAAACTTAGGTGCTCACGTGCAGAATCATCTTTTGTGGAAAAACTCAATGTCGAATTGGCTGAACCGGCTTTTACAAGCACAGGGCCAATTTGATCCTGATCGTCCAGAAAAGTTCCAATGCGAACACCAAGTGCACGTGTGATTTTTATTAAATGCCCCAGAGAAGGAACTGTTCCTTTTTCTTCAATATTTCCAAGTTGCTTTTCATCGAGATTTGCCTTTAACGCAAGTTCAGCACGGCTAATTTGTTTGAACTCTCTGAAATCCTTAATTTTCCTGCCTACATTGTTTTTGGTTGTCATCTTGAAACTATTATTTGTCTTCTGCAAAATTATGTTTTGAATTTGTAGATACAAAGTCAATTAACAAAAAAAAGGCGTCCAAAACAGGACGCCTTTCAAATATTTCAATTTAAAAAACATTAAATCCAACGAACATACCTAAAATCCTGGCGATGGGCTAAATCCTTGTTTTTTGCATAAATTCTGAAACCATAATTAAATGTCCCCGGGTGATTTGGATGAAGGTTATGTTTGTAACAACATACAGTTCCTTCGCAATTTTCAGCTAAAAGTTCAACAGTTTCAATAATGCGCGCATTGTCTTTGTTGCCGTTTTCAGTTATTACAAGCTCAAGTCCAATTTCGCTGCATGACAAACCTTTTAGATCGAGATAAACTTTTACTGGATATTGCTGACCAATTTTCATTTTGTTAGTAATGCCATCTGATATTTCAACACTTTTTACTTCAATCGAATTCCAGGTTTTACTGATCTTATATTTCCAGGCAGCCATCTCTTTGGCCATTTTATAATTTTCGGCTTTTACTTTTCCGGCACGTTCAAACTGAGGATTATAATACCGATCCTTATAATCACGGATCATTCGTGCAGTTGTGAAATTAGGAGCTACCTGAGCAATTGTATTTTTTATAAAACCTACCCATTTTTCAGGAATGTCGTTTTTATTTCTTGTATAGAAAGAAGGTACAATTTCTTCTTCCAGTATATTGTAAATTGTTTCCGCATCGAGTTCATCCTGAAAATCCTGGTAGTCGAATGTCCGTTCGGCAGGAAGTGCCCAACCGGCATCTTTTTTATAACCTTCTACCCACCAACCATCGAGAACAGAAAAGTGCATAGTACCATTCATTACCCCTTTTTCACCGCTTGTACCTGAAGCCTCCAAAGGACGGGTTGGTGTATTCAACCAAACATCAACACCTTGTAAAAGTGTTTTAGCGAGGTTCATATCGTAATTTTGAATGAACAGGATTTTACCCCTGAATTCAGGACGTTTTGAAATTTCTACAATATTTCTGATTAATTCCTGACCAGCTTTATCGGCAGGGTGCGCTTTCCCGGCAAAAATAAACTGTACAGGCCGTTTTGGATTATTAACAATCTTTTCCAACCTTTCTAAATTACGGAATAACAAATAACCCCGTTTATATGTAGCAAAACGCCTTGCAAATCCAATAGTTAAGGCTTTCGGATCAAGTTTTCCCAATATTTCAGAAACTAATTTTGGATGCTGATGAAGTTTGATCCAATTATCAGAAAACCTCATTTTAATATAATCAATTGATTTTTTGCGCAGACTTTCACGAAGTTTCCAAATTTCGTTGTCGGGGACGTTGTAAATATTTTTCCACGCTTCAAAATCGAGCTGTGAGTCGGGGAATTTTTCCCCAAAATATTTATTGTGGATTGACTTCCATTCAGGTGCGGTCCAGGTAGAATAATGAACTCCATTGGTTACATAACCAATTTCAATTTCTTCTTCCAAAAATCCCGGGTACATATGTTTGAGTACCATTTTACTTACGTCGCCGTGCAACATGCTAACTCCGTTGATTCCCTGCGAGAGGTTACACGCGAGGTAACTCATATTAAAATGATCTTCGGAGACATTTGCCTTACCTAAATTCATGAATTCATCCCAGTTTAAACCAATTCTTCCGGGAAAATTATCCATGTAATGTCTGAACATATCAACATGAAATGAGTCGTGACCTGCAGGAACAGGAGTATGAGTTGTAAAAACAGTAGAAACCCGAACTACTTCTTTGGCTTCGGCAAACGTTAAACCTTCATCTTTAATTAAACCTGCAAGTCTCTCAATTCCAATAAATGCAGCGTGCCCCTCATTGCAATGATAAACATCCGATTTATATCCAAGTTTATTTAAAGCCCTTATTCCGCCAAGTCCAAGTAACATTTCCTGTTTAAGCCTGTTTTCATTATCGCCACCATATAAATGGTGCGTGATCGATCTGTCATGATCTTCATTTTCAGGTCTATCGGCATCAAGTAAAAAAAGTTTAATGCTACCAATATTAACCTGCCATACATTTGCTGTAATTTTCCGACCCGGATATTCAACTTCAACAGAAATCCACTCCCCATTACTGTCCAGTGCTGGTTGTACCGGTATTTTAGAAAAATGTTGAGCTTCGTAAATTGCAATTTGCTCGCCATTAATGCCAAGTGATTGTTTAAAATATCCGTAACGGTATAACAAACCAACGGCTACAAGATTAACTTTTGAATCACTGGCCTCTTTTAAATAATCGCCTGCCAGAATACCAAGTCCTCCCGAAAATATTTTCAGACTGTCATGTAACCCGTATTCCATGCTGAAGTATGCAATTTGAGGCCCTTCGATAATTTTTCTTTCATCAAGATATTTATCCAGAAGAGCGTGAGCCTGACGCATTTTCGTTATGAATTTTTTATCTTTTTCAAGTTGAACAAATCGCTTGTAGGTTACTTCTTCAAGCAGAACGATTGGGTTATGCTGACATTCTTCCCAGATCTCTGCATCAATATATTCAAATAATTCGCGTACTTCTGAATTCCAAACCCACCAAAGGTTTCTTGATAAATCCTTTAAAGGGCTTAAACTTTCAGGGAGATTCGAATCTACTATTATCTTTTTCCACACCGGGTCAACTATTACCGGTTTATCAATATATCTAATTCCGTTTGATTCCATTTCACTTATTTAAATTCAAAATTTTATCCACACTAGCTTGCAAAAATAAACTTTCTGCAAATAAACGTTATAAAAACACTCATAAATTGAAAATGAGTTACAATGAAATAATATTAATATGATGAGCGGGTTAACTTTTCAGGACTTACCCTTTTTTGATATCCTTTTTTGCAAAGCTAAATTACTTGCTTCCAATCTTTTGATTTTCTCTTCTTTTTCGATGATGATTTTATGCAGGGAAGCAATTTCTTTTTCAACTTCATTTTCAGGATTAAATGTGTTGAGCCTGATTTTAAAATCACTCAAAACATTCATATAATTGATAAATGCATCATAAGGTGAATCAAACGGATTAGAATAATTGTGCATTTCACCATCAGAAAAAAACTTGGTTGACATATAATAAAAGTGGTCACTCACCTGAAGGTAGTTCCAGTCTTTTATCAATTCTTCATCAGTGCATTTTTGCATGTGATTTGTGAGATTATATAATTTTTCAAAGGCTTCTTTCTGCATACCATTGCCAAGCCATGCTGTTAAATCACGTTCTTCATCAGCCCATGAAATTGGATTTGGTACACTTACAGCCGAAATTGGCTGAAGTTCCTCGATTACTTCTGAAGGTGTCGCCAATTGTAATGCCGGGTGTTTTGCAATTTTTATCACCAAACTTTCCATAAAGTTGAAAATTCCAGTGTCTTTTGACTGTCTGTCACCTATTGACTCATAACTCAAAAAAAGGTTGACCACTTCATCTTTCGGATTCAAATTCTCAAGCCAGTTCATAAATTTGTCAGCAGTTAAGGGGTAATCAACCCAATTTGTGTTGGCAAAACGAAATGCTATATCATCACTGAGCTTAAAATTTCGCATCAGCACTTTTAATCTTGGATTTAAAGCATTTACATATACATAATTGGGGCTTTTCCAACCCAGTACTTGTTTTGCACCTTCTGTAAGCATAGCTTTATAACCCATTTCAGCAACTTGAGCCCCTATTTCATCGGAGTAAATCATTTCAGTATTTCGAAAAACCGTGGGTTGTACGCCAAACAATTCAACTATTTTCCGATTGTGTAATTTCACCTGTTCTTCAAAAATTGATTTGTCTTTTAGTGATGAAAGTGAGTGTGAATAAGTTTCAGAAAGGAATTCAACACAACCTGTTTTAACCAGTTTTTGAAATGACACGATAACTTCAGGCGCATAAAGCTGGAATTGTTCAAGCGCCAGCCCGGTAATTGAAAAAGACACTTTAAAACTACTTCCCAACTGATTGGCAAGTTTTAGTAACAATTTGTTTGTTGGTAAATAGCTTTTCATGGCTATTTTGTTCATTATTGATTCATTCGTGAAATCATCATAGTAGTAATGGTCGTTGCCAATATCGAAAAAGCGATATCGCCGATGCCTGAATGGTTGGTGTATTTGAAAAAATAAACAAACTGTTTTCATCTCATTATTATTGTTAATTCTTTATGATATTCGATGAGACTCGCCATATAATGGTTTATCTGTGTCCCGATTAATCGGGATGGCTCGTTTCATAAATTCTAATTAAAATTATATGACCGAATTATAAACTTCGGTTACTTTTCTTGCTGAGTTTATCCATTGCAAATGTTCTACTTCATGTTTTCCTTCATTTTTGAAATAAGTTGCCAGTGCACTGTAATTGAGAAGTCCATAAATTGCATCGGCCATAGCATAAGTGTCCCAAAAATCTATTTTTATTGCATTTTCAATAATTTCAGCAACACCTGATTGATTTGAAATAATAACAGGAACGTTAAACTGCATGGCTTCAAGTGGCACAATACCAAAAGGTTCGGAAACAGACGGCATCACAAAAACGTCAGTCATTCGCAACATTTGGGTAACATCATTTCCTTTTAAAAAGCCTGTAAAATGAAAATGATCTGAAATACCAAGTTCAGCAACCCTAGCAACCATTTGGTTCATAAGATCACCACTTCCTGCCATGATAAATCTTACTTTATTGATTTTTTTGAGCAACAAATTTGCTGCTTCCACAAAATATTCCGGGCCTTTTTGAGCTGTTATCCGACCTAAAAATGTCACAATTTTTTCATCGACACCTTTCTTGAATTTAATCTCTTTTTCTTTCTCCACTTGTTCAACTGCGTTGTAAACAACTGTAATTTTTTCAGGTGAGATGCCGTATTTTTTAACAATTATATTCTTTGTAAAGCTGCTCACTGCAATTATTCTGTCAGCCGTCTCCATTCCGTCTCGTTCAATAGCATAAACGCGTGGATTAACGTTGCCGCCACTTCTGTCGAAATCGGTTGCATGTACATGAATAACCAAGGGCTTTCCCGAAATTCTTTTTGCTGCAATCCCCGCAGGATAGGCAAGCCAGTCATGTGCATGAATAATATCGAATTGATTGTTTCGGGCAATTATTTCGGCAACCAAAGCATAATTTTTAATTTCATTCAGTAATCCCGAATCGTATTTGCCGGTAAAATCAACCTTAAAACCTTCATCTGTTTGAATAAACCGTGTTTTTTTTGAATATACTTTGCTTTTCAAATTCCAGAATTCAACCTCACCTACATAAGGTACCAATTCCGATTCAACTTCGTAATAATCAATTTTTTGCTGGGCATCCTCAAATTGAATTTCTTTTCGTGCTATGGGAATCTGATTAGCTCCAATTAATTTGACGACTTCAGGATTTTCATCACCAAAAGCTTTCGGAACTACAAAAATCACTTGCACCTCATTCAACTCTGCCATTCCTTTGGTTAATCCATAACAGGCGGTACCAAGTCCTCCGGAAATATGAGGAGGGAATTCCCACCCAAACATAAGTACCTTCATTATCAATAACTTTATTCTTTATAATTTTGAACAAAATGCGTGGCATAAACTACGCCAGCCACGCTCCATGCCTGAGAAACAGCGCCTTTAGCTTTGTGTGGCGGATTTCCGTTGTACATTTCCGACATGGTTCCGATGCAGTGTTCAGTTACATCATCTTCAAAACCTTCTATTAGTTTTTTTACAAAAGCAAGACCGTTATTTTTATGGATTTTCAGATAAGCTTCAACGAAAAACTGTGTCAACCAAGGCCAAACTGCCCCCTGATGAATGGCAATTTCGCGTTCATTTGGTCCACCTTCGACTACACCCTTGTAACGTAAATGATCGGGTGAAAGTGTTCGCAATCCACGTTTTGTGAGCAGAGCCTGTTCTGCTACTTTTAGTACCGATTTTTGCTGTTCTTTACTTAACGGAGAATAATCCATTGCAATGGCAATTACCATATTTGGCCTGACTGACCAGTCAGGTCTTCCGTCTTTCACAACATCAGCCAAATGTTCGTGTCCTTCGTTCCAAAAAGTTTTCAAAAAAGCATCACCAACTTTTTTTATCATCCCTTTCCAACTATCAACAAAACTTTTATCCCCTGCTGAATCCGCTAGTTCAACAGCAAAACATATGGCATTGTACCAAAGTGCATTAATTTCAACTGGCATTCCGTCGCGCTGAACAACTGCTTTACCGTCAACCAAAGCATTCATCCAGGTAAGCGGAATATTTTCTTTTTGCGCATAAACAAGCCCTTCCCGTGTTGTGCCAATGTATTTCAAAGTTGAATTTTTATAGGCATTTAGTATTTCCCGAATTGCCTTTCCATATTTTTCCCAAATTTCCGTAGCATGATTGTATTTCCTGAAATATTTCATAATAGTCCAAACAAACCAAAGTGAGGCATCAGCAGAATGGTAAGTTGGAACTTTCTGATTAATATGATCGGGGAAAAAACCATTCTTCAAGTGGTGTAAATAAGTATCAAGTACGTTGACACAACCCTTGGGGTGGTTCAACGAAAGACACAGCCCTGGTAAGGACACAAATGTTTGTCGTGTAATGCTATCGTACCATGGAAATCCCGCAATTATATCAGTACCATCTTTTTTGTGCATTACAAATTGCTCGGCGGCATTGTCCAGCGAATGCAAAAAAGAAGTTCGTTCAACCCTGTTGTTTTTTTCTTTTGTAAAAAGTGATCTTAACATTGAAGGTGTTGCTGCAATTGTACCTGCGGCAAAAATTATGCTTTCACCCAATTTAATTGGCAGTTCAAAATATCCGGGGACAAATAAATCCTCGAGATAATCGTATCCCCGGTGGAGTTCTTTTAAATATTCGATATTATAATACCAATCGGGAACAGGAACAAATTCAGCCTTTTTATTGAATTGCATGAAGAGGTTGGGATAGTTGTCATACAGTTTTAAACTTATCCCGTTTTGTACTTTGCCAAATTTTCGGTTGACAAACATATTTGCCTTGCTTAAATTATGGATCAGCCGGAAAGCCAAAAACGGTTTTAGCCTCAGTTTGGTTGGCAGAGTTGCTTCTTCGAGTGTATATTTGATTAAAATTTGCTGTTCATCCTGAACCAAAACCTGCTCTTTGGTAAGTACAACATTCCCAACTCTGTACGTAATTTTCGGTATTCGGTTAAATTCAACATTTCTGATATATTTATGCCCCTTCGGCTCGTAGCTTCCGCCCTTAAAACGGTGAATCCCCAGATTAAACTCTGAGCCGTTTTCAAGTATAGTTTCATCAAGTGTGGAAAGTAAAACATGTTTTTCGCCACCAAAATTTTCAATTGGGCAAACCAGCAAACCATGATACTTACGTGTATTACACCCGCTTACAGTAGTGCTAATGTACGAACCTGCCCTATTTGATCTTAAAATTTCCTTGTTCAAAGAATATTCAAGATTAATTAACTGCTCTTTGTCAAATTTAAGGTAACTCATAATTTTACAATTTAAGGGTGAGTTTTTGGTTAGATATAAAGAGAAATAGTCAATGCCCTTCTACAAATGTAGGTTTTTATCCCTTTAAAACAGTTGTCAAGCGCGCAATTTTCTCGCGTCCTGCCATAAAACATTTTTTTTCAGGTGTTAAATCCAAATGTTCGTTATTTTGTTCCAGTTGAAGCGCTTTTTCATGCATCTTTTCCAAAAACTGATAATATTCATCAGTGTCGCCATGCAACGGATTGTGGTTGGCTGCTTTTACAATTTTATCTACTTTTTTTGCGATTAACCGGCTTTCGGAGTCTATCAAACTATTTTCAAAATTTTCCCATATATAATCAATTGCAACTTCTGAAATATGCAACATATCGGGTGCATAAAACCTGTAATCACGAAGCTCATCCATAACAATTTCGTAGGCCGGGAAATAGCTGCAAAAATCGTGTCCCAATTCTCCGATCAACTTATCTATTGCAAGCAATAAAATGGCTTTACTTCGCTGGTTTTCAATTGCCCCATCTTTCCAGTGGCGAATAGGGCTGACTGTAAAAACAACCCTAAATGAAGAATTTATTTTTCTGATTTTTGTAAACAATTCCTTGTATTCCCGAACAATTTCATCTACCGATAACCGATCCCTTTCAAATTCGGAAGCAGGGATTTTATGACAGTTTGAAACCGTTTGCCCTGTTTTTTTATATTTATAAACCCAGGCAGTGCCAAAAGTGATGAACAAAAAATCAGCGGATTTCAGAAAATCAGCAGATGACTTAATCCTGTTGTTAATGATTTCAAGCGTTTCTTTTTTGTTTGGGGATGAAAACCGTCCATGATGAAAAAAACTGTGCCACAAACCATCAGATTCAACTAAATCTTCTGAAGTAAAAACTTTTTTATCAAGCAAAATCCGCAAACCATTTGCCACGGAAACCGGGTTATACAAAATCCCAAATGGGTTGATATCGACATTGTATTTCAACACCGCCATCCGGTTCCCGATATTTTCGGTAAAGCAAGAACCCATGAACATGTTCTTTTTTGAATATCCAGTTTGGTCGCTGAATGCAGGAATATCTACTATAGTATGGAATTTTGAAGTATCCATTTATTTTACTTTTGGAATATCAATTTTTTTTAGCACCAGAGCAGTACGAGCCGGGAGGTATAATTTCAAATAATGCTGGCTTGTGATTCCTGCTACCGGATGAGTGTAATAACTTATTTCTTCATCCACCAAATCCTGCCCACCAAACCGTCCCGAATCAGTGCTTAGCATTATTTTATATTTCCCCTGACCCAACGGAATTCCATAATCAATAAACGATTGAGTGGGATTGAAATTGAAAACGAATAAAAACAATCCGCGATGGAAAGCCAAAACATTGTCGGGTTTGTTTTCCATCACAAAATCGACGGTTGGAATTGTAAGCAATTTATTTTCACTTAAAAGCTGAATCATTTCTTTGTCAAAATCATAGAGCCAGTGATATTTCAGGTCGGGATTTTCGGCAATACTCCAAAGGCGGCGGCAATGCTTGTAAGACCAGCCATTTCCTTCGCGCGGAAAATCAATCCATTCAGGGTGTCCAAATTCATTGCCCATAAAATTGAGGTAAGCGCCACCGGCAGTTGACGCAGTTGCCAGCCTTATCATTTTGTGCAGTGCGATTCCCCTGTCAACAATCATGTTGGGTTGATCTTTACGCATACTGAAATACATTTCCTTATCGATCAGCCTGAAAATTATTGTTTTGTCGCCAACCAATGCCTGGTCGTGCGATTCGGCATAACTTACTACTTTTTCGTCGAGCCGTTTTGAGGTGAGCTGATAGAATATTTCGCCCATATCCCAGTCGTTATCCGATTTCTCTTTTATCAGTTTAATCCAGAAATCGGGTACTCCCATTGCCATTCGGTAATCGAAACCAAGGCCACCTTCCTCAACCGGGTAGGCAAGTCCGGGCATTCCACTCACATCTTCAGCAATAGAAATTGCTGTTGGTTTTGCCTGTTTAATAAGTTTGTTTGCCATTCTGAAATAAGTGGTTGCTTCATGATCGACATTCTGATTGAAATAGTCGTTGTAGTTGGTAAATGCAATTCCCAAACCATGATCGAAATACAACATACTTGTAACCCCATCAAACCTGAACCCATCAAATTTATACTCATCGAGCCAGTATTTTATATTGGAAAGTAAAAAATGGAGAACCTCGTTTTTCCCGTAATTAAAACAGTATGAATCCCAGGCCGGATGCTCTCCTTTCGCACCTTCGTGGAAAAACTGGAAACGCGTGCCGTCATAATTCCCCAAGCCTTCAATTTCATTTTTTACGGCGTGTGAATGAACCAGATCGATTACAACTGCCAAACCCATTCCGTGCGCTTCATCAATCAAATGTTTTAATTCTTCGGGTGTTCCAAACCGCGAAGAAGCAGCGAAAAAACTCGAAACATGATATCCGAAACTCCCATAATAAGGATGCTCGGGGATTGCCATCAACTGGATCATGTTGTAACCGTTGGCTTTTATTCGGGGAAGCATATAAGCCCTGAATTCGTTGTAGGTATGAACACACTCTTCCTCACCCGCCATTCCAACATGTGCTTCATAAATTAAAAGTGGCTCATTACTAACCTGAAAATCCGGATTTTTCCATTGGTAAGGGTTTTCGGGCGACCAAACCTGGGCATTAAAAATGTGGGTTGTAGAATCCTGCACCACACGGGTTGCCCATGCCGGAATACGTTTCCCAAAATTTATTGCCCAATGAACAGAAAGTGCATACAAATCGCCATGTTTTATGGCATCTTCGTTGAGTTGAAGTTCCCAAACGCCATTTTCCAAACTTGTGAATTCATAACCATGTTTTTCCTGCCAGTCGTTAAAAGTACCTATCAAATATATGTGCGTTGCATTTGGCAGCCACTCCCGAATTACCCAACCAGTTTGGGTTTTGTGCAAACCAAAATAAAGGTACCCGGTTGCAAAATCAGAAAGTTGCCTGTTTCCGGTGATTTCCTTTTCTTTTGCATCGGCTTCAGCTCTCCGTTTTGAAATAATTCCGGCAAATGGTTCTAACCATGGATCATCTTTGATAAGCTTTGGAACGTATTTATCTTTACTCATTTATTTTTTTCTTTAAAGATAAATAATCGGCTGCGAAGTTTTGCTGAAATTATAAAAAAGAGGGAAGAATTAATGAATGCAGCGTTCTTTTGAAATTTTCTTGTCTGCAACGTTGACGTATGTGAGCTGGAATTTACTCAATAATCAAAGCATTATTCATTACAGGTATCCAGATTGTACAGTGATCCTGCCGTCCGGATACATTTTCCAGGCTCCCGGATAACCTGGCGACCCATCCGGATATGTAAAATTCAGCATCCGGATTGAGTTTCACCCCTCCCGGATAACCCCGCGACCCTCCCGGATAGCTGTTTTTTTGAAATCGGATAGGGGGTTGGGGCACCCGGATAGGGTTTCCTGCCGTCCGGATACATTTTCCCGGTTCCCGGATAACCTGGCTGACCCTCCCGGATAGGTATTTACCCCTCACGGATAACCTGGTGACCCGTCCGGATAGGATTTGACCCAACCGGATTCCACTTCTGAAGCGCTCCCAATGGGAATTTTGTATGTGGAAAAAAACAGAAAACAGGGGCGACCTGTGTGCCGCCCCTGTTTTCTGTTTTTAATAAACGGGTAAGGATGGTGTACCAATTCCCGTTTTAACTTTTTCAAAGCGTTTACTTAAATCTTCGCAGATAGGTGCAAATTGCGGGAATTCGCATAAATTGACACTCCAAACCGACTATTTATTATAGTATTTTGTTAAGCAACGTTAATTCTTAACAACTTTATAAATAATTAATTTGTCATCAGATTTTATCCGAAGAATATAAATTCCATTGTTCTTCAATATGATTTCTTCAAAATCATTTGTTTTCTTTTCAATCAGTTTACCTTGAAAATCGTAAATCTCAATCGAGCGAATATTAGTTACAGGAGATATTCGAATTTGACCATTTGTAGGATTTGGATATATCTTCACAATGTTTGCAAAATCTTCACTTGAAGTAAAAAGATTACAATCAACACATTCGTCATTTTCTTTTTCCTGATAACAAATCAACCATCCATTTGCAAGTGGGCAGTTTAATGGGAATAACCCATATATTGAACCGATCCCTTCAATAATATCGTCTCCGGTAGAGGTAATAAATCGACGATGATACTGATTACAAAATAAGACAGAATCAATTGAGGTAACTCTAATTGCCTCTTGAGTTGAATAACAATTGATCCCTGTACTGTCGCCAACCTCAAGGTCAAAATTATATAATGGTATTTTTGCTCCTTCATAATCAGCCTCTAAACCAGCTCCCAAAAAATACACTTTTTTGTTCAAAGTGTCATTTCTAATGGCTCCATAATAGCCTTTAAAATAAGTCCGGGGAACATTTTGCGAACTCGAATAACCCTCGTAGAATAATTTTTTAAATAATATTTCATTTATTATTGTGTCCCCATTGCAGAAATATTTAACTGAATCCGTTGCATAATCAGTTCCATGATAAACTCCAGACATTCCGCCTTTAGTTAAATATTTGCAGTACCAAACTCCATTTTCAAGATTAAATGGTTTATAAGAATGAATATCTGTGTTTTTAATGGCAAGATAATCGCAATCAATATCAACTAATTTCAATTCAAAATCATCATTTTGAAAGCACCTGAGGTTACCTCCATAAGGCGGATCTGCCAATCTATGAAGCGGAAACATAAAACCTGTCCAACCAATGTTTTCTATAATTTCACCGTTCATTTGATACTTATATTCATATGATTGCAAAGTACTTACATGTTGAACCTTTAATTCTGTACCATTCATGTTTCTTTTGCTCACCGAATCAACTTTAACTTTGATATAAGTTTCCTGTCCTTCATCCCTGCAAAACATTTGGATAGTATCACCAGCAACAGCATTAAAATCATATAAAAGTTGAAACGCATTTAGTGTTGGTTCGAAATAATAAACCCGGTTATCAATCGACTTCATAAATAATTTTGAAGAAACAGTGTCCTTTAGTGAAAAGTAATCTTCCTGAAAAATTGTGGCATCTTCGCCAACAATAACAGTATCACCAAGTACGGAAAACTTAATAAAATCATAGTTGAAAGGTGGCATAAACATGGTTTGGTTATAGTGCCAAACAGAATTTTTTGCTCCCCAGTTTTGTGCCAAACAAAAAATTGGAAAAAGAAACAGAATTAATAAAAGTGCATTTTTCATATTCGCAGATTGAAAGTTGTTTTGATTTTGATGGCATTAAAGCTATAAATAATACTATTTACATCAAAAGCGAAACATGTAATATTTAGCTTTTCTTTACACGCGATATTCTGATTATATGCACTTTAAAAATCTATTTAAAATTGTAATAAGAAAAATAGAATCAAGTTGTTATTCGAACAAATGTAAAAACAGCAAGAAACATTGCTAGCATTTTGACGTTGTCAGGTTTGCAACGCTGACAAGTCTGTGGAAATGCAAATGGATCAATTACCTGACATTGTTATTTTTAATCAGTAAAATAGGATTGATAGTGTTTTCCCCCAAAAGTGTAACAAATTACTAGGAGTTAATAAACCAACTCAATATTATCGACCCAAAAAATGGATTCGGTAGAGCCGATATATTCAACACCCTGGTAGCTTGAAGTAAAATAAAGGATCATGTGGGCTCTGAAGTTAGATTCTGGAAAGATTTTTACCCAATTCAAGTCAAATTAAGACTGCAAGACCATGTTTTATACTTCCAATTCTTTAAGCAGTTCGATAAGTTCTTTATCAGAAATATTCTCCTTTTCAGATTTATCGTAAATGGAGAGCAGATAAACTGTGTTTTCAACAATGTGGACATGGGTTATAATCCTCGCATCACCACTCTTACCTTTACCTTTGGAAGATATAGAAATTCTTATTTTATAACAGCTATGCCCAATAGATTTGCCTATTGCAGCATTTTCTGCCAATTGCTTACCAAGTGCTGCCAAATCAAATTTAAGTGAAAGGTATTTTTTAGCCAATCGTTTTAGTTGCCTGTCAAATGGCGGGATGGTAACAACATTATAGCTCATTGAGAAGCTCGCTTAGCGGTTTTGCTTTTAAACTACCCTGCTTGGCCAGTTGAACATTTTCAACAGCTTCTTTTATCTCTTCGAGAAGCTGCGCTTTTGCCGGAGAAATGGGTTTTGCTTTAACGAATGAAAAATTATTAAGTAGTTCAAGTATAAAATCCCCTTTGTTATCCTTCACATCAACTAGTACTTTCATTATTTATTTTCTTATTTGTTTTGTAATGACAAAAATACAAAACCTAAAAGTTATATCATAGCTTAAAACAGTTTGGGTGCAATAGATAAAACAGTTTGTATATAAAACATGGCATGACTTGGAGTCATACTATATTTAATATTCAAACTAATAAACCAACTCAATATTATCGACCCAAAAAACGGATTCGGTGGAGCCAACATATTGAACCCCTTCGTAACTTGAAGTAAAATAAAGGATCATGTGGGTTGGAGCTTCACCTGATTTTCCCCAACCAGTTTCTACTAGCGGTACCATTTTACCTTTTGAATTTTTTACATATACTTCGCCAACTGACGGTATTAAACCCATGGTTTTGGCATCGTATTGCGGAAGATGTGTAACATCGCCATAAGTTACCGGGTAAATTGCATCGTTTACCCACTGTGGCTGGGTTCCGGTGTAAAACTGGCGTGCGCCGCCAATTCTTGTAGCAAAAACATTTCCGTCGGCATCTTCCCATCTTTTTTGAAGAATAATTGCAAATTCAGCTTTGTCGGAACCCGCCACCGTTGAAACATTTGTAGTTGCCTTAACCCGGGTTTTCCCTACGTTGTATTTATAATCAAATTTTACCGCTTTTGGCATCCCTGTAAACGGAATTCCCTGGCTTACATTTTTTAACGGGTCTTTTATACCATGCACTGGTTCAATCATTTCACCCACAAACAAAGTCCCGGCAAGTAAAACGTCAACTTTGAATCCTGCGATATTGTCTTTTCTGATTTTTGTTTCGAGGCGGCAACAATAACCTTTTTCGCGCTTTTCGGGAATAACCCGTGTATTGCCAACATCAAGCACCATTTTTGCATACACATTTGTTGTTCCCCATGGCGAGGTGTTATCTTTTAATTTCAAATCAAAAAAATCGGCCTTTTCGTTTACCTTCCCCACTCCGTAAAGTTCAACTGTGTTGCCACTTAACAAAACCGATTCCTTTAGTTTTCGGGAGTACCAATTGTCGAGTGAAGAATAATTCAACTGTCCAAGATTATTCACAAAGGGTGAAAATTTGGTTTGTGAAAATAAGTGTGCCGACTGAAATAAAATGAAAAAACCAAATATCAGTACTTTTATATAGTTCGAAAAAGTGTTCATTAAATGTCTTATGCTGTGTATTTCATTCCAAAACAGAATTCATACAATTTGTTAAAAACGCTCCAATTTTTGAGAGCGCAAATTTAACACAATAATCTTCATATCGTTTTTTTGAAAGCATTGGCCGGAAACATTTATCAAAAGGAATTGTTTTCTTTGGAAAAAATTTCAAACTTTTATAATGAAGAAAACCGGATTTACCACAGCCTCACTAAATATTCCTTATGCAAAAAAAGACCCGCACAATGCATTGCAGATGCCACTTTACGAAGCTGTTGCCTTTGATTTTGAATCGGCAGAGCAAATGGAAGCCAATTTTAAAGGTGAGTATATTGCCCATGTTTATTCACGCACTTCGAGCCCAACACTTGAATATTTCGAATTGAAATTAAAAGCGCTCACCAACAGCCATGCGGTTTTGGGGGTAAGTTCGGGAATGGCAGCTATTTCGAATGCTATTCTTGCAATTGTAAAAGAAGGTGAAAATATTATTTCCGATATTCAGTTATTTGGGCACACATACTCGCTTTTCAAACAAACACTTCCTGAGTGTGGCATTGAAACCCGGTTTACAAATTTCAAAGTTCAGTCTGAAATTGAAAAACTTATCGATAAAAAAACCAGGGCAATTTATTTCGAAACAGTAACTAATCCACAGCTTGAAATAGCCGATATTGAAATGCTGGCATCAATTGCAAAAAAACACAACCTGCTGTTAATTACCGATAGTACAATGACCCCGCCCAATGTTTTTCAGGCCGGGAAATTTGGTGTTAACATTGAAGTTATTTCAACTACAAAATATATTTCAGGCGGTGCAACTTCGTTTGGAGGTGCAATTATCGACCATGGAAATTACGATTGGACGTTGAACCCGAACCTGAACAAGTACACCGAAAAGTTTGGCAAAAACGCTTTTATCGCAAAACTTCGCAAAAATATTTACCGCAATTTTGGAGGAAGTATGGCGCCACAAACTGCCAGATTCATGATTCAGGGATTGGACATGCTTGAACTGCGCGTTAAAAAATGTTATCAAAACTGTATCGCTCTGGGCACTTTTTTCGGAACACACCCTAAAGTTAAAAAAGTTGGTTATCCCGGGTTAAAATCTGATCCTAGATTTGAATTGTCAGAAAAATATTTTAACGGAATACCCGGTACAATCATTAGTTTTGATCTTGAATCGAAAGCTGCATGTTTTGCGTTTATGAACCGGCTGCAAATCATCCGCCGCGCCACAAATTTGAATGACAACAAAAGTTTGATAATTCATCCTTATTCAACCATTTACAATGAGTTTAGCGAGGAAGAACGAAAAAATACGGATATCCGCGATACAATGATGCGCTTATCGGTAGGAATTGAAAATGTTGAAGATTTGATTGCTGATATTGAGCAGGCGTTGGGGTAACACTGTTAAGCAACCTTGGAATGAAGCTGAATTCCGTTTCTTAAAATTTCGGCAGCCATAGGATTTGAAAAATTAAAATCACTTTGCAAAAACGGGTGTGGCTCAATCAGTAAATCTTCATCAGTTCGCAGTTGAAGCAATAATATCTGCATTTCAATAATATCATCAACATTTCTGAACACAATGGCGAGATCAATATCGCTGTCAATATGCTGAGTACCTTTGGCGAAAGATCCAAATAAATAAGCTTTTTCAACTTCAAATTTACTGTTCACAATTGAAACATAATTCCGGGCAACTTCTAAAGCCTCACTTTTATCCATATTCTAAGTTCATTAATGTTTTCGATCCAAAAAGAAGTAAACTCAAACGTACATTTTTTATAAAACTCCTGTTTATAATTATCATAACGTGCATTCAAATTGAAAGTTGTAATTGTGTCCATCCATTTCAAATGTTCCTCACTAAATTGCAAGCAACTTAATTTTGACAACCTCCTCAAATCATGTGAAAATGGTGCGTGATTATTAGTTTCTTTTACAATTTTAGCCTTTAAAATCTTTTCAATTACAAGATGCCCATAAATAACGACCAATGATAATCCTTCGTTTCAAAAAGATGAATCATAGTCTCATAATCTTTATCCGAATTAGAAATCCAGTGATTGACAACATTTTGAATATTTATTTCATTGTTCATGCTTCAAATTTAGGAAATTAATAAAACTTTATTGCAGCGTTTTAAAGGTGAATTAAAATAATCAATACCCTTTATCAACTTGTCTTCCTGTAATTCCATATCGCCCAGGTATTGAAGAAAACAGCAAAACCGGCTGTTATTACAAACTGGCTTCTGATATCATAAAATCCACTGCCCTTCATAATTATCATTCGCATAACTTCAATAAAATAGGTAACCGGATTTACCCTTGCAATCCACTTTGCCCACTCCGGCATACTGTCGATTGGCGTAAATAATCCGCCCATCAGAATAAATATCATCATAAAGAAAAAAGCAAGTGACATGGCTTGCTGCTGGGTATTTGAATATGTTGAAATGATGAGTCCAATCCCCAAAACTGTTAAAAGATAAACAGCAAGGAATGAATAAAGCACAACTATGCTTCCTGTCGGGACGATTCCATATACTATTCGGGAAACAAGAAATAACCCAATTGTAAACACAAACATCCCGATAACCCAAAACGGAATAAGTTTACCAAGAATAAAATGGTGCTTGCGGATTGGTGTTACATTAATTTGCTCAATAGTTCCAACTTCTTTTTCTTTTACAATATTTAATGCACACATATAAGAGCCGACCATGGTAACCAAAATCACCAATATACCGGGAACCATAAAAACCGGGTAGTTCAGGTAGCGGTTAAACCAGTTTGACGATACAACTTCAATAGTCGGTATTTTTGGCATTTTCGAAGGAGGAACCATTTCAGTGCGAATATCATGGTTATATGCTGAAATTATCCGCCCGAGATAAGCGCTGCCAACCATGGCTTTTGTGCCATTGATTGCATTTACGGCAACAAACAGTTTTTGTGTGTTTTCTCTCGACAAATTCCTTTCGAAATATAGCGGAATCTCCAAAATCAAATCGGTTTCATTGTTTTCCATTTGCTCATATCCGGTTGGAAACGAATTGTTAAAATCGATTAGTTTGAAATATCCCGATGATAATATTCTTGAAGTCAGGTCTCGTGAAAATGTTGATCTGTCGTGATCGACAATCGTAATGTTGATATTTTTGATTTCATAATCGGCTGCCAGTGGCATAATTAGCAACTGCACTAAAGGCAGGGCAATAATTATCCTAAGAATTGTTTTATTCCTGAAAATCTGCCTGAATTCTTTTTGAAGTAAAAATTTTAATGTTCTCATGACAAGCGGATTTTGAATTTTCTGATACTCACAAACAAAAGAAACAGGGTCATACCAAGAAGCACGAGCGTTTCTTTCCAAATTGCCGAAAATCCCAACCCTTTTATCATGATTGATTTAGCAATGATATAATACCATTTTGCAGGAATGATATTTGAGATAATTTGTAATGCTTTTGGCATATTTTCGAGTGGGAACATGAATCCGGCAAACATTACAGTAGGAAGCAACATGCCCATCAGCGATATTAACATGGCGGTTTGTTGTGAAGCCGTTGAATTTGAAATAAGTAAACCCAGCGATAATGCAGTAATAATCAATAAAGCGCTTTCGGCAAATAATAAAAGTATGCTGCCATGTATTGGCATGTCGAGCAAATAAACACTGAGTAAAAGAATGATTATCAGGTTAATCAACGAAAGAAAAAAATAGGGAATTGCTTTTGAAAGAACCACAAGGATTGTATTAAACGGCGATACCAAAAGTACTTCCATTGTCCCCATTTCTTTTTCCCTGACTATTGAAACAGAAGTCATTAAAACACTAATCAGGAATAAAACAAGCGCCATAACGCCCGGCACAAAATTAGTACTACCTTTTAATTCGGGGTTGTAAATCATCCTTGTTTCCGTATTAATTTGAAAGGGCAAATTTTGCCCGGCCATTAATTCACGCTGATAATCAGCAATAATATTTGTGGCATACATGGTGAGGGTTGTAGCTGTATTTGGGTCTGAAGCATCAGCAATGATTTGAATTTGTGCCTTGTTGAGGTGATTTAAATCGTTGTTGAAATCCGGGGGAAAAACGACAACCAATTTTATGGCACCTTTTTTAAAAGCGTTTTCAATCTCGTTGTTGCTGAGCAGGGATTTTTCTATTTCGAAATTTTTACTGACCTCCAGTTTGTCAATAATTGCGCGTGTTGTAATGTCTTTGGAATAGTCGCAGATAACAATTTTTGTGTTTTTTATTTCGTTTGTCAATGCAAAACCAAACAACACGATTTGGGCGATTGGCATCCCAAAAAGTAGCAGCAATGTTTGTCTATCGCGAAAAACATGATAAAATTCTTTTCTTACAAAGGCAATAAATTGTTTCATGGCGCCAAGAATAATTTTGAAGTTCGAAGTCGGAAGACCAAAGTTGAACTGTTGATATATGTTGTTTTGTATTTCATTTTTTGAAAATTTTTAATGTAAAATATCCAATAATAAATCGGTAAGTTTTTGTTTCGTATTCTTTATATTCATTATCGTAATTTCTTTTTCTTAACCCCCTCCTTCGGAGGGGGAAGGGGGAGGCTTTATTCGCTCCTCTTCGCCCCTCTTGCCAATTCAAAAAACACCTCATCCATATTACCGGCATTGTACTTTTGTTTTAACGCGGCTGGTGTGTCTAGTGCAGCAATATCTCCGTCAACCATCATCGAAATGCGGTTACAGTATTCAGCTTCGTCCATGTAATGTGTAGTTACAAACACTGTAATTCCCCGATCAGAGGCAGTATAAATCAAATCCCAGAACTGTCGGCGGGTAACCGGGTCAACTCCACCTGTTGGCTCATCCAGAAAAACAATTTTCGGCTCGTGGAAAATCGCAACTGAAAAAGCAAGTTTCTGTTTCCATCCCAAAGGCAGCGATTTCACAAGTTTTTTTACCTCCTTTTCAAGTCCTAAAACTGAAATCAATTCTTCGCTTTTCGATTTTATTTGTTGATTTGACATCCCATAAATTCCACCAAAAAACTTTACGTTTTCCAGAACCGTTAAATCTTCGTACAACGAGAATTTCTGGCTCATGTAACCGATATTCCGCTTTATCTTTTCAGTTTGTTTGTAAATGTCAAATCCTGCAATTAAAGCATTTCCCGAAGTAGGAATTGATAAGCCGCACAACATGCGCATGGCAGTGGTTTTTCCGGCTCCGTTTGCGCCCAGAAACCCGAAAATCTCCCCTTCAAAAACCTCGAAGGAAATTTTGTTTACCGCTGTGAAATGGCCAAAGCGCTTTGTCAGTTTATCAGTTGATATTACAACTTTCCTCTCCATTTTAATGCATTAAGTTGATAAAACAGTCTTCAATTGTTGGCGTGGTAATTTGAAAATCAACGTTTTTATGATTTTTCGCATCCAGGTAGTTCAATAGCTTTTTATGCACCTCTTCATTATCAATCTGAAAACTGATATGATGAAATTCACCAAACGAATTGCAACTTTCAATACCTTCAAATTCTTTGATATCGTTCAACAATCTGCTCATACTTTCAGATTTTACGGAATACAGCTTTCCGGGATATTGTGATATAATTTTATCAGGTGTGTTTATTGTCATAATTTTCCCGTTTTGAATAAGGGCAATTCGCTCGCAAAGCGTGGCCTCATCCATATATGGTGTTGAAACCAGGATTGTAATTCCCTGTGCTTTCAACCTTTTCAGCATTTCCCAAAACTCTTTTCGTGAAACGGAGTCAACTCCGGTTGTTGGTTCATCAAGAAAAAGTACAGTTGGATGGTGGATTAACGCGCAACACAGTGCCAGTTTTTGTTTCATCCCACCCGAAAGTTTTCCGGCACGACGGGTTTTAAATGGTTCGATCTGTACATAAATTTCACGTATCAGCTCGAAGTTTTCTTTAATGGTTGTGTTAAATACGGTGGCAAAAAATGTCAGATTTTCTTCGACAGTGAGATCCTGATAAAGCGAAAATTTACCCGGCATATAACCAACCTGCTTTCTAATTGACTTGTAATCTTTAACAACATCAAAACCATTTACACTGGCAGTTCCGCTATCGGGCAGCAATAAAGTTGTAAGCATCCTGAAAATACTTGTTTTCCCGGCTCCATCGGGACCTATCAAACCAAACAATTCGCCTTTTTCCACCGAAAAAGAAACATCATTTACGGCAGTAATTTCGCCTTTGTTGTAGGTTTTTATAATATTTTTTAGAATTACATCGGACATTTTTCAGATATTAGATTTGAGTATCAAGTATCAAGTATCAAGTATCAAGATGAAGAAATCAATATCGCGATTTCAGTTTCTTTTTCTTAACCTCCCTCCTTTGGAGGGATAAAAGAGAGGCTTTCTTATTAAAAAACAACTTCTCCATACATTCCTATTTTATAAACACCATTGTTGGGCATTTTAATTTTCACAGCATAAACCATGTTTGCCCTTTCTTCTTTTGTTTGAATAGTTTTTGGTGTAAACTCGGCCTTGCTGCTTATCCATGTAATTGTACCTTCATCCTCTTTCATCCCGCCGCTGCCATCATCAGTTTGAACTTTTACTTTTTGGTTGAGCTTAATCTGTGCCAGTTGGTTTGATGATATATAAACCCTAAGAATAATTGTTGTTAAATCGGCAATTTTGTATAATGCTTTACCGGTTGTCGCCATTTCGTTTTGCTCGGCATATTTTGTTAATACCGTACCGTTAATTGGATTAATTATTTTGCACTTCTGAAGCTGATCTTCCAGTAGTTCAACCTGTACCTGAAGTGGCAAAACATCTTTATTTATTCCTTCACTTGAAATAACAAGTGTTGATTTTTGGGCTTCAATTTGTTTTTTTATGATCTCAATTTGTGCATTTACATCGTCCAGTTGTTTTGTTGTCGCTGCATCAGATTTAAGCAGATTTACAATTCGCTGCTTTTCAACTTCAGCCGTTTTTAATTGTTCCTGCAGTGCTGAAAGCTGAACAGGAATGTTTGGTTTTTTGGCCATCAAAGCTACAATTTGAGTTTCGACTTGCTTCTTTTTCAAATAAAGCTGTGTGCTGTCAACGTAACCAATTAGCTGTCCGGCTGGCAAAACCTGACCTTCTTCAATATTAAACGCCTCCAAAATGCCATTGGCTTCAGCTGAAATAATAACTTCCACGGCTTCAAATGAGCCGGATGCATCAAATGTATTTCCGTTTTTGCATGAGGTATCAAAAAGAATCAATACTGAAAATGCGGCGATATTTATTATTCTTTTCATTGTTGAATTTTTATACGATGAATTAATTTCCTGTTGTTGTTCGGTTGTTATAAAGTACCATTAACAGTTGTATTTGGTGAAGCAAAAGGCTTTGCCGTGCCTGGTCTTCAGCATTAACGAAGGTGACATAATCGTTGGCCGAAATTATTCCATTTTCAAGCTGGCTTTGGGCAGTGGTTTTTATACTTTCTCTGAGTTCGATAATTTCAGAATCTGTTTGAATCAATGATTCAATTTTGGCGACATCGTTAAATTGCTGTTTAACAGTTAAATTTGTATTAAACAAAAAAGTCTCTTTCTGTAAATCCATCGCGCTTTGGTTTAAACCAAGTATCTGCTTTTCTTTGTGTGAAGTGTAAAAACTGCTCAAACTCCAGTTTAGGCGCAATCCACCCATGTAATAAAAATCGAAATCGTTGCTCAGCATATTTAGTGCCGGACGCCCCACTCCACTTTGCAAAAACAGGCTGAAACGTGGCAAGTTGCGCGTGTTTACAATATTTCCCTGTATATCAAAAAGCTGTTTTTGAATTTGGTACATTTCAAGCTCAGGCCTCGAAATATTGGATGAAAATTGTGGCATCGCAGGTTTTTCTATTACAGAGTTTTCATTTACAGGTTCGGCAATAAAAAGCGATAAAACATCCGCAAAACTTTTTCTGGCAGCCTTCAATTCAATTGTTCGCTGGTCTGCTTTCAGCATTTCAGCCTGTAAAAGATAAAGATTGCTCTTTAAACCAGTACCGTTCACAATGACTGCTTTGGTTTTATCAATACCTGCATGAATATCTTTTTTCATTAGTTCGGCCTGCGCAATTTGCTGGTCAATCAACAACATTCCAAAAAACACCTGATCAATTCGCTCTCGTAGTCTATATAACTCAACTTCAAGTTTTTGCCTTTCAATTTCTGCATTTTTTTCAACCAGATCTTTTTGATTACCAAGTGTAAAAAGGTCGGTAATTGGCTGTATCACTTCGCCATAAATCTTATACTGGTCCTTGCTAATTGTTTCAAAAAGTGGAGCACTTCCGCCTCCCGGCAAAGTGCTTGTTAAAGTTGGCTGAGTTACATCACTTTGATAAGTTGCATGCCCAGCCACATTAATTTGTGGCAAATATCCTTTCGATACGTTATCAAGCGAAAAGTTTTTAGTTTTTTCAATCAACCCAAATTGTTTTACCATTGGGAAATTCTGTCGTGCCTTTACATAACAAGAGTCGATTGATAGAATAGTTGGAGGTTGTGCGGAAACCTGTAAAATTATTACCAGAACCAGCAAAAGCGGCAATTTCATTATTATAATTTTTGATTTGTGCATATTTCAATGATTAAAATTGATTATCACCTAAAAATCTATTTTCTCATTATCGCATTCATCCACAAAGGAATCAGCGCTTTACGTTCAGCAATAATATCATTGTATTGAACTTCATTTAACCCGGTTATTTCTTTCAAAAGGGGCTTTGCTATGAAAGGGAAAGCAATTAATCCCATAAAATTCATCATAAAATGCAAAAAATGCCGATCCATTATTTTTCCATGTCGAACAGCTTCATTATACTGATCAAAAAAAACTGAACTGAAGACAGCCTTTTTCAAATTAACATTATACATCAACTCTTTAGGGTTGTTTCTAATTTCACTCATTATAAAAAGTGGAATTTCAGGTTCTTGAAAAAGCAAATCAATGTAATCAGCAGCAAATTTTTCAATTTTTTCCTCCAACGTTGTTTTCTCATCGCTAAAAACAACTGAAATAGAGGAAAAGAATGACTGAAATGCTTCGAGCATTACTATGTTAAAAAGCTTCTCTTTACTGCGGAAATAGTAGTTTAAAAGCGCCAGATTTATCCCGGCTTCTTCAGCAATATCACGTGTGCGGGCAGCTGCAAAACCTTTTTTATGAAAAACGACTCGGGCTGCATTCTTTATTTTTTGCTCGGTTGAGAAGTCATTCAACCGTTCATTTACTTCAGTTTTCATGTTTAAACAGTTTTTTTGCAAATATATTTATCATTTTGATTTAATCAATATAATTAATCTATTTATTTAATCATTTGATTAATTATTTTGATTCTAAATATTAATTATCAATCTGTAAATCCATTAGCGTATATACAGAAATATAACATTGTATGGTGGTATTAACAAAACAACCGTTAGCCTAAAAATTGACTGTTAATATTTTAATATTGAATTTTAATTTTTTTTTTATATTTTAGAGCCCATCAAAAAAAGGGAATTGTATCTGTTTATTAATCAATTATTTATTGAGGTAATTTGTTGGGACAAATAACAAACGATTTTATAAACTAAACTAAAGTAAATCAATCCATGATAGAGAAGCTGAGAGAATTATTTTCATTTAATGTAACAAGCCCGGAACAAAAAACAGTCAATGGTCTTAATATTGAATTGTTTAGCTGTCCGCTGCGAGAAATAATATGTAACGTGCATCTTACAGCAATAAATGACAATTTAATAGAATCAGATAATTACCGAAAAGATAAAAACTTCAACAAATCGATTGAAACCTTAAAAAGTGCATTTCACAGATCAACAGAACTATTAAACCATCCATGTACAGATTGTGCCCAGCACTTTAGATCAAAAATTTTCGAATCGCTTGAAAGTATAAATGATGAACTTGAAAAAAAGTCGAAAGGCATATTTGGCAGAAAAAAAAATAATTCAATTTATTTAAAAGCAAACAGTTTACTAAGGGAATTTGAGTTGGCGGGAGCAAATAACAAATTTCATTTAAACAATTCAGGCAAACGGTTTCTTGGCAACCATCTTAATTAGTGTTTTACATTTTTTAAATAATTCATATACTATCAGGTTGATTAACCTTATTTCATTTAATCTCAATTTTCGTGGTTCCCAAACAAATTTTTCCATCGTTTGCAATACCTTCAACAATAACAATATATTTCCCTGAAAGGTCGGAGCTAAAAAACCTAAAGTCAGCCATTCCGTTTTTTGTAATTACTTCCGGATTCCAGTACAACAATGTTTTCAAATCTGGTTGTTTTTCCAGTAAATTTGCAGGCGTATATTTAGGGGAATAAAACTGCCGGACTTTATTATAACCAACTACCTTATTTTCAATAATGTTTTTTGTTAATGATTTTTCGGTGTTAGTTTCTCCCCTGCGCGTGTAAATCGCAATTACACCATTAGCACCTTTTACACCATAAGCTGCAAGGTTTTGAGGCGATTTTAGCACTTCTATTATTTCGACATCGCTTATTGGAATTGCTTTTACTGCCTGAATAATTTGCTCGTTCATATTAAAAGAAGTTCCTTCATCACCATTGGCATTTCGCGAAACTTCTGCTGGAAAGCTAATGGTTTGGTTACTGGCAAGTGGCACTCCGTCAATTAGAAAAAGAGGCAGAGAGCTATTACCAAAGCCACTTGCCCCACGAATAATTACCTCGTCACCATTGATATCAACGCCTGGGACTTTCCCTACCATATAATCGAGTACATTGCTGTAAGATTGTTCAAAAGGCATGACTTCCAAAACAAAATCGGCTGACTTATACAAGCGGAAATGCCCATTTAATATACCAGTTTCTTTTACACTGTTTTTGCTTTTCGTTGTTTGATTTTTAGGTTGATGTTTTTTGTTTTCAACTGAAATCTGATATTTAAGCCCTGGCAGTTTAGAAGCATCATTTGAAAATTCACTCAATATTTTAACATCAGCACCGGATGGTTCTGCACTTTTAAAAACAGGGTCAATTTCAACAGTAATATTCATTTTCCCAGCCTCATTTTTCCCTTGAACGTGCACCAAAGCCGTATCACTGAAAAGTAATCCAGGAAAAATAAAATTCCCCAAACTGTCAGTAGTTTGCGTCAGAAATGCAATTTCATCTTCTTTTTGAATAGCAATTGTAATTTGACCGTTTGAAATTCTGTTTCCTGTCAACGTATTTTTGGCCGTCCCTTTTAAATTAATTCCTGCCTCTTGTTTAAATTCCAATAAATCATTTTTGTGCGGCGCGCTATTCCAGAAATAACTTCCATAACCGTTTGTCAACATAACAAGCCGTAGTTTTGCTTCTGAACTCATTTCGTTATCTATAAACAAATCTGCTGACGACTCAACAATTCCGTTAATTTCAGAATCGATCAGGAATTGAGATAAAATATTCTTCGAATAACCATTTTCCGGTACAGCAAATTCGTGAACAACTGCAACAGACAAATTTGAAAAATCTTCATCATTCAAATACTTTTCATCACTGAGTTGCAATTGAATTTCTGATCTTTTATCGTAAACAAGGGAATCAGTTTGTACTATTAACTGATTCAGTCCGAAGGTTCGTGAAAATAAAAGCCGTTCAGAAACCGGGTTAAACATTCTGTCGAGCAAAACCAATTTGTTTATTCCAGGTTTAAACGTACTACTTTCAAATTTGAAAACTTTATTGGTCCCATCCATTTTAAATACCTGATAAAAAAGAACTTCCCCCCGATACAAATTAGCCAGATAAAATACTTCATCCTTCAATTCTTCTGAATTTATCGCGACATTAACAATCACTTCTTTACTTGTATGATTTACAAGCTGAATTTTACCACCCACTTTCGTTGGTTCAAACTTATACCTGAAAGAGGGAAAACCTTCAACTGTAGCCCAATATGTTTTTCCTGTTTCAGGTATTAGAAAAAATAAGCCCATACCTTTGTAATCGGCTAAAAAAGATGTTACAAGTGTTCCTTTTTCATCTTTCACAAACCCTTTGACATTTACGCCAAAACCCAATCTGTTAATTGCTTTAAATGCCACAATATTGGTTGTGTTTTCAAGTAAAACCCCACCTTCAGGAAGAAATGCCACATCTGCGATCATGTTCACACCAGAATTCTTAGTAGTAGCAGTTTGTGAAAAACCGGATATTTTTGAAACAGTCATTTGTTTGTGAAAATAAGCTTCGGAAGTGAAATTGAATAAATAATTGGTATAAGCCTGTAATAAAAAATTACCCGGCTTTAGTTTATCCGAGATCACAAAACTCCCATGAGCCTGACCGTTTAAACACAGCAATATCAAATGCAACACGGATTCTCCTGATCGATCCAATAAACTGATATACACATTTTCAGGACTTGGAATTAACCGCCCCGAACGACTGTCCGTAAGATAAACTTTGAACCAAACAGTATCGCCGATGAAATAGTTTTCGGCATCAGTGTGAATATATATCTTTTCAACGGGATTTTTTTCATTGTCATTTATCCAGTCTTCAATGGTTTGCGCCTGTGAATAAAAAGTAAACAGGAAAAAAAGTAAAAAACCCATTTGTTTTTTCATCTCATTATAATAGTTTATTGTTTATTGTATTCGATGGAACTCGCCATATATTGGTTTATCTGTGTGAGCATTTTTGTTCATGGCTCGTTTCATAGTCAGATATTTTATTCATTCAAACAGAAGTATAAAAATACATTTTACAAATTGCTTACGAAATAAGACAGTAAAAAGTACAATTACCCTGAAAAATAATTTCAAGATCCTGTACAATTTAATCATACTGAATTTGGTATGAGAATAATAAATTCCCGAGCAATATTATAACCCTGTAACACCGCCACTTCGTAAAAAGTCAAAAAGTTTGTTGATCCGTTCAACTTTAGTTTCTTCATTATTAGTTTCCTCAATTCCCGAAATCCAATATTTTTTATAGAAAAATGAAAGTTTCCGAAAAGCTGCATCCATTTCAGGTTCATCATCTAAAAGCCATTGCAGGTAATCAGGAATCCGAACTGTCCTTGGTGAATCGTCTTTTTCAACCGCAACAAAAACTGTGTCTCCTTCCCATTTTCCAATTTCCATGCAGATATCTTTCCGAAGTTGAATCCAGTGGGTGTTGTCTCCCCGTGGCATTAAACTTCTGTCATATGTTCTTCCCTCTATTGAAAGTTTAACGCGAATTGATTTTCGGGAATTAAATTCGGCAAAACAATCAAAAGGAAATTCAATAAAAACACCTTTTTGCGAACCCAGAATCAGTACTGTTGAATATTCAAACTTTTTCGTCATTTCCAGTGGTTTGAATAAATTTCAGGTTTCTTTTCAAACCCTCAAAACCAGTCCGCTTTACTGCTGAATTTCTAAACAACTCGTTGAATAATGGTTTTTCCATTGAGTGCCAATCATGGTTTTTTAATTCTAATAAACCAGTTTTGGGTTTGAAATTGTGTTCGTCGTGTGGTTTCGATTTCAGGTTCCACGGACAAACATCCTGACAAATATCGCAACCAAATACACGGTTTTCAAATTTTCCCTTCAAGGTATCATCCAATTCGCCTTTTAATTCTATTGTTTGATATGAAATACAGCGGCGGGCATCCACCACTTTGTTGGCAACAATTGCAGTTGTTGGGCAGGCTTCAATACATTTTGTACAATTTCCACAGTGGTCATGAACCAACTTGGGATCATCATAGGGAATTTCAATATCCAAAACCAATTCGCCAATAAAAAAGAAGCTACCATGTTCAACCGAAATGAGATTGCTGTTTTTTCCAACCCAGCCTAAACCAGCACGTTTTGCCCAGGCACGCTCTAAAACCGGCGCAGAATCAACAAAAGGGCGGCCATTGCAGTGTTGGAATTCAGTTTGAATAAAATTCAATAACAATTTTAATTTGTCTTTCAATACAAAATGGTAATCAGTTCCGTACGCGTATTTTGAAATAATTGGGGAAGTTTTGTCAATTTGTGTTTCGGATGGATAATAATTCTGAATAACAATGATTATTGTTTTTGCATTTTCATAAAGCTCTCTTGGGTCTAATCTCTTATCGATATTGCGGGCCATATATCCCATTTCGCCATGCATTCCCTTATCCAGCCATTTTTGAAATTGTGCTTGTTCTTCAACAAGAAAATCGGCGGGAAGGATGGCGCAATCAAGCAAACCCAAATCACGGGCTTTTAACTTTATTTTACTTGATATTTCATCGATATTTTGCATTGCATAAAATTAGCAACTTTTTGTGCAGTGGCAATCAACAAAAAACCTGCCTTTTCACAAAGACAGGTTTCCTTTATCCGATTAACGAATATTTACTTTTTCTTTTTTCTCATGATAATAAAAGCAACTACTGCGATTATTACAACTACCACTATAATAATTATTGTGGTATTGCTGCTTCCTGATGACGCAGTTTCAGCGCCGGCCAATAAATCCTGTTCCATATACGAACTGTCCTGCACATTGAGGTTGTCAATGTACGTTGCAGTGTCTTGCGCAGCCGCCATAAAAGGAAGGCTTAAAATAAAGGAGGCTAAAATTGCCATTAGTTTTTTCATTTTTCCCATGATTTTTAATTTACATATTAATTTAACTTATCTGAATTTAATTTCCCGTTTACTTTTTCAATCAACTGTGAAGCTGCACCGTATCGTGGATTGATTTCAACCAATTCGTCAAGCACGACCTTGGCTTCACGAAAATTGTTTTGATTAAAAAGAAATTGAGCTTCAAGCAAATAAAAAGGTTCATACTGTGGATAAACAGAACGACCGTTTTGCAAATATCTGTTAAAAGTTTCAAAATCGTTTTGTTTCAGCGAATTTTTTGCCATTTGTAAATATAACCACACATTGTTTTCATCGTTTTTAACTGCACTTTCGAGCAGAATCTGTGCTTTATCAAAATCGCCATTTTCTGACTTTACTATTCCATGAAGGTCTGTTTTATCCTTTCGTTTCAGCAAAACGACAATTGGATTTCCGGAATGATAAAATGTTTTTACAATTTTAGTTGACTTCCATTTTCCGCTTTTAAGCAGATCAGGATGTATGTAATTAATGCCAAACAACCCATAATCCCAATCTACCGAACTTCTTTCCAAATATCGTGAATACTGATATTTTATGTTTGGTATTTTATCGAGATAATTGGAAAGATTGCAATTCGTTGCTAAAGTTATTTCCTTGCTGCCAACTAATTTAATTACATACTCTGATGATTTTTTTATCCCATGATAGTAGTAGTCGTATTCGTAATTTGACCATGCTTTTTTGTTTCCTCCTGAAATGGAATTAAAATAAATATAATCAGCAGGAAACGTCGTTACCTGATGTTTTAATGGAAGTATCATCAAAATAAAATAAAAGGATACAAATGCGGTTTTAATAAGTTTCGAAGATAAACTGTTCAACAAATACCAAATCCCTGCAGCTGAAAAAACAGCAAAAAGCGGAAGCACAAAAATCATTTGACGGACCCCACTATATAAATTTGCTTTTATTGCAATCACATAAATAATTGGGAAGCAAAGGGTAAAAAGCAAAAACAACCCTGTAAAGAGTTGTTCGCTATCTTGTTTATTTATTTTTATTAAAAACAGGGCCAGAAAAACCGCAAGCCCAAAAATAATAAACTCCGGTGTTGAGATCAAAAGCCATTTTGGCAAATAATACCAGGGTAGTTGCGTACTCCATAACCAATTACCTTCAAAAATCTGCCGGATACTCACTTTATAATGTTCCATTACCTGCAAGCTTTCCAGCGGATTTTGAAAAATGTTTTGCAAGGCAAAGGGCCAAAAAAACAATCCTGCGAAATAACCAATCAACAGGATTGCCAAGCCCTGGCCCAATAGCCTTACAAGACAAGATTTAGTTGAAAAAATATATTTAGGTAAAAAAGGCTTCAAAATTAAAGCAGCGATAATTGCCACTGCCAAATAGCCAAATAAAATCAGACCGCCAATGCGCACCGAAATTGTAAATGCAATTGCCAATCCCAGAAAAACAGAACTTTTCCAACCGGGTTTAGGCAACTCTTTTATAAAACGAATAATCATAAATATACCAGCCAAATAACCGGTTGCAAACGGAATATCTTTCAGGTTTCCAAATGCCTGCCCAAATAAACGAGGCATCGCCATAATAGAAAACACAGTTAATGTTGCAACCCAAAATGATCCTGTCAGTTGAAAAGCTATCAATCCGGCAAACAACAGCAACAGCCAAAAGAAGAGTGCACCGGTAAAATGACGGGTGAAAAATTCATTTTCGATTTTAAAAACCCGATTAAACAAAGCAGTAAAATTATCAACAGACTGGCCGTAATATTTCAAATTGGTAACCGGAGTTTCCAAACAGGAAGCGTCTTTCCCTGCTGTAAAATACCAGTTAACAACTTGTTTTGCATGAGGGTAATGCAATTGTTCGTCAACATTTACCGCTGCCTTTGGAGCCAAAAATGCAAGTAATATCGCAGCTATAATTAAACTGGCGAAAAAGGCATTTTTTGCGGTTAATATGTCAACTATTTTACGCATAAATTTCATTTACGATATATACTGGCCTATTTTGTACTTCTTTAAATATCAAGTAAATATATTCACCAATCAGACCCAGAAAAGTTAATTGAACCGAACCAAAAAAGCTAACAGCTAAAAACATCGACGACCAGCCGGTTGGTGCAAAACCCATGGCTTTCGAAACAAACGTGTAGATGATGGCACCCAGGAAAAAAAATATTCCCAGCAAACCAACAAACAAACAAGCTTTTATGGGCCATTTCGAAAAAGAATAAATAGCATCTGAGGCCAGTGCAAAAAGTTTCCCGAAACTCATTTTTGCTTTGCCTTTTAATCGATCCGGGCGGTCGAATTCGATAAACTCGTGTTTGAATCCCACGAAATTCCTTATGCCCGGTATGTAACGGTTTTTCTCAGAAAATTGTAAAATTGCCTGATGCGCTTTTTTGTTTAAAATACAAAAATTACCTGCTTTTGTAACCTGATGTTCCTCGCTGCTCTGACTAAAAATACGATGAAAAATATTAGTAAAAATCCGGCGAGAAAGTTTTTCATTCCGTTGATCGCGAACCGCAGTTACAATATCGGAGTTGGTTGCCGTAATTTTGTTAAAAAGAACTGGTATTAATTCAGGTGGATCCTGAAAATCTCCATCCATCAAAATTACATAATCACCTGTTGCAAAGTCCAAACCTGCTGTAATTGCTGCCTGTAATCCAAAATTTCGCGAAAATGAAATCACTTTCAACTGGCTGTTTTTACTTCTGAAGTCAAGAAGTTTCTGTAGTGTCGAATCCGTGCTACCATCGTCAACACACACAATTTCAAATTCTTCCCCTGTGGATTGAAGATTTTCAAAAATCTCTTCAACCAACTGTGAAACAAGGTTGCTTTCGTTTAAAAGTGGTATAACAACGGAAATCATTTTTATTATTTATGTTTTGTGTTGCGCACCGGGAATTGGTACCGGGAACTCCATATCAACCGGCCCCATTTCATATTTTTCAGGTCCCAACTTCACAGTTGAATTCATCATTTCTTCCCAGGTAACCAACTGACCTGTGTAAGCGGCTGTCCTGCCCATTATTGCAGTCAGAGTCGAGATCGCAGTGCGTTCAGCTTCAACAACCGGTTTGTTTGTTCTGATTGAAGTAACCAAACTTATATGTTCCTGAATATAAGGAGAAATAGCCACAACCTCAGTTGATTTTCCATCTTTGTCTTTTGGATAATCATATTTCCATTTTACCGAACCATCCAAATTATAAATTGTGTTTTTGCAATTTGTATAACCTTCGGTTCCATTGATTTGCTCTCCCAAAGTGTTCGCACAATCATCAATTTGTCGCGACATACTGTGTGAGTAAACCCCATTTCCAAAATTGAAATCGATACTGAAGAAATCATATTGATCGCCTGTTAACCGTCTTGCACGGCCACCAAAACCAATTGCTTCATCCGGGTGTTTCCCTAAAAACCAGTTAATAATATCGATATTGTGAACATGTGTATCAAGAATATGATCGCCACACAACCAGCAGAAATTATTCCAGTTGCGGATCATGTATTCCATGTCGCTCCAACCTTCTTCGCGAGTGCGAAACCAAACATGGTTTTGCAGCCACCAGGCTTTTGCTGAAGTAATTTCTCCTATTGCCCCCGAAGCTACCTGTCTGTATGTTTCCAGGTAATCGTCCTGATGACGACGTTGTGTTCCGGTTATAACGGTAAGTCCCATATTTTCTGCTTTTCGTGAAGTAGCAATAATTTGTCGGGCACCCACCGGATCAACACAAACCGGTTTTTCCATAAAAACATGTTTTTTGGCCTGAACACATGCATCAAAATAAGCAGGTCTGAAATGTGGGGGCGTGGCAAGAATTACAACATCCAAATCAACATCAAGTAAACTTTTATAGCTGTCAAAACCCCAAAAACAATTTGCTTCCGGTACTTCAACCCGTTGCTTGCTAAGTTTACTACGGCAATCCCAAACCTTATCCTCGAAAACATCGGCTAAAGCAATCAATTCCAAATCATTTCCAGCAGCCAGAAAATTCAATGCTGCCCCTGTTCCACGGTTTCCGCAACCTACAAGTCCTGCCCTCAATTTCTTGCCATCAGGAGCTTTGTCGAGTATGGTTGGAAATGCATAATCAACTGTTTTTGTTTTTGAACTGCAGGAAGTCAGGGCATTCAAACCGATAACTCCGGCAGCACCAATAACTGCCGATTTTCCAAGAAAATTCCTGCGCGATAGTTGACTTTTTTCCATGATATTTTAGTTTTTATTTTTTTCTGAATCTAAATCAGCTGCCCTGTAATCGCAAACCACCCTGAATCCAACATTTTTACTGTCGGAATACCACCAGATACTTTTAGGGATTTGAGGATCAGTAACCAACCAATCTTTTGTTCGGGTAAAATCACGACGACCCGCACGCAGATCCTTTGCCGAATTATTATAAGCACCACCCCGAACAACGTGCTCCATTCCATCCCGGGGACCTCGCGGATTTCTTACCAAAGTTTTTGGATATTTTGAATACACGGCAGGATCATAAAAATCGAGACAAAATTCTGAAACATTGCCTAGCATGTTTTTCAAACCATAAGGATTTGACCATACTTTAGCCGGTTCCTGTGTTCTGGCAGGGCTGTTTTCCTGATAAATTATATACGAATTAATTGTCGTGGTATCAACCCCAAATATTTTGCTCCAAAACCCTTTTGATTCATAATCTTCCGGCGAACCCTCAAAGAAGTAAGGAGTTTCAGTTCCACCGCGGGCAGCATATTCCCATTCCGCTTCGGTTGGCAGCCTGTATTTTTTTCCTGTAACACTACTTAACCAACGGCAGTAAGTTTCTGCACCATGATAACTCATTGTAATTGCCGGCCGTGTACCTTTACCCCAGCCCTGATCAGGTGCGCCCCACGGAGGAGTAGCCCCTGAAATTCCGTCGGTTTCTTCATCGGCTTCAACAGCTTCTTTTCGGCCTTGTGAAGCAGTTGCGTTGAAAAATGCCAAATACTCATTCCATGTAACTTCAATTTCACCAATCCAAAAGCTGTCAACTGCAACGTTTATAATGGGTCCTTCATCATTTCTCCTGAAAGGCTCATCAACATGTGTCCCCATTTTAAATTCGCCGCCGGGAATGGCAACCATTTTAAAAGATACAGGTGTCCCCGGAATTTTTTCTTCGAAAGTTTTAAAATCAGTAATCTGTGCAGGTTCAGTAAATATTTCTTTTGAACCTGAAACCAGTTCATCCATTCCTGTTAACCCCGTTTTTCCACGATAATGCCCAACATTGAGATGACATTGCAAACACGAAGTATTATCGGGATTTCGTAAATATTTTAAATGCGATTCAGCACCTAAAGCGTTTAGTGTTGAAGGGAACAAATTTGTATGACACTTTTTGCAACCATCTTCATAAACAAACCGTTTGGATGCTTCTATTGTGCGCTTTTCTGTCCAATCAATCTCCGAAGAATCCTTTGTCATATACACATAGAAATCATGTGCACCATGATATGCTTTTCTTGTTAAAAAACGAACAGGCTGGTCTTCGGGTGGCAAATGACAATCAACGCATTTGACTGAAACTCCGCTTCGGGTATTGTGATGCACAGACAATTTCCAGGTGGCCTCTGCGTGTGGATGCACGTGACATGATTCACAGAATTCGTTAGTTGAAGTATAATGGATTGTTTTATTTGTTAATGCCAGTAAAAGAATTGCGCTTAAACCACCGACAATAAATAACAAATAGTGTTTTCGTTTGATCGATTTATCAGTCATTACAACATTAAATTTGTTACAATGTTAATTCGCGCTTATTACAAATTGCTTAACAACTGTATCGACAAGCGGTTATCTGCAACTTAATTTATGCTTAATTTAAAACGTAATTATCTGATTTATTTATATTTATAAAATTGTAAAAAATATTAATTTTTGTTCGTTTTACAATCTATTTTAATACTTTTGAGACAAAAATAATTCGAAATTAAGTGTTCTGAAATAAGAAAAAAGGAAATTTGAATTGTGAATAAGTTATCGATTTGCCTATCTATATTTATTTTTACCCTCCTTTATATATCACCAAAAATTATTTGGGCCACTGAAATATCCGATAAAACCTTTTTGATTTCAAAAATAAGCGGGCAAAATTTAAATAACCAACAAACCTGGAACTTGTTGCAAAAAAACGATGCAACAGGTATTGAATTGGAAATTGTATCAAAAAACAAACAAGCATTCATTCAGAATACGACAGAAAAATTTGCAGCAGTACTTGAAAAAATACATACTGCAATTCAAGAGAATCAGTCCAAGATTATGCCTGTTTTCATTCGATACAATGGGGATATCTTACTTCTGGATTCTATTATTAATGAATCAGAATTGGCTTCTTCCATATTTTATCTTCCCCAAGGAGAGACATGGCCTCCAGTTGAATACTTGGTTCAGGCAAACCGCCGGGTAATTTTTTTTGTTGATGGTGACTATTCAGGTGTTAGCAGAATATTGCATCAAATTAATAATTACGCATTTGAAATTTCTGCAAACAATGCCGCAAACAGTTTATACATTGCTAACTATGCCGAAATAATTAACCAGGAACTTTTCATAATAAACGATTTTGAGGAATTGCCTACCAAATTTCAATCAAATCAACTGAATAGAAATCTTGTGCCTGACTATATTAATTACCTTTTAGAGAACTGGAAAAGGTATGGGAAACGTCCTAATTTCATTTTTGTTGGTAATGAGATTTCAAATTTCGATAATACTGTTGACCAACTGAATTCGTTTACATGGATAAAAGGAGTTGCTAAAATTTCAGAAAAAAATATTGAAAAGTTATATTGGAAAAACCCTGACATTTTGGTAACGGGAGGAAAATTCAGCTTTCCGTATCGTGGCGGCGAAGAATTGATATTGACCCCATTTGTTCCGGGTTATAAAATGACACCTGAGCAAATTGTCGTGACTGGCGAGATGACAGTCCCTGAGAGTTATACAATTTTTGCCACACCGTTAAAACTTAGCGAAGACTTAACCGGTAGTTTCAGTTTTGAGGAATTGGTTTTGAATGCTGTAAATACCTCATTCGAGTTTGAAGGCAGTAATTATTCATTTGTCCAGGATATTGAGCGGGGAAATGTGTTACGGCTTCCTGAAAATGCAAGTATCAACTTAGGAAAACCTGAAAATTATGGTTTTCGCAACAGTAGTTTTACGGTGAGCTGTTTCGTGAAATTCACTGAAATACTTGAATTTGGGGATAATGCGATTTTAGGAAATTACGAATCAGGCTATAGAAAAGGACTTCATTTAATCCTGCGCTCAGGGCATCCATATTTTGGGCTGTGGGCCAATGATTTTGTAGCAGAAAAAACTTTGCAACCAAACCAATGGTATCATTTAACCTGGCGATACAATATTGAAACAGGTGAACAATCGATTTTCCTCAATGGCCAACCAATTGGCGGATCAGAAGGCCATCCGCCATTTTCAGGCACGGGCGATATTCATTTGGGCAGTGCGCTATCTTCGGGGGCAAGTTTGCGTGGATACATTGATAACTTACTTATCTGGAACCGACCACTTGGTGATGAGGAGATTAACAGAATTGCATTTGATGAAGAAATTACGGTTGATGAAATTACTACCAATCCCACCGGGCTTTTAGGCGTTTCGAAAAACTGGATAATAATTATTTCAGGATTAATAATAGCTACTTTGCTAATTTTCATCATTGCTAAGCGATTCAACAGAAATAAAACTGGAATTATAATTGAACCAACTGTTGAAATTGCGAAAAACAAAATCCAGTTATTTGGTGAATTCAAAGCAATAAACAACAAAGGGGAAGATATTACAGATCAATTCACTCCAAAAGTTAGAGAATTGTTCCTTTTTGTTTTGATCAATTCATTAAAAAGCGGTATCGGGGCGAGCATACGGGATATAAATGATACTTTGTGGTCAGGCATTTCTTCAAGGAAAGTTGCCAATAACCGATCGGTTACACTGAATAAATTGCGGAAGATTTTGTTGGAAATTGACGGGATTGAATTTGTTTCAACAACTGGTTATATTCAGGCAAAAATGAAAAAACCGTTTTACTGTGATTATGTAAATGCCTACAAACTATGCCAAATTCCGGAAGGACTATCAAAACCACAACTTATTTCGTTTTTTGAATTGGTAAAACGTGGCCGTTTTTTGAAAGGAATACATTGGGAATGGCTGGATGAAATTCGCGGATTTACGGGTAACCAGGTAATTGACAATTTATTAAATCTTGCCACAATTTATCAAAAAGAGGAAAATTTGCCTGAAATTGAAAAGATTGCACGCCGTATTTTAGATTACGATGATTTGAATGAAGAAGCTATTTTCTTGCAAATTTGGGCATTACAGAAAAATAACAATTTGAATCTGGCAAAATTTAATTTTACTTCGTTCACTAAGAAATATGAAAACAGCTTTGGAGAACCCTATACAATGAATTTTTCCCAATTTAACCAACACTTCGAAAAAGGCTTCATTTAAAGCAATTCACCAACACTTTTTTGCAGAAAATCACGTGTGTAATAATCCTTGTCCACAATTTCGCCATTCCAAACCACAATATCCAGATCAATATTTCGAGGTCCGAATTTTGGCGTTGACCGATTTCTTCCCAAATGGTCCTCTATTGATTTTAGGAGTATTGTCAATTCCTCTATATTCAAATCTGTTGCAATCTTTACAGCACCATTCGTAAAATCCGGCTGATCCACAAGCCCTATAGGTTTTGTTATCAGCAATTTGGACAACTTCAAAACCTCAACTTGTTTTTTCAAAATATCAAGCATTTTGGGGATATTTAAATCTGCATCAACGTTGGAACCAATACCGATGATTACTGAATTCATCGTGTCGCCTCCATTTCCAGAGAAACCGATTCAGCAAAACGCAGTGCGTGCGGTTTGTCAACTTCCACTCTCGCCCATTTTACTTTTTGGTCGCTCATTATCAGGTCGAGAATATTTTTGGTTAAAACTTCGAGAAGCTTGAATTTGCCGTCTTGTACCAGTGCAATTATTTTTTTTGTGATTGTTTTATAATCAAAAATATCCAGCGGTTCATCGGCTTCAATGGCCGAATTTGGAATGTCAGTCTCGATTTCGAGGTTGATAATCACATCTTGTTTGTTTACCAGTTCCTCGGGGTTAAATCCGATATAAGTTCTTATCAATAAATTCTTTACACGTATTTTTGCCATCGTTTTTATGCGTTTTGGCCCAGGTTTTCGCCGCCATCGGCAAAAAGCAACTGGCCTGTTAAGTGATTGTTGTTTAAAATATAATCAAAGCTTTTAATAATTGGCTCAAGTCCTCCGGGCTTTTTCATTGGAATGCCCGTAGCCAGCTTTTGCAGGTAATTCTCGTCTTTTTCTTCAGGTGGCAAAGTAACTCCAGGTGCTATTGCATTTACCCGAATGTTGGGTGCGAACTCCAATGCAGCCATTTTTGTAAGTTCCCAAAGTGCTTTTTTAGAAAGCGAATATGCCGCAAAATTCGATTTGTTCGAGGTTATCCGCGTATCGACAAAATTTATGATGTTGCCTGATTTGCAGAGATTTGAAAAATCTCGGACAAGAATAAAAGGTGCCTTGAAATTTACATTGATTTGCGAATCGAACAACTCAACTGTTGTTTCTTTCAGGTATGAAGCATCAAATACTGAAGCATTATTTACCAATAAATCTATGTTACCAAACGATGAAACAACGCTTGGAACTAATTGCGAAACTTCTAAAACTTCTTCCAGATTTGCTTTAAATGCAGCGAATATTTGATGCGGATATTTTGTTGAAAGAGAACCAACCAAATCAAGGGCAGACTTTTCTGAAGTATTATAATGAATAGCCACATTCCATCCTTTTTCGGCCAAATGCTCTGTTAGTGCTTTTCCAATCCGTTTTGATGCACCGGTAATTAATGCGGTTTGTTTCATTTCATCCTGATTTTTATTAAACAAAACAAGCCTAGTCTGAAAATGGTTTAAATAATCTTCCTAATATTCTGTTTTCCTGGAAATTCTCAATGACTTCGGTATTGTAACTAATAATTGTATGAATTCAGTTTGCTCAGGTATTTACCAATAATATCAAATTCAAGATTTATAACTGTACCTTCTTTGAAAGTATGAAAGTTAGTTACATCATAGGTAAATGGAATTATTGCCACCTGGAATGAATTATCTTTTGAATTGACAACAGTCAGACTCACGCCGTTTACGGTTACTGAACCTTTTTCAACCGTCATGTAGCCCATTTTTGCCTTTTCGAGGTCGAACTCGTATTCGAAAGTATAATACCAGCTTCCGTCGGCTTCTTCCACATTTTTGCAAACAGCAGTCTGGTCAACATGGCCCTGCACAATATGCCCGTCAAGCCTGCCGTTCATCATCATGCTGCGTTCGAGATTTACTTTCGATCCCACTTCCAGCAAACCGAGATTCGATTTTAAAAGTGTTTCTTTTATGGCTGTTACTTTATATAGCTTTTTTTCCTTATCGACCCAAACAACTGTTAAACACACGCCGTTGTGCGACAAACTTTGGTCAACTTTCAATTCATTGGCAAACGAACAACTTAATGTAAAATGAACATTTTCCTGTTCTTTTTCGATTGCAACCACTGTTCCGTATTCTTCTACTATTCCTGAAAACATATTATATTGAGCGGCCCCCTCCAACTCCCCCAAAGGGGGAGAGCCAGAAACCTAATTTAAGTAAATATTCAACTTGTCAAAAATTCTTTTCTTACTCCCTCTCTTTGGGAGAGGGTTGGGGAGAGGCTTTTTTCCACTCTACCCCACTTTTGCCATCTTTTAATTCAATTCCGATGGTGTTTAAATCGTTGCGAATTTTGTCGGCAACAGCCCAATCTTTATTGGCTTTTGCCTGTTGACGAAGATTTATAAGCAACTCAACTGCACCAGTTAAAACTTCACTTTCACCTGATTCAACTGCTTTTTCTTCTTTCAAACCCAAAATATCAAAAACCACCGAGTGGTAAAATGATTTCAACCCGGTTAAATCTTCTGCTGATATTTTTTCGCTTCCGGCTTTTATTGAGTTGATGATTTTTACACCGTCAAACAAATGTGCAATTGCAACCGGACTGTTTAAATCATCATTCAAAGCTTCAAAACAATTTTCTTTAAGGGAAGAAATCTCAACCGTCGATTTTTCTGAAGCCTCAATTTCATTTAGCGTTTTTACTGCATTCATCAATCGTTCCAAACCTTTTTCAGATGCCAGCAATGCTTCATTTGAGAAATCAAGTTCACTTCGGTAATGCGCCTGTAAAATAAAAAAACGGATCGTCATTGGCGAATATGCCTTTTGCAACATGCTGTGACTGCCGGTAAACAATTCCTCCAACGTAATGAAATTACCAAGCGAGCGGGCCATTTTTTGCCCGTTGATTTTAATCATGTTGTTATGCATCCAGTAACGCACAGTTTCGTGTCCAAGGCTGGCGGTCGATTGCGCAATTTCGCATTCGTGGTGCGGAAACGTCAAATCCATTCCACCACCATGAATATCAAATATTTCTCCTAAATATTTTGTACTCATTACCGAACATTCCAAATGCCAGCCCGGGAAACCAATACTCCATTTTGATGGCCAGCGCATAATATGTTCAGGCGAAGCTTTTTTCCATAAAGCAAAATCAAATGAATTTTTCTTTTCGGTTTGTCCGTCGAGTTGACGGGTATTTGTTTTTATATCGTCAAGGTTTCTGCCTGACAGTTTTCCGTAGTTGTATTGTTCATTATATCGCTCTACATCGAAATAAACCGAACCATTCATTTCATATCCAAATCCTTTATCAACAATCGATTCAATCATTTGCTGCTGTTCGATAATATGGCCAGAAGCACGTGGTTCAATACTGGGAGGTCTTACGTTTAACTGTTCCATATTGTGATGAAAGGTGTTCATGTATTTCTGCACAACCTCCATTGGCTCAATTTGTTCGAGCCGTGCTTTTTTCGAAATTTTATCTTCACCGGATCCTTCCACCTCATCTTCCAAATGACCAACATCAGTAATATTTCGAACGTAACGAACTTTATAACCCAAAAATGTGAGGTATCTGAAAAGCAAATCAAAAGTGATATTTGGACGTGCATGTCCAAGGTGCGAATCACTGTAAACTGTTGGTCCGCAAACGTATAAACCAACTTTCCCCTTAAGCAAAGGTTTAAATATTTCCTTTGAGCGGGATAAAGTATTGTATATAATAAAATCGTTATTCATTATTTAAAATGAATTTGATATTTAAATTGTTTCAGTATTTTGAGCTGTTGCTTCTTTGGTAGGCTCATCTTCAATTTTATTGAAATATCTCCGGTAAAAAATTAAAATCGAAAAAATACCCACTGTAATTGCAGAATCAGCAATATTAAAAACAGGTCGGAAGAAAATTAATTCACTGCCACCCAAAAACGGTACCCAATCGGGATATTGGCTGTTTACAATTGGAAAATAAAACATATCCACAACTTTTCCATGCAGAAAAGTTGCATATCCGCCCCCTTCAGGAAATATTGCGGATACCTGTCCGTAACTGTCTTCGAAAATCATCCCGTAAAACAAACTGTCGATGATATTTCCAATGGCACCTGCAAAAATCAATGAAATACTAACAATAAAACCAAAAGGAATATCTTCCTTTTTAGCCAGTTTAAAAAGATACCAGCCAATTGCAACAACAGCGGCAATGCGGAAAATGCTTAAAAACATTTTCCCGTATTCACCTGCAAATTCAAAACCAAAGGCCATTCCGTTATTTTCGACAAAATGAAGTATGAACCAATCTTTAAAAACAACGATTTCATCGCCCAGCGAAAAGTTCGTTTTGATCCAAATTTTAAGGATTTGATCGGCAATCAGTATTAAAAAAATAATTATTAGTGATTTTACGGTGCGTGTCATTTCTGTTTCATTAAAATAAAAATGCTCCCGGAAAATCGTTTTAATGAATAATCCGAGAGCATTCTTAAAGCTTTTCCGATTTATCTTTGATTCATTTTTGCATCCATCGAAAGTGTCGCATGAGGCACTGCACGAAGCCGCTCTTTACTGATTAGTTTACCTGTTTCGCGACAAATACCATACGTTTTATTCTCAACACGCACCAAAGCGGCTTGCAAATGCTGAATAAATTTCAATTGACGTTGAGCCAATTTCCCCGATTCCTCTTTGGAAAGTGTGGCAGCGCCTTCTTCCAAAACTTTAAAGGTTGGGGAAGTGTCTTGTGTGTCATTTCCGTCACTTTGTGTAAGCGATGTTTTATACATCTCGTAATCGCTCTGTGCTATTTTGAGTTTTTCTAAAATTAATTCTTTGAATTCTTTTAGATCCTCGTCCGAATATCTATTTACTGCTCCCATAATAAAATGGTTTAATTAAAATATAATCAAATTTTTGAAAAGACCTAAATTAATAAAATTTTAGAATTAAAATCAGGTCAACCATCATTTCAAATCTCCACTCTTTTTACCAAAATCTGAGCGAATATATCTTTGTCAATTTCAACTGCCTTTGATTCAGTATCTTCCAGATTATCAACCAATTCGAGTTGATTCGCCAAAGTTTGCGCGCAAATATAATCTTTATAATTTAAAATTGCCGTATTATATTCATCTCCTTTAACAATTGTTACGTTAATTCGGTCGGTAACTTCAAAATTGCTGTCTTTCCTAATGTTTTGAATTTTATTTATAAACTCACGTGCAAAACCTTCATTTTTAAGTTCTTCACTAACATTTATATCAAGTGCAATTGTAATTTGCCCTTCAGAAGCGACAGTCCAACCCGGAATATCTTCGGTTTGGATTTCAACATCTTCCACAGTAATTTTCAATTTTTCGTTACCTGCAATTATATCAAGTTCACCGTTTTTCTCTAACTCCGAAATTTCTGATTGCCCAAACTTACTTACTTCGTCGGCAATTTGTTTCATCAATTTTCCAAACTTCGGCCCCAATGTCTTAAAATTGGGTTTTATTTTCTTTTTAATTATTCCTGATGCATCGGTTATAAATTCAACCTCTTTTACGTTTACTTCAGTTAAAACAATGTTTTTTATTGCCTCAAACTGTTCATGAAAACGAGCATTTAATACAGGAACAATTATTTTAGCAAGTGGTTGCCTTACTTTCAATTTTTCTTTCCTTCGCAATGCCAAAATCATAGACGAAGCTTTTTGGGCAATGTCCATTTTCTCTTCCAAATCTTTGTCAATTAGTTCTGCGTTGTACGATGGAAAATCAGCGAGGTGAACACTTTGATCAAGCTCCTTTTGTGTTACTTTGTTTAGATCAGAATACAACAAATCAGCATAAAACGGGGCAATTGGCGCCATTAATTTTGCCACAGTTGACAAACAGGTATATAAAGTTTGATACGCTGATATTTTATCTTCAGTGAATTCGCCGCCCCAATATCTTTTGCGGCTCAAACGAACAAACCAGTTGCTTAAATTTTCGGATACAAAATCGGAAATGGCACGCCCCGCCCGGGTTGGTTCGTAATTTTCATAACACCACGATACCTCTTTAACCAGTGAATTTAAAAGTGAAATTATCCACCTGTCGATTTCCGGACGTTTTTCAACCGGAATTTCATTTTCTGCAAAACAAAATCCGTCAACATTGGCGTAAAGTGCAAAAAAGTTATAGGTATTATAAAGCGTTCCGAAAAATTTCCGCCGTACTTCCTCAACACCCGAAATATCGAATTTCAGGTTGTCCCACGGCTGCGAATTGGTTATCATGTACCAACGCAACGGGTCGGAACCATAATTTTCGATGGTTTCAAACGGATCGACTGCATTTCCCAGCCGTTTCGACATTTTATTTCCGTTTTTGTCGAGAACCAAACCATTTGAAATAATATTTTTAAATGCAACTGATTCATCTATCATTGTTGCAATTGCATGCAATGTAAAAAACCAACCCCTAGTTTGATCCACGCCTTCAGCAATAAAATCCGCAGGGAAATTAACCAACTCAGCAGCCCCTCCCAAACCCTCCCCCAAGGGGAGGGCTAAGAACGCCGCAATCTGGCGAAGTACTTCATCAATATTATTAATTACCTCTTCATTGGAGAACCGTAAAACTTTAAAACCAAGTTCTTTTAATAAATTAGTTCTTTCCTCATCTGAAATAACTACTTCAGGCAATGTGTGATAACCACCGTCAACTTCAATAATAAGTTGTTTCTCCAAACAAACAAAATCGGCAATAAACTGGTCAATTATGTGTTGTTTCCTAAATTTATATCCACCCAACTGTTTTCCTTTCAGGTTTTTCCATAAAAAAACCTCAGCTTCCGTCGGATTAGTTTTTAGTTTTTCTGCCAACTCCTTTAACAATCCATAACTCGAATTTCTTGCCGTCTGCCACTTCGGAGCCGTTCTTTCTCCCCCGCCTTTGGAGGGGGTCGGGGGGAGGCTGAAAGGATAGTGATTCTGTGCATAAGGCATCGAACCCGAATCAAACCAAACATCGATTAAATCGGATTCGCGAAACATTTTTTGTCCTGATGCCGAAACCAGCACAATATTGTCAACATAAGGTTTGTGCAAGTCTGCCTTATCGTAGTTTTCTTTCGAATTGTTTCCAACCTTAAATCCTTCATACGGATTGTTAGTCATAAAACCTGCTTTCAGCGACTTTTCAATTTCTACCATCAACTCTTCAATTGAGCCGATACAGATTTCTTCCGAGCCATCCTCAGTTCGCCAGATAGGAAGTGGTGTTCCCCAGAAACGTGAGCGGCTAAGGTTCCAGTCAACAAGATTTTCAAGCCAGTTCCCAAACCGGCCGGTTCCTGTTGATTGTGGTTTCCAGTTGATGGTGTTGTTCAGTTCCACCATTTTATCTTTTACGGCTGTAGTTTTTATAAACCACGAATCGAGCGGATAATATAAAATCGGTTTATCAGTTCGCCAGCAATGCGGATAACTGTGTGTGTGTTTTTCAACTTTGAAGGCTTTATTTTCTAGTTTCAGCATCACCGAAATATCGACATCAACTGTGTTGTCTTTTTCGGTTAGCTGCTCATCGTATTCGTTTTTCACATAACGACCGGCAAATTCTTCATATTTTTCGAGATTCACATTACCTGTAACAAACTCTTCCGCCATATTCTGAACAAGAAAAAACCGTCCTGTTTTATCAACAAGCGCCTGATTTTTACCCTCTTTGTCAACAACAATTAATGGCGAAATTCCATTTTGTTTGGCAACCCTGTCATCATCGGCACCAAAAGTTGGTGCAATGTGCACGATTCCTGTTCCATCCTCGGTTGTTACAAAATCTCCTGTAATTACTTCAAAGGCTTTCCCTTTTGGTTTTACCCATTCAATTAATTGTTCGTACTGAATACCGGCCAAATCGGTGCCTTTGTATTCACCGGTAATTTTATACGGAATATTTTTATCTCCGGGTTTATAATCGTCAAAAGCAAGTTCAGCATTTTTCGGGTTGAAATGAACGCTGAATAAATCTTTCGCTATAACAAGTGTTGCAGGAATTCCTGTATATGGATTAAAGGTTTTAACCCTTATATATTTTATACCGGGACCAACACACAGTGCTGTATTTGATGGCAAAGTCCAGGGAGTGGTGGTCCAGGCCAAAAACGAAACATCTGTATCTGTACCTTCAAACAGAAATTCAGATTTACTGTTGCGAATTGCTTTAAATTGTGCAACCGCCGTTGTGTCTTTCACATCGCGGTAACTTCCGGGCTGATTGATTTCGTGTGAACTCAAACCTGTTCCGGCGGCTGGCGAATAAGGTTGAATTGTGTAGCCTTTGTACATCAAACCCTTGTTGTAAATCTGTTTCAGTAACCACCAAACCGTTTCAATATAACGGTTGTCGTAGGTTACATACGGGTCGTCCATATTAACCCAGTAACCCATTATCCGTGTAAGTTCTTCCCATTCACGGGTGTATTTCATTACCTCTTTGCGGCAGGCATTGTTATATTCTTCAACCGAAATTTTTGAACCGATATCTTCTTTTGTAATGTTCAGCGCTTTTTCAACGCTCAACTCAACGGGCAAACCATGTGTGTCCCAGCCGGCTTTGCGGTGAACCCGAAAACCCTTCATGGTTTTATAGCGACAAAAAATATCTTTTATGGCGCGTGCCATTACATGATGAATGCCGGGCATACCATTTGCCGACGGCGGTCCTTCATAAAAAACAAAGGTTGGATGGCCTTCGCGGGTGGAAATACTTTTGTGAAAAGTATCATCTTCCTGCCACCTTTTAAGGACATCTTTATTGATTTGTGATAAATCTAACTGCTTGTATTCCTGAAATTTATTATTCATAGTGAACTGAAATTCTAACCTGTTTTAAAAAATATGCAAATATAGGATTTTTTTCAGGGTGGAAAACCAGACATTTAATTGGTGCTAAATACCTTTTCCAACTATTGAGTATTAGAAACCAGCATTATTTTGACATTAATATTTTCTTTTATTATAAATTTGGAAAAACCATTTTCAACAAACAACACATTCAAATGATACCTAAAGAAATAGCTACTCAATTGGTTCAGTTAAAAGAAAAAGCTAAAACCTATTCTTCCATTCAACGAACATTGGATGTTCAGGAAAGACGGGATAATGTTGATGAAATTAAGGATTATGTCGAAAAAATAAATACAGAGCTTACTAATTTATCTGAGAAAACAAACAACATACTTTTTGATGGATTGATATCCAAATTTGAAATGGAAACCTGGTTTGATGGGCTGAAAGACAAATCTGTTTTTTTGGAACCGAATCCAAAATTAATTTATGAAGAAGAACAGCGCGAACGCGAAAAGCAAAGGAAGATAGCAGAGGGAAAAGCCAAGAAAGAATTAGAAGAACTTGAATGGCAAAAAATGATTGAGGCTGAAAAAGCAAGAAGTGACGCTAAAGAGCATCAAAAAAGATTGGAGACTCAACAAATAGAGAAACTTGAAGAGATTGAAAGGAAAAGAAAGATTGAAAAGGAAAATGCAATTAAGGAAGCTGAAGAACATCAAAAAAGATTGCAAGCGCAGCGAATTGATGAGTTTAGAGAAGTGTGCTTAAATACACAGTCAGAAGATATCGATAAATTGCAGAAACTTATAGAAGAAGGACTTGATGTTAATGGAATAAGTGATTTTGATGCTATATCAAGAATTGTTTTTTGGAATAAAAGATTGAATTTCATTAAGATTTTAGTTGATTCTGGACTGCACATTACAGAGAAAAGTGTTGATGAATTATGGTCAAAATACAATTATCGTTATAATGAAGCAGAATTATTAGATTTACTTATTAACGCAAAAAATATTGATCCAAGTGCAATCAAAATAGTAAATGAAATTGTCGCCAATCAAAAATTGGCAAAACTTGAACAGCAGCAAAAAAAGGAAGAATTACAAGCACTAAAGGAGCAATCGCTAAGAGTCGAAGATTTTAGACGGATGTGCCAATATAGCTACGGTGAAGACATTAACAAATTGAAAAAGCTTATTAAAGAAGGCCTTGACATAAATAATATTAACGATTTCGATTGTTTGCAAACCTGCATTTCCTGGGGGAAAAGCTTAGCCTTTATAAAATTTTTGGTTGATTCAGGAATATTGGTGAAAAATATACACATTGACTACTGTTATACCAATTCCAAGCATATAAAAAATTCAACTGCAATAATTTCCATACTTGAAGAAGCAAAAAATATTGAAATTTTGGCAGTTAAAAATATTAGAAAAAGGAATAAAATTGCGATGATTGGATCAATTAGTATGGTTTGTCTCTTATTAATTTTTTCATTTGGGGTTTTCATTTATGATAAAAAAATGGATAACTTTTCAATAGATTATGGTTTCTATATTTTTACTGGAATTATTACTATTCTATTTCTATTAATGGCTATAAATTTTATTGTCGACTTTCGTAAAAAGTCTAAAATAACTAATACCATTCACCTTGATGGAAATCAATTACCCCACCTCAAGCACTCAGAATATGAAATACCCAACGCACAGGGCATAATAGGTATCGCCGGAAGCGTCAAGGAATTTAATCATAAAGAGATTAAAAGAAAAAAATTGATTTTATGGATTGTTGTTACATTAATATCGATTTCAATAATTGCCCTGATTTATATCTATTTTGAGCAAATTATTACCATTGTACAAGTACTGTTGATTTTTATCGTAGTTTCTGCACTATTTGTATGGCGATATTCTCCCACTAAAAGACGTTAAATGGAAAACCAAATTCACCTTCAGGAACAACAATGGCAGAAACGAAAAGAAGAGTTTTTTGCCAATCAAAAGATGCAGAACAATTCTATTGACAATTTTAAGAAGCAGTACCAATTAGGAGATGTTGTGGCAATCACCAAAGTTTGTGAGCTTATACTGAAAGATTCAACTTATCCTTTTACTTTCGAAAAGGAGATTATCACAGAATACAACCAGGAAAATGGATTGCTTATTGTCGAATTTCGACTTCCATCTCCTGACGATATACCAACACTTAAGGAAGTTAAATTTATTGCCGCGAATATTGAAATCAGAGATGCACATATTTCGGAAATCCAACTCAGGAAATTGTACGATGAAACGATATACAAAATTACTTTACGTTCAATTCATGAGTTGTTTTCGGCAGATTCGATAAATGCATTTGAAGCTGTTTCATTTAATGGTTGGGTCAGGGCAATCAACAAGGCAACAGGAAATGAGGAAGTAACCTGCATTGTTTCAATACAGATTAAGAAAGAAGATTTCGGAAAAATTAACCTTACCAATGTCGATCCAAAAGCTTGCTTTAAAAGTTTCAAAGGTGTTGGAAGCAGCGATTTAAGCGGATTATCCTCCATTCAACCAATTTTGCAAACACAGAAAAAAGATAAACGATTTGTCGATTCTCATTCTGTTGAATTTGACGATTCAACAAATCTTGCAGCGATGGCATGGGAAGATTTTGAGCATTTGATTCGTGAATTATTTGAAAAAGAATTCAGCAGCAATGGTGGAGAAGTTAAAGTCACGCAGGCAAGCCGCGACGGCGGTGTTGATGCAATTGCTTTTGATCCCGACCCAATCAGAGGAGGAAAGATTGTAATTCAGGCGAAACGTTACACAAACACAGTTGGTGTTTCAGCAGTTCGCGACTTGTTTGGAACAGTAATGAATGAAGGAGCAAACAAGGGGATTTTGGTGACCACTTCTGATTATGGCTCCGATTCTTACGAATTTGCAAAAGGAAAACCACTGACTTTGCTCAATGGTGCTAACCTGCTCTATCTGCTCGAAAAACATGGAACCCGCGCTAGAATTGATATTCGGGAAGCTAAACGATTGATGAATGAAGAAGGGAAGTAATATGTTATAGTAGCAATCATGGAAGAATTTAACGCTAAATCATTAGACCTATTAATTAAAGAAAAAGAATCAAATCTGATTGACAATGAAGAATTTATATTCAAATTATTGGAATTTGAGAAGCATGTGTTTGAAGAATCTGGACGATTCCAGATTTATTATGCACTTGGTGCTACTTATTGCATTGATGGTCCAACTCAAGATTTAAATCTGGCTGAAACATATCTTCTTAAATCAGTAAACGATTTTCCAACTAATGCAATTGCAAATGAATTATGGAAGATATACTTTAATCTTGGTCATTTATATGCCCGAAAATGTCAATTAGATAAGTCAAGAGAATATTTTGAAAAGTATATTCTTTATTCTGATGATAAAAGTAATTTAAACATTATGGAACTTCCTTTATATAGTTTCCGAAGTGTAAATAAGTTTACTATCTCGGACTTAGTAAACAACGAAATTACTTTATCAGCACCCAAAACATTTAATGACCCATACGACATTTTACTTTATTCCTTTCTTGATTATCGAAAAAGGATAATATTAAAAGAATCAAATTACAGTATCGAACCATACATAAAAGCCTATGAAACAATACGTATTCGTTGTTTTGCAAGTGATAAAAATAATTTCACTGGATTAAAAAACAGATTAATGTGGTCACATTACGCAGATGAACATAAAGGAATTTGTATTCTTTATAAATTTGATTTTAGGTATGCCGTGCAGACATATGTCGAACAAAAATCGATTACTATATGGATTAAGGAAATATATGAGGATAATGTAGTTTTTAAAGACAAAAAAAAGGAAACGAAGCAATTACTTTTAGCGACTAAGCATAAGGAATGGGAATATGAAAATGAAATCAGGTTGTTTCACTACGATCCTGCAATAAACAAAGAACAGAATCATATTCAAATTCCCTTGGAAAAACTTGGAGGAGAAATAATGGCTATTGTTTTTGGTTCACGCTGTTCAATAAAAGACGAGCAAACAATTAGAAAGCTTTTTAAAGGCAATGATTTTTTCTTTAAATTACTTAAAATTGAGCAACTTGAAGACAGCGATAACGTTTACGAAATGAAAATTGACGATGAAGAAAAGTGGTATTCGCTCAATCCTTGGTTGGAACGAGATAAGTGCTTGAGAAAAACATAGTGGGGTCTGTTCAATTAAGTGTGTCATCCAATAATTTTTCTTTTCCAAGACCCTCCAAAAATAAACAGGGTTTTGGAAAAGAAAAATTTTATCTTGTAAATCGTTCATCAAATATAATTGATAATTGTGATTGTATTGTACT
>JBGSMW010000054.1:0-20610 GCA_041739985.1 Draconibacterium sp. | reverse complement strand
CAAAAAAAAGAAATTACCCCGAATTTACCCTTTTTGGGGGTACTTTCGGGGTTTTTTATTGACTTTTTATCAACTTAATATGTTGATATCTAAAACTTTATTTAACCAGCGAATCCCCCTATTTAACATTCCTTATTCGATATTCCTTATTTAATTTTATTCTTTGTTCTTTCTCCCCTCCATTTTGGAGGGGTTGGGGGAGGCTTCTATTTCATAGCTGCCTTTAATCCTTCGATTGTTGTATAATATTTTACAATCATATTCGGAACTTCCCATTCCGGTAGTTTGCCATCAATCAAATATTGGAGATATTTCTCGGTAACCTGACCAAAATGTGCTTCGTGACCTATATTGTAACTATCAGGAATTACTATAGTCCAGGTTTTATCCCCAATTTTTTCAGCAGAAATGCCGGGATATTTTGTAGTTAAACCCTGAACAGCGTTATACAGGCTACCTACAAATTCTTCAATCCCCTCTGTCATTGTAGCTTCAACGTATAATTTTGGTTTATATCCTTCTTTTTCACCTTGTTGAATAGTTAGATTACATTTTGTACCACGCATTATCGAATAATGTGTATCGGCTGCACCTTCGGGTGCCTGAAAATTCCAGATAACCGAGGCTTTGGCATGAATGCCTTTCAATTTATAGTTGATTTCGCCATTGCTATAAACTTGCAAAACGCCATCTTTCACATCTTTCATCAAATAATCGGGATATTCTTTAAGCATGGTAACTTTCTCAAACATTTCCGGGGTCAGGTCAGTTGTCCAGCGTTTTGCAGAAACAATCTCCACATCCGATTTTGATAAAATAACACCCGGGAAAGCTTCCCATTGGATGAGGTCGACCAAATGTGTGTTAACATCAACAATACCTTCTCCTTGTTGCGCCACATCGAAAAACCATGCCGGACGTTTTAGTGGATTGCCTGATACATATTTAAAAAAGTGGTGCACACTTTCTTTTGTAAGTGCCGGTTCTTCCTCTGTTCCAATTTGCAACTCTCCAAAAACTTCGCGGCTTTGAGATAGTTCACGTTGAAGAATCGTAGTAATTTCATGGCGTTCGGTCATTATATCATATAGTAAAACACCTTTTTCTGCCGCAACCTGAAATGCCTGTTCGAGTTTTGGAAATTCATCAGGAGTTATAACCATTGGTTTGTCGGCCAAAACGTTGATTCCAGCTTCGATGGTTTTTAAGATATATTCTGTTTTTTTTGCATTATTTCCTGCTGTAACCATTACATTTCCCGGTTTTTCAGCCAGCATTTTCTCGAAAAAATCAGGTCCGGTATATATCTTTTCTTCCCAAGAAGTAGGCATTTCTGCCCGCGTATTGTAATTGTTGACAAGGGCAAGATAACCTTGCAAGTCAGGTCCTTCAGGTGCATAAACATATACTGTCGGGTCAACTTGTTCGTACATTGATTTTTGAACCAATGCAGCATGAAAATGCCCCGGATCGAGGGTCATAATTTTAACTTCGCCTTTTGCTCCTGTAAACATATTTTGTTTTTCTTCGTTTGTTTTTGATTTTTGACCACCGGTGCATGCAGTCAGTGCTACAGAAACTGAAAGTACTGCAAATAGTATTCTTTTCATTTTATGCTAAAATTTTAATTATTTTCAATCAGGTTCTCAAATTTACATTTTTAAGTTGATGATAGTTTGACTCAAAAACTTTATGCGTTGCCAATCATTTTATTAAAAATATCCAACTGTTCTTTCATTGCTGCAATCCGGTCGGCTGGTTCCGTGCGGGCTTCAAGTAAAATCCAACCATCATAATTCATTTTTACAAAAAGATTCATCAAATCCTGGTATGGATAATCGCCAACGTTTAATTCGCGAATATGTACGGTGTCGCCAAACCATTTTTTAACAGAATTAAAATTGGCTTCCAATCCAGGTGGCAACAAATCCTGGTCGTTACAATTCCAGCACATTTTTACACTTTTTTCAGTTACCTGATCAAAAATGGCTTTCATATTGGGAATTTCCTGAGTCAGATTACCATGAACTTCAACTCTTACAAGTTGCCCAAGATCTTTGGCATATTTGCCAATTTCATTAAATGAAGCAGCTATTTGAGCAATTGTTTTTTCTTTCGAAACTTCTTTGGGAAGATTGTTTGGTTTTACTTTTATTCCGGTAGCTCCTATGTCTTTACAAAGTTTTATATATTCTTTTGTCCCCTCAATATTTTTTCTAACCTCAGCAGGATCGATACTATGATATTCGAAGTTTGAACCATATCCGATGCAAGTTACCGGACTATCGGCAAAACGTTTCTTAACATCAGCCCGTTGATTTACCGAGAGGTTTGTTTCCACTCCGTGGGCATGTTCAGTGCGCAATTCAACACCAAGCAACCCCGTTTTTTCACAATTGGCAATTAAAGTTGGTAAATCCCAGTCTTTGCCCCATTGGTAGGTTACAAGTCCAAGTTTCATTTTTGATTTTTTCATCATGGCCTGTGCTGAAAATGGGTCGATTAATGCAAGGCCAGCACCAGCTACCAAACTTTTTTGTATAAAACTTCTTCGTGATTGATTGATATTCATGTTGTTTAAATTTTTTAAAGTACGGAGTAATAAACTGATTCTTACAAATAGCTGATTGGGGACAGGTCAGGAGAATGATTGTTTTACCCGGATTAATTTTGAAAAATAGCGCAGGGTTATTTAAAGCTTTTAGCCATTTTATTAATATCGGTATCAGACAGGTCACCTCCAATAACCACTTCATGTTTAAATACAATCTGCTCGCCGGGAGCAAGTACAACTTTTACTGGATCGGCATTTTTGTCGAAACTTTTTCCTCCAAGGTTATTGGTGGCAAACAACCCGTAACCGCGGGCATGTGACCATGCCGGATAGTTTACGTTATTTTTGTTGTCTATAATTACAATGGTTATTATTTCGCCTTCCTTATCGGCACGCAGAGCAACCCAGGGGCTTCTTTTTGACCAAACATCGCCACCTTTTACTCCATCGGCATTGCGGTAAACGCCATTAACTCCATCATTGTTCATGATTGGTACTTCAGTAACAATTCCGTTTGCATCTAAAAATTTCTCGGGTTTATTTGATGGTTCTTCAAAAGCGCGGTCGAGGCGCATTCCAATCAGACCTTCTTTGTTGCCACTAAAAGTTACCTCTTTCACAGCAGTCAGTTTGCTTGTCCGTTCAATGGTGCGAAAGTTTTCATCGCCCGAAAAAATGAAGGTGGTTTCTTCGTTTAAAAGAACATTTCCATCGTTGTCAACCCAATCTGAACTTGTAACCAATTCTCCTTTTTTCGGATTTTCAGATACTATTTTTTTGAATTTTATGGAACCATATTTTGGTTTGTCTTCGGCACTAATTGCAAACGAGTTATTCCAGAAATCAAGTCCGTTTACATCACCGAAATTCAACCACAATCCTACATGATGAGGATGATCTGTCCTCTCAAAAGGTCTGGGATTCAGCGGGTATCCGCGAGTTACAATTTTGCCAGAAGCGCTTAGTATAGGATAAAGCGTTTGCTTTTCCATGTCATCAGGATAAATAAAAGCGGTAAAAAATTTACCGTCAATAAATACCTCTACTTTTTTATTGCTCACATCGTTTTTGAACTCAACTTTTGGATTTCCAGCTATACAAATAGTGGACGTGATAAAAGCAAAAACTGTAAAAAATATATATTTCATGATTGATTGAAAATTTAATTAAACTTAAATAAAAAATTCGTTAACGCTAACGGAGATAAAAATAATCTAAAAATCTTAGAACACAATAAATCCAATACAATGTTTGTCAACATTTATTTTGTTTTGGATTACATTGAAATAATGAATGAAAATGAAATAAATAATATTTATTAATCTGACATATTTCGAATAGAAAAAGAACGCTTTAGTTTTTGCACCAATCTGAGGAGTACATAGTATGTTTATATTTCGAAATCCCATATTACCCTACAAATATGTGCGCGAAATTTCATTTTTTGAGCAGCCTGTTAACAGGAGCAAATAATCATATCAAATCAAAGCGCCATCCGTTTTAAGGATGGCGCTTTTTAAACTCTACCAAACAATATACCTAACTAAAACTATTCAATAATTCCTTCACCTTCTCCATCTTTCCAGGTTAAAGGTGGAACGTTGCCTTCAGCTCCCGGATAGCCTTTGTTTTGGTTGATGTGGCCAAGGCTGTTTGCGTTAATGGATGTAGCAGGAACCGGCCAGATTACAATATGAGGTGCAATTTTGTAATTGTAATGCGGCGCCCTGATTTGGTTGCGATAGAATACATTTTTTTCTATGATTCTGTCATACCAGAAGTTCTTCTGTTCAAAGTTGTTCATGCTGTATGTTCTTCCGGCATAATCAGCTTTTCCCGTCTTTGCAAAAATAAATGCCATACGTGTAAGTTCCACGTTACGGAATTCTTCGTAATAGAGTTCACGGGCACGTTCGTCTAAAATTGTACCGATGTCAACTGTAGAATAAGGATCACAGCCAGCTCTTGTTCGAACTGCATTTACATCAGCAGCAGCAGCAGCAATATTTCCTTTCCACCAATATGCTTCAGCGCGTAATAAATAAGTTTCTGCCAAACGGTAAACGTACCAGTCAGCGTATCCACCAGCAGCTTGAGCAGCCGATGGATCGGCAACATATAATTTGTAGTGAGGCCAGTTGAACCAGCTTCTGATTGTATCGGTACAAAGAATACCGCCATCAGCACCATATTTCTGAATGTTTTTACCATACCATGGGTCACCGTCCGCTTTCAGGTTTGGATGGTTATACACCAATTGTTCCATTGTCATCCAGTTTGTTGAATTGTGTCGCTGATCTTTAGGGTCGTCCCAAATATCAAACTGTAAATATGGGGTAGCACGTAAACGTCCGATTCCACGGCCATATTTGGTAACCTGGTCGATTTCAACTTTTCCCTTACCAACAGTAGTACCTAATTTTGCATCACTCATACCGGCAACACCTGATGGCGTATTGTTTTTACCGGCACCTCCCCAAAATGGAACTGCCTGGCGCATAATTTGAATTCTTTCGCTTGCGCCGTCTTCAGTTAGTGTTTCACTACCGGTAAAAATGTATATTCTTTCCCTGTTTTCAGGGAGTGCCTTGTTGGCATCCTGATGCAAATCCCATGTAATATCATGGGTCGGATCCGATTTGTTGACACCAAACCTGTCGGTCATTAATTTATGCCAGCCATCGTTAATAATAGCATCGGCAGCAGCAATTGCTCCATCAAAATCGCCAAGAGCAAGATTAACCTGTGCAAGTAAATGGTATGCAGTGGCCTTATTTACATCACCAATTGGTGAACCTTGTGCTTCAGTTTGTACCCACTGTGTTGCAAAAGTGAGGTCTTTTTTACATTTCTGTAAAATACTTTCACGTGTTACACTATAAAAATCAAGCCTTGGTGAAGTAATTTCTTCAAGAATTAATGGTACATCTCCATAATGATGAACAAGATGGTAATATGTACGGGCACGATGGATATAAGCTTTTCCAAGAATATTATTCTTGTCAGCTTCACTCTTCCATTCAGGTGTATTAATTCTTGATACTACTGTATTTGCATATTTTATCCTGTTGTAAGCTTCAGTCCAAAACCAGCCGATTGATGTTCTATCTTTATTATCGCCATTTAAATCAGGCAACAACTGTGCAGGCCAGTCAAACATGGGACCTGTTTTGTCAGTTGTTCCTTCAACTGATACTTCGGATAAGAAACCTTCATTTAAAATAGGAGGACAGTCACCGTAAACGTCATGCCGGGCATTACGCAAACAGGCAATAAGCGCCGAGTTGAGTGATTCGGTTGTAGTAAACGTTTTACTGGGTTCATAGAATGACAGTGGTTCCGGTTTTAAAAAATCTTCGGAACAGCTTGGTCCAAGTAAAATGAGTCCAAGCGTGAATATTGAAATTATTTTAAACTTTTTCATCTTTTTCGTTTTTACAGCGTTAAGTTAAGTTTAATTGAATAGTTGGATGGTGCAAAGTTTCTGATTTCAGGATCCATCCAACCCCAGTTAGGAGCATACACAAAAGGATTTTGTGCAATTAGTGAGATTTTTGCATTAACAATTTTTGCTTTCTGCAAAAGACCTTGAGGAACATTGTATGAAAGTGAAATATTATCGAATCTTACAAAACTTGCTTTGTCCCACACTGTAAAACCTGTGGCATAACTTTCAATACCAGCCCATTCGTTGTTGCGGTTTTCCGGTGTCCAGTAAGGCACATTTAATTGAGCGCCCCTGTCATAGAATACATCGCTGCTTTTACGGTGGTTATTTTCCTGCAACATGCCTATGTAAGAATACATTTTAATGGCAAATTCAAAGTTTTTCCATGTTACGTCATTTCTAAAAGTTAACCTTACTTTTGGTTGCGTTGAACCCAGGATAACTTTATCATCATTGGTATATAGTTTATCGTCATTCTGGTCAACCTGTTTCCAGTCGCCCGGGAAACGCGAATAAACTTTCGCAGCATCAGTTTCTTCTTCCTGCCAGATACCATTTAACTTGTAATCCCAAACCGCGTTAATATCTTCACCAATAAACCAGCCATTTGCAATGTCATCCACTTCAACAAGATTTCCATTTTCATCTTCCTTATAATTAAAGAAAAGATGTTTGATTTCGTTTTTATTATGTGACAATGAAAATCCGGTTGTCCAGGTTAAATCTTTCTTTTGAATGTTTGTTGAATTCAAGGCAATTTCAATACCTGTGTTATTTACCTGTCCAATGTTGTCAAAAACACTTTTATAGCCTGTAACATCTGGCAACTGTCGCGGCATGATTAAATCTTTTGTAATCATGTAATAACCATCGATATTACCCCTTAATCTTCCGTTCAGAGTTGAAAAATCAAGCCCGTAATTGTAGGCAGATGTTCTTTCCCACCTCAGTTCTTTATTCTCCATCCTGCTTGCATACAACTGAGATACATAGTATTCTGCACCTGATGTATTATTTGTAAACAGATATTTCCCGGTTGAGAGGTTTGACAATGCATCGTAAATTCCAACACCACGGTTACCATTTGTTCCGTACGAAACCCTGAGCTTTAACAAATCAAGTGCTTCGGTGTTAAAGAAATTTTCTTCACTAACTGTCCAGCCTAAAGCAACAGAACCAAAATTAGCATACGGGTTTGATTGTCCAAAAGCGGAATAACCATCGCGGCGAAGTGAACCAGTTAACAAGTATTTTCCTTTGTAAACATAGTTCAACCTGCCTAGTAATGAATTACCTGTGCTTACTTCATCATTGCTTCTCAATTCAACATCTTCAGATGCTGCCTCCATGCGATGGTATCCCAGTACATCACTCGGCAGAAACCTTCTTCTTTGATTGCGATCCCACCAATACTGATATTTTTCAGCAGTTTGCACAAATGTGAAATCAAAAGAATGATCACCAATTTCCTTGTTCCATTTCAACATGTTGTTCATTTGCCATTCGTTAATTGTTGTGTTGTCCCTTCTGGCTTGGCCACCTATGGCAGCCCATTCAAAATCTTTGGAGCTGTCGTGCCAGTATTCCCTGTTCCAGTTAAACCGGGTAATAAAGTCGGAAGTGATTGAAAATCCGTAAGGCAAAGTAATTGTTGCATAAATCTTACTGTTCAGCGAATTATACTTTTGGAAGTTGTCGCGGTAAGTGATATAGCGGTGCGGGTGCCTTGATGCTGATACGTTTCCAGTGGGTGCAAAAGTAATTGTTGTTCCATCGGCTTCATAATAAGAAGCAAAAGGGTTTACACCACCCCAGCTTCCGCCATAACTGTTTAAATCAACATTTTGCTGGCTTTGATCACGGATAGCAAACTGTGTGTTTGTTCCCACTTTTAACCAATCGGTAACTTTTACTTCAAGATTAATACGTGCACGAAGTACTTTAAACCTTTCATTATAAACTATACCTTCATTATCAGTATAACCCAAAGAGAAATAATAATTAGTAGCTTCACTGGCACCTGAAATAGCAGCGTTGTAGTCTTGTTGTAATCCTGTCTGAAGAATATCATTGGTCCAGTCGCGGGTGGTTCCGTTTTTGTAGTTTGTAACTTCAATAGGTGAAAAACCAAGACGGGTTAACCAAACTCCATCCAAATCAGTTGCTGCAGATGATCCGCTATATGCTTTCCATTGGTCAACTGATACACCTGCAGGCAGATTGTCATATTTGTTATAATAACCTGGTCCTAAATCGATCTGGTGACGTTCTTTTCTTTGATAACCGGCTTGCCTCCATGCAATAAACTGATCTTCATTTAAAAGCTCGAGCGTTGTATTGGAAGGAGCAGCTACACCAACATTTGCACTAACAGTAATAACAGGTTTTCCCTTTTTACCCCTTTTAGTGGTAATTAAAATAACGCCGTTTGCAGCACGCGAACCATAAATGGCTGCAGAGGAAGCATCCTTTAAAACATCAAAAGTTTCAATATCGGATGGGTTAATTTCCGAAAGGTCACCGTAATAAATCATTCCGTCAAGTACGATTAACGGAGCATTAGCTTTTCTTTCTTTTAGATCACCTTCTGAATCATTAGCTCTCAAAGAAGTTTGCCCTCTAATCAACATGTCTTCAGCGCCTGATAACCCTTTTGCTGAAGAGCTCATGTTTACGTTCATACCAGGCATGGCACCACGCAACATTGAAGTAATGTTTGAAGTGGCTTCTTTTTCAAGTTTTTCGGCATTAATTTGAGAAACAGCACCGGTCAAATCTTTTTTCTTGACAGTACCGTAACCAATTGCAACCACCTCTTCCAAACCGATAACATCGGCTTCCATTTTTACGCTGATTGTTGATTGCGTTCCAAGGGCAATCTCCTGTGTTTTCATACCGATAAACGAGAACATCAGTGATTTTGCATCATTGGGAACAGAGAGAGTGTAAACCCCATCGATGTTGGTAACGGAACCAATTGCAGTTCCTTTTACAAAAACGGTTACACCGGGAAGCGGTGCGCCCGTTTCATCGGTTACAGTACCTGTAACCGTTTTTTGTGCCATTGTACTACTTATAGTTACAACAAACACCATTAAAAGAAATAGTAGTTTTCGCATAAGTTAAAATTTAATAGGTTTAATAAAAAATGAATGATTTTAATAGTTTAATTTGTTATCAAACTGTTTTGAGCAGAAGCAAGTGAATTGCATCCTTTCATTTTATATAAAACAGTTGGATGAATCAGAAGAGATTTCCTTTCATAATTTTAGTTATTAGTTATTGATTAGTAGTGCAATATAATTATTTTACAGGAGTGTTGAATATAAAAAACAAGTAAAAATTTCAGTCCTGATTAATGATTATATTTAAAAGTCCAATTTAAAAATTACTGACGAACATATTTTGACTTAATTTTGCATAGTTTGATATTATATTTGCAAACTATCATATTTGCATTTGTAATAGAAGTGGTTGAAACAGTTTTAGCTGAAAAAAAGCAGAATTTGATAATGAATGACAATGTAAAAACATTAGCGGCAACAAAAAGCAAATTGAAATTTTTAATGAGGCTTTTCTTAAAGACTATTTACTGGTTTATTGGTTTGTCGTTTTTTTTCGTGATACTTTTTAAATGGGTTCCGATTCCGCTTACTCCTTTAATGCTTATAAGAAGTGGCCAGCAACTTATAAATGGAAAGGAATTGCGATTGAAACACGACTGGGTTTCGATGAAAAAAATATCTCCACACATGCAATTGGCGGCGGTTTGCAGCGAAGACCAGAATTTTTTCACCCACCACGGTATTGATTTTGGAGCCATGAAAAAAGCTGTAAACGAATCGAAGAAAAAGAACGGCAAATTACGTGGGGCAAGCACCATTTCGCAACAAACTGCAAAAAATGTTTTTCTTTGGCCGCAACGCAGTTGGGTGCGAAAAGGTTTGGAAGTTTGGTTCACAGGTTTGATCGAACTTATCTGGGGCAAGAAAAGAATTCTGGAAGTTTACCTCAACAGCATAGAAATGGGAAATGGGATTTATGGCGCAGAGGCAGCTTCAAAGTATTATTTCAATGTAAAGGCTTCGGAGCTGACTAAATACCAGGCAACAGCAATCGTTGCAATTTTCCCAAGCCCGTTAAAATGGAATGCCCGCAATCCGGGACCATATGTACAATCACGTATCGACTGGATAAACCGGCAAATGAAACTACACAGTCCGCTGCCGTATAAACAGAATTGAAAAAATTCCAAAAAACAAATCTCAAAAAGCAAATAATAACCAAATCCTAAAATTTCAATTTTCAAAACCTGATCCTTAAAAGTTTTGGATTTTCAAAATTTGATTATTGATATTAATTTGAGATTTGTTTTTTTTGTTTTTTGGAATTTTTAAACCACAGTTACAATTATCTTTTCACATAATCAGTACCGTATGGATAGCGTTGCGGACGGCTCAACATTGAGTTGGCCAAATCATTATCGATAAATCTTTCGGTATTTGGATTCCACTTTAATATGCCGGGAACATGCATTGCAATGTGACTTACAAGGCAAACTGAACATGTGCGATGGCCAATTTCAACAGGGGAAATTGGTGCTTTGCGAGATTTGATGCAATCGAGCCAGTTACCGTGTTGTTCTTCACTTACATACAAATGAATTTCATTTTCCCCAATTACCGATTTCAAAATATCTTCGCTGCTTGCATCAAGTGCTTTTGTTGAACCTGCAGGAATAGGATCAGTTGGGGTAGCGCGGTAGGCACCACGGGTTACAAATATCCAGCCATCAGTTCCTTCATAGCGGATTCCGTTGGGAAAACCACCGCTTGTATAAACTGTAATTCCGTTTGCATATTCATGTTTAACCATAAAATCGCCATGAACATTCCAGCTTCCTGATTTTGGAAACTCAGCAACTGATTCAACCGAAATCGGTCCTGTAAATTCTGTATCCATGCCCCATGCTGCCGAATCGTAATGGTGTTGTCCCCAGCCGGTAATCATTCCGGCGCCATAATTTTCGTGGCGCAACCATCCCGGGCGGTCGTAACCTTTTTGCGGGTGTACAAGTTGTTCAGTGTATTCCAATTCAGGTGTTGAACCCAGCCACATATCGAAGTTTAGTGCAGCCGGAACCGGCATTTTTTCAAAAAGAGGACCAGAAGGATCGCCTGGTAATCCAATTTTAACTGTATGTACTTTTCCAATCCTTCCGTTGCGAACCAATTCTGCTGCTCTTCTGAATTGGGTTGAAGAACGCTGCTGTGTTCCAACCTGCAGAATTGACCCGGTTTTGTGAACGATATCGCTTAATAAACGTCCTTCTGTAATTGTCAAAGAAGTTGGTTTTTGAAGGTAAATGTCTTTCCCTGCAAGTGCTGCTTCTATTGCCGGTTGCGAATGCCAGTGGTCGGGTGTACTTATTGCCACTGCATCAATATCTTTGTTTAAAAGTAATTCCCTGTAGTCGCCATACATTTTTACATCAACTGCATTTGTGCTGCCTGATTTTTTGTTGTAGGTATCTTCAACAAGTTTTTTCCCGTCTTCAAGTCGGTTTTTATCCAAATCACAAACCGCGATATAACGTGCCTGATCATATTTTAGCAATTCATACATATCGTGTGTGCGGGCAATTCGTCCACAGCCAATCTGTCCGATATTGATTTTGTTACTGGGTGCGCTTGCACCAAAAACTGATGAAGGAACAATAGTTGGGATAACAATTGCACCAGCGGCTGCAGCCGTTGTGTTTCTTAAAAAAGTTCTTCGTTTCATGTTGTATTTTGTTTTAGTTTTTATTGATTATTTATTTTTTACAGGTGAATCATCGCACTCAAGATCACCAAGAACATATTGGGCACCATTAAGATAATATTTTAATAATCGTGCATCTTCGTAGCTCTGCGCATTATGCGAAGGTGACACGTAAAAAACACGTCCCTTACCAAACTGTTTTATCCAGGATACATACTTAATTTTTTCATCAATTGGTTTTGGCTTATTTGTTAATTTATCGGTATCCATATAAAGTAATGGCCTGAAGTTTTTTTGTATGTAGGCATTATTAAAGAAATATGGTTCGTCAACATGAACAAAAGGTTTACCATTAAAAGCTTCAAGTAATGGATGCCCGGGCTCTGCCAGTTCAAGTGTAATTTCCTGTTGTGGCGGGTGATAATCAAAACTACCGCCAACCATTGTGCTGAATGACAACGAATTATTTTGCATTACGATTGCCCCGTGAACAATCATTAGTCCGCCTCCCTTTTTCACATAATCGATAAGGTTATTTTCGAGTTCAGCGGCTTTTTTAATTTTTTGTTCTTCAGTCAGGCTTTTATCTTCATCCAGCATATCAAGTATCTGGTTTCTGCGCGGACCAACCGAGCAATTGTTGTTGAGAACAACGGCGTCATATTTTTTCAGCGTTTTGGTTTCAAAAAATGAGAGATCTTTGATTACATCGACAGTATAAGCACCACTTTTTTCACCTACCACGCGAATAACCGCAGTAGCATGAGGTATAACCCAGTGATTAAACCCGGTGAATTTGTCGAATATCAAAATCTTTCTTTCTTTTTTGGGTTGCACTGCCGGTTTCACGGGTGCAATTTGTTCAATTTTCTGGACCCATTCCGGGGTACAGGCAAATTCTTTGAGTTGTGCATTTACTATTAGCACGCTCAGAAATGCCATAAAACTTATTGCAATCTTCTTCATTTTATTAGTATTAAATTAAAATTGTTTGTATTCCTATTTGCTATTTGTTTTTGCCACTTATTCTTCACTCATTTCTTGCCACAGATTCACAGATTAGAGAATAAAAAATCTGTGAATCTGTGGCATTAATTTTCATTTTATCATTTCAATCTGTGGATTTGCCGCAAAACTATTCCAATACATTTCAGCAGTTTTTGCTTCAATTTTTCCATCGAATATAATCATTCTGTATTTCAATGTATAATTCTGTTTTGGTTCAAGTTTCCACTCTTCATGTCGAATCGGAACAAACTCGAAATACATGTCACCGCGACCGGCATTAGCATCCAACGGCCAAACGCGCATCGGTTCAGGATGCATCCGGTTTGACGGGTGGCTCATGAAAAGGATTCCAGAGCGGCCTTCTTTTGTTGCCGATTCGCCTTCAACGATACACCATTTTGCAAAAGAACCATCGGCATCAATCCTTGTTTTACTATCGGAAGTTAATACTGTGCAATTGTCTTTTTTCCATTTTTCTGTTGCCCGGAATCCAATTCCACCGCCGTAACGGTAAGCATCGAGCAAAATCCCGTTTTGAAGTGGACTGTTAATCGAGGTTGTATAATCAACCATCCAAACTCCTTCTCCAATATTCCAGGCCCGCACATCAAGAATTTCGTTCATAGCAACCTGGTCTTCGCCTTTTCCTCCAAAATCAATGTGTTGCTGCAACGCTTCAAAACCGCTGTAGATTGCTCCTTCTTCTTCAGTAAGAAATCCTGCGAATTTTACTGTTCCCTGTCCCTCACCCAGGTTCCAGAAATCAACCTGCCTGTCGCCAATATGTGTATGTGTCCACGGCCCCCAAATACCGTAATGATGGTAATGGTCGGGTGCCTGAATGCGTGTTAAAACCTCGCCTTCGGGAGAATATAACGGATGAATAAATCCTGACCGTTTAAAAATAGGGTTAATTCCTTCGGGCGGATAAGTAACTGCATAACGATATTTCAGAATTGGTTTTTCGTTCATCACCAAACTCATATCCCTGTAATCTTTTATAAGCGTGATTTTGGATAGATCAGCAGTAGATTTTTCTTCCAGCTTCAACACAAATTGTCGTTCCGTGTTTTTTACTGAAATGCCTTTCAACACGAACCAAAGCCGCGCAGAATAACCTGTTTCAAGCTGACTTGGAATTACTTTTTCACCCGCCGCGGTAACTTCATACAATACAAGGTTTCCTTTGTCTGTATTGTAGTTTAATTCATCAAGAGAAACCGAAACCGGAGCATCTATCCGATCTTCCCCAATTTGAACTTTGAATTTTGTCAGTTGCTGTGCAAAAGTTGGAGAAGTTACTAACAAAAGAAAAATAAGCCCCCTAAGTCCCCCGAAGGGGGACTTTTTGCAGCATTGATTTAATGATTTCTGATTAATAAATTTTTTCATAATTAATGGTTATGAATCGAAATATTTTTCTTACTCTTCCCCTTTGGGGAGGCCGGGAGGGGCTTCATCAATTGTTTCCTTAAACGCCAAAATATTTTCAGTGGTTACATTGGGTGGCATTCCACCGCCACACGACCAGATTACGCGGTTTGTATCTCCAAATTCGCGAACCATTTTCCGGGTTTCTTCACGTACAGTTTCAGGAGATTTCATGGCAAGAACGTCACGTGGAGGTAAGTTTCCGATTAATGCAATCTCAGGTCCTGCCAATTCTCTGATTTCTTTCATCGAATGTTCAAAACTAAAATTAAAAAGATGAACGCCCATTTCTTTTAAATATGGTGTCGATATCAAACCCTGCGCGTCGTTGTGAAAGAAATTCAGTTTTGAATCGAATGAATCAAAAATTCTTTTAATGTATGGAACTGCAAATTCCTTACATTCATCGTCACCAATAAAGCCAACAATATCGTCTAAAACCAATATCCCTTCAATACTCGGAAACATCGCTTTTTGATGCTGTATCCAGTTGATTGAAAACTGGGTAATCGTTTCGAGCAATCTGTGGCTGTTTTCGGGATCCATCATAAACCCTGTCATCAATTCTGTAGTACCCATCAAAAACGAGGCTATATTGAGCGGTCCGCGCGCAATGGCAAATTTTATTTCGTGACCCATTTCATAAATGGGTTTTTGGTAATTTGCCAAACGCTGAATAACAAACGGCAAAAGTCCATCGGTTTTTGGGTTAGGTATTTTAAGGGTTTCCGCTTGCGAAATGTCAGACATAATTCTGGCGGCATGCGGCAGGTTGTATTTGTCCCAAATCATTTTTGCCCCAAAGGCAGATGGTTCGGTGCACATTCCAAATTCTGACCAGAAGCCCGGAAGGAAAATAATATCAGGAAAAGTTTCGATTACTTTTTTGTTGGTTTGAAACCAAATTTCTTCAGAAGAATAAAATTGTAAAGTAGAAACCCCCGCCCATCCTGGTATCCAGGGACTGTCGATGATAAATCCAGTAACGGGTTTTTCCGGTATTTTACCATGAACGGTATCTAAAAGCAAGTTCCATTGGTTGTTTGTCATGTTATTGATTTATGTTAGTTTACAAATTTAGTTTTCTAAAGTATATTTATCCAGTATTTTTTTAGCAATGGTTTGTACTTAATTAACAATTTTACTATCATTGACAGTTTCGTTACTTTATTGGATATGCAATTGTTTTGAAATTTGAAAAGGTCAGTTTAAGGACGAATCAGACTCAATAAATTAATGTAAAATCAGGGTTATGAAAATAATGCACGAACATATCGACTTTCCCGGGTTATCGCCGGTAAAAGTTAAAATACGGGAAATGCCCCACTTTACTTATCCCTGGCATTTTCATCCTGAATTCGAAATTTTATATGTAATTGAAGGAACCGGAACCAGTTTTGTTGCCGATACTATTGAAGTTTTTGAATCAGGCGATTTAGCTTTAATAGGTAGCAATTTACCACATTTTTGGAGAAGCGACGAAATTTATATGAATAACACGGATGGTTTAAGAATCAAATACATTGTTATACAATTTCCACCTGAATTTTTAAAAGATGAAATTGCAAATTATCCTGAGTACCATTTAATTGGTGAACTTTTTGAACGAGCTTCTCATGGAATCAGGTTTTCCACTGATTATGTGAAGAAAATTTCAAAAAAGCTGCTTAAGATATCAAGGATCAGTGGGTTTGAACGGATAATTTTGTTGCAGGAATTATTGCAGGAATTGGCTAAAACCAAAGAATATAAATTGTTGGCAGGAGAGTTGTATCACTATGAAAGTCATAGTTTTACGAATTTTAGATTAACAAAGGTGATACAGTTTTTAAGCACAAATTACCAGCGGAAGATTGAATTGGAAAAAGTGGCTGGAATTGCCAATATGCATCCGGCTGCCTTTTGTCGGTTTTTTAAGGAAAAGACGGGTAAACCGCTTTCTGAATTTGTAAATGACCTGCGAATTGGATATGCCTGTCGGTTAATTATTGATGGCAAACTTTCTGTTTCACAAATTTCTTTTGAAAGCGGTTTTAACAACCTTTCCAACTTTAACCGTACTTTTAAAAAACATACTGGATTTACACCGACCAATTATTTTGAGGAGTTTCATAAGAAATAAGCTGGACTTAAACTTTGGCAATTTGTGTTTCATTATTCACATGAATTCTGCTAAAATTTGCAGGAAATACGAACTTTTACCAACCAGTGTCCCGTCCCGTAATTCCCTTTTTCTTTTTAGATTTGCAACAAACAAATAAACCAGCAACAATGAGCCGATTCTTTATCTTTATAGTTTTACTTTTTTTGATTTCATTAAAAGTATTTTCTCAGATTGAGGTTGAATTTCTTCCCACTGATTGGGAAAATCCTGCTGTTTTTGAAAAAGGGCAAACCGCTCCTCATGCATTTCATATTCCGTTTTCAACAAAAGATGCTGCCATTCTTAACAGGGTAAATAAAAACGAGAATTTTCAACTGTTGAATGGACAATGGAAATTTAAATTGGTAGAAACGCCCGAATTAGTTCCTGAAGATTTTTGGAAACCCAAATTCGACACAAAAGAATGGGATGAAATTAAAGTGCCGGCCAACTGGCAAATGGAAGGTTACGATTATCCAAAATTCAGGAATATTACACTTACTTTTGAAAGCGATCCACCAAAAATTCCTGATTACTTTAATCCAACGGGTTGTTATAAACGCAAATTCAACATACCTAAGAGCTGGATCGATAAAGAGGTTATGCTGCGTTTTGAGGGGATAAAATCAGCATCGTACATTTGGGTCAATGGCAAACGTGTCGGTTATAATCAGGGTGGTTTTGAACCTGCAGAGTTCAATATCACACCTTTTATCGAAAAAGGCGAAAATGATTTAGCCGTAGAGGTAATCCGGTTTTGCGATGGTTCTTATCTTGAGAACCAGGACATGTGGAGGCTTTCAGGGATCTATCGGGATGTGAAACTATATGCACTGCCCAAAACTTATATCCATGATTTTTATGTAGTTACTGATCTGGATAAAGATTATAAGGACGCAACTTTAACTTTTGAAAGTGATATTATTAATGCAATCACTGATTCAGTTGCTGGCTCACTTGAAATTGATCTTCTTGACGAAAACAAGGAATCAATTTTAAAAGATGGTATAGAATCGATTGCTTTTACTGTTGATTCGCTTTCAACAAAAAAATTGAAGATTTCTACTGAGGTAGTCGATCCTCCAAAATGGTCGGCTGAACATCCCAGTTTATTTACACTTGTAGTTCATTTAAAAGATAAGAACGGGGCGACACTTGAAGCATTTACCAGAAAAATAGGGTTTCGCGAGGTTGAATACAAAAATAAAATTCTCACGATAAATGGAGTTCCTGTCAAACTAAATGGTGTAAACAGCCACATGCACGATCCCGAGCATGGGCAAGCCGTTCCGCTTGAAACATTGTGGAAGGATTTGGTAATTATGAAGCAGTTTAACATTAATTGCGTGCGCACCTGCCACTATCCGCCAACACCTGAATATATTGAAATGGCAGATGAGTTGGGTATTTATATTTTCGATGAAGTAGGCGATGAATCGCATATGAACGAATATTTATCGGAAGACCCGAAATGGACGGAAATGTACCGCGACCGCAGCCGGAAACTGGTTTACCGCGACCGCAACAATCCGTCGGTGATCGTGTGGAGCGCTGGAAATGAATCGGGAAGTGGTTTTAATATCAACGAAGTAATTAAAACCGGTAAAGCCATTGATCCCAGTCGTCCTGCGTGGATGTATGGTGGAAATACATTTTTCATACCGTTTGAAGATATTGTTGGTCCACGTTATTGGGTTCCTGTTGATTATAAAAATCTGGCCCAGGGAAAATTGCTTCCCGAAAATGATCAGCGGGCTTCGTTTATGGACGAATATCTTGCCGCCACAGGAAATGGACTTGGTGGCATGGATGAATATTGGGAAATGATTTGGCAATATCCGCGATTGACGGGCGGTGCAATTTGGGATTGGATTTCCCCGGGAGTAAAAACCCCGCGTTGGATTGTCAGCGATTTATCACCAAACAACAACGATGGTCAAATTATGGGGCGACCAGTTTTTACTGAAGGTAAAAATGGTCGCGGTCTTGAATTTTCAGGACACGATGATTGGGTAGAATTTTACCGCGACCCAAGTTTGGATATTTCAGGCAACAAACTTTCCATTGGCTTTTGGGTAAAACCTTCAAAAATACCACAACCCAACTCATTTATAACAAAAGGTCAGCATCAATTCGGTATTATTATGGAAAATCCTGAAACGCTTGAGTTTTATGTGTATGGCGATAAACGGATTTCTGCAAAAGCTAAAGTTGGGAGCGATTTCTACAACAACTGGCACCATATAGCAGGAATTTATGACGGAAAAAAACTTCAACTTTTTATTGATGAAAAACCTGTTGCACAAAACAATTTTAGCGGAAATATAAGTATAACACCTTTCCCGATTTGTATCGGTCGCGAAGCCGAAACTCAGGATCAGGGAGAGTTTTCAGGGCGAATGTCGAAAATGGTAATTGATGATGTAAAAATATTTGACAAAGCTGTTTCAGTAAGTGATTTGAAAAATGATACAACAAATGCTGTGCTTGCTTTGAATTTTGAAAAGGATGAAAAAGAAGGCGATTTTTATGCTGTTGGTTTGGGTGGCAGAACATACGGTATAGTTTGGCCAAACCGCGAAATTCAGCCAGAAATTTACCAGATAAAAAAGTCGGGGCAGCCCGTAAAGATTGAGCCGATTGATGTTGAACATGGGAAGGTGAAAATTACAAACCGTCATCAGTTTAAAAATTTGAACGAATTACAGGGTGTTTGGCAGGTAAGTGTTAATGGCGACACGATTCAACGCGGGTATTTCAACATTGATTTGCCAGCCGGTCAATCGGTTATTGATTCAATTCCATTCAGAATGCCAACTCTTGAAGTTGATGCAGAATGTATGCTTGCCGTATCATTTGTTTTAAAAGAAAAAACAAACTGGGCCGAAGCAGGGCATGAAATTGCCTGGGACGAAATGAGGGTGCAAACGCCTGTTAAACAGAAAGATATAACTGTTTTGAAAGGGAAAGTAACTTTTGCTGAAAATGATAAAGAATTGACAATTTCAGGAGAAAAATTCAAATATGTAATTGACAGGAAAACAGGCAATTTCAACTCGTTGGAATACGATGGTTTGGAATATCTGGAAGGAGGTCCGGTATTTAATGTTTGGCGTGCTCCCCTTGCAAATGATATTGATCCCTGGGGAAGCCAGCAATTTCAGGATCGGAATTTTACACCGGGGTTTGGCAGAAGTATTGACAATCAGTTACGAACACTGGGAATGCGGGATTTGATTTCGGAGGTTGACGATATTGAAATCATTCAAAACACAAATACAAAACTTTCAGTACGGATAAAAGCATTTTCAAATACAACGCAAAAAGCAAACAATAAACTCACGGGATATGCTGGTGTCTCTGCATTTCAGCGTAATGAAACCTGGACTTTCTTTTCTGATGGAACCATTGAACTGGAACAGGAAATCATACCTCACGGTACGATGCCTGATATGTTGCAAAAAATTGGATTGCAGTTTCATTTGCCAAAACAGTTCAGCAATGTAGAGTGGTATGGCCGCGGCCCGTTTGAGAATTATCCTGACCGCAAAACCGGTGCTAAAGTGGGACATTATTTTTCGAATGCCGATGAAATGTTTGTTCCATATATTTTTCCGCAGGAATATGGCAACCGTTGTGATGTGCGGTGGTTAAAAGTGCAAAATGCCGAGGGAAAAGGATTGATGATTAGTGGTGGCGATTTGCTCAATTTCAGCCTGCACAAATATTCCACCGACAACCTCGACCGCGCTGTTTATACTTATCAGTTACAGGAATCGCCCAATACAATTTTGAATGTTGATTATGAAGTGACTGGTGTTGGCGGAACTGCAATCCGTCAGTTGCAAAGATATCGGGTTATGCCACATGCAGGAAAATATAAGTTGACGATTAAGCCGTTTTAAAACTTTATTCAAAAACAAGGTTTTCAATCATTTCTTTTAATTCGTTTGGCTTTAATCCTGATTTTTCATTTTTGTCGTAAACTGTTAACAGATAAATGGTTTCATTTGGGGGATTCGCTGGTTAAATAAAGTTTTAGATATCAACATATTAAGTTGATAAAAAGTCAATAAAAAACCCCGAAAGTACCCCCAAAAAGGGTAAATTCGGGGTAATTTCTTTTTTTTGACTATGGCTAAATTAATCAATTTAAGGGAAAATATATCAAGGCTCAACCTGTTTTTCCCTCACCACGACAAAGAACTTTATTGGAACGAATTTTTAGTGTCAAACCTGGGGCAGATTTATCAATCCATTCCC
>JBGSMW010000032.1:0-129988 GCA_041739985.1 Draconibacterium sp. | reverse complement strand
GGTAATGGTGACAAAAATAGTTGGTGGAATTGATAAAATTATTTCTTAAAATACGATTGTAAATCAGAAGGGGAAACAAGCAATGCTGAGGAGCAACTTGTGAGCAATATGATTTACCAAGTGGAATAAGAGCCTCTCGTTTTGGGAGGTTTTCTTATTCTTCTTGCTCATGGCTTAGAAAACCTGGAATTCGAAGAATTCCTAAAATACAGATACCACTTAATAAAGTTCTTTCTGTGCTGTTTTGATAGTCCCCGATGAATACTTAGGTTATCTTTCAAGTGGCCAAAGAATGATTCCAAACCGTTTGTGTTACTTGGAATCCTTGGATTATTGATGAAATGAAACATATTAGGCAATGCTTTTCTTATCACGGTAAATGACCGACGTACCATTTTGTGGGTATACCAATACTTTCCGGTTTCTTCATTAAAGCTTTTCTGATTAATGTAGTTTTCATACCTCTTGTGCCAGTCAATTAGGTTTATAATCCAGTTTTGCTTATCGACTTCGGTTTGGATCAGATGAACAGTTGAAATGATCTTTCTTAATTCAATGCCAGCTTCACTTTTTGGTCTTGAAGACAACCATATTCGGCACATTCGCTGGATATGAATCAGACAACGTTGTAATTGAATGTCCTTACAAACCTTATTAATGGCTTTTAATAATGAAGGATGACCATCACATGTTATACTTTCAATTTGAACACCTAAAGCAAGTAGGTTCTCCAGATCTTCTTTCATTTCCACATACTTCTCCCCATTACTAAGCCGGTAAAGCTGGGTAAACTTTATGGTGTTATCACGATAAACAATCAGGCATAAATCCTTGCCAAAGTAGGTCCCATCAATCAACAGATTTACTTTCTCTGATGGAAAAACACTTAGCCTGGGAGGAGAAGATAAGTAAATGTGAAAGAAGCGCTTTAAGGTTCGGGTTGAATAACCACTCATTTCTGATATAACTTCCAAGGTCTGTTTTAAAAGAATCCATTGCCGAAACCATATAAACCGGTTAGATTGTTGAACTCCTTTATTGACCCGTGTGAAGAGAATTCCACAAGATTTACACTTAAATCGCTGCTTCCCATTTTGGATTCCCCAGCCTATAACATCCAAACTTTGGCAGGCCCAACATGACGTTTTTCTTCATCTTTTTGACAACAAAAAAAGTTAATTGAAACGTATTTCAATTAACTTCCTCCTTTTGGTTCAAAACACTGGCATCCCAGAGCTTTTTACCAACTATTTTTGTCTATTATATCCAAAAAAGACAACTTATCCAGCAATAAAAAATTTCGCTGAACTCTGAACTCTAAACCTTTTTGACTTATAGTGCGAAACTTCAATTTTTCCAACCTAACAATTTTTCCAACCTGGAGTAAGCATTATCCCAATCCAATTTTGGAGTAGGTTTATATTCAATAACTTCGAAAGAATTCTGAACGATTTCACGAATTTCAACCAAAGATTTTACTTTGCCCAATGCTTTTGCCTGCAACATAATATTCCCAATTGCAGTTGCTTCGGTTGGTCCGGCAAAAACCGGGATTCCAATTGCGTCAGCAGTCAATTGGTTCATTATTACATTGTGTGCGCCTCCTCCAATTATGTGTAATTTCTCAATTTGTTTTCCTGTAACCGATTCAATTTGTTTGATGGTGAATTTGTATTTCAAAACCAGGCTGTCGTAAATACAGCGTGCAATTTCACCCTTTGTTTCGGGAACCGGCTGATTGGTTCTGGCGCAAAATTCCTGAATGGCTTTTGGCATGTTTCCCGGATTTAGAAACGATGAATCGTCTGGATTGATAAGGCATTGGAAAGGTAAGGAAGCATTACTTAGATCAACAATTTGCTGCCAGTCCATTTCTCCTTCACCATCCCAAATTCGTTTACATTCCTGAATTAACCACATTCCCATTATATTTTTAAGAAACCTCGTTGTGCCTTCCACACCGCCTTCGTTGGTAAAATTCATTTCCAATGTTTTTTCCGAAACAAGTGGAACTTGACTTTCTATTCCAAGCAGCGACCAGGTGCCGGAACTTAAATATGCCCAGTTTTCTCCAAGTGCCGGTACCGAAACAATTGCAGAAGCTGTATCATGGCTGGCAACAGCAACACATGGAATTGTGTGACATCCGGTTTCTTCCAAAACTTCGGGTAACAAATCGCCAAGCACAGTTCCGGGCTGTATTATTTCTACAGTCAAACCTGGTGGAATTCCTGCCGAATTAAAAAGTTTTTCTTCCCATTCTGCTTTACCGGGTTTTAAAAGCTGCGATGTGCTTGCAATCGTATATTCAATTTTTTTGATCCCTGTAAATAAATAGTTGAGCATATCGGGAGTAAATAAAATACTTTCGGCAATTTTCAAACCTGAATAATTTTGCTGAACTGATGAAAAAAGCTGAAAAAGAGTGTTGAACTGCATAAACTGGATTCCTGATAAAAGGTAGGTTTCTTTTTTCGAAAGGATTTTAAAAAACTCTTCCATTGATTTATCAGTTCGATGATCACGGTAGGCAAAAGGTAACCCGACCAGGTGCCCATCTTTCGCAACCAGCGAATAATCCACACCCCATGTATCAATCCCAACTGACTCAGGTTGTATTTTATATTCCGAAATGCATTTTCTCAACCCGGTTTTTAATTCATCGAATAACGAGTAAATATTCCAGAAATAACTTCCATTGATTTTACACATTTGATTTTTAAACCGATGGATTTCAAGTAATTCAATTTTATTATTTTCTAATATCCCAAGAATTGCCCGCCCGCTTGATGCGCCAATATCGAATGCAAGAAAATTTGATTTTGCCATAATATTTTTTGTTTTCCAAAATTATACTTTTGGTTGATATTCCGTGTCCTGTTGTACCCTGAAAGCTTGCAATTTAGAATAAAACCTATCGAACATAATGCAAAATAATCTTTGCCAGGTATTGACTTTTAACTGAAAATATTCGACTTTTGATAATAAGTTTAATTTACAATTAATATAAAAATTTAAAGATATGAAGCATTTACTAAAATTCTGCCTTTCAATTTTGTTAGTTTTTTCCCTTTTTAATACTGCAACAAGCCAGAAATTACTTAAGAATATACAGAACAGGGCACAGCAAAAAGTTGAGGAAAGAGTTGAGCAACGCGCGAATGAACAGGTTGATAAGGAAATTGACAAACAGCTTGATAAAGTAGAAGAAGCAATATTTAATGACGAAAAGGAAAATTCAGAATCACAAACTGATGAAAACAAAAATTCATCAAACAGCAGTAGTGAAGAGCGTTTGACAAATATGATGAAAAAAATGGGCATGGGCGAATCAGTGCCTATTGAAAGTAGTTACTCGTTTGATAATCTTGTTCAAATGCACATCGAATCATACGATGAAAAGGGCAAAAAAATAAGTGATGGAGAGTTTATTACGCACCTCAGCAACGATTCGAAAAGCATGGCGTATGAATTTGTTTCGGGAGACATGGCTCAACCGGGAATGGGGTTTGTAATTATCGATGCTAAAAATGGTGCTACTATTATACTTAGCGAGGAAAACGGGCAAAAAACTGGAATTGTGTATGGTTTGGGAACTTTATTCCAATCTGCAGCAGCAGAAGGTGTCGATGATATAGATCTTTCTGAAACCCCTGAAACTTATCTGGCAAATCCAAATGTTGAGAAAACAGGTCGTTCAAAAACAATTGCCGGGTTGAGTTGCGAGGAGTATAAATATACCGATGAGAACACTGTTTCGAATATTTGGATTACAAAAGATTTGAAAATGAACACACAGGATTTTTTCGGTACGCTGTTCAAAACTGCAATTTATTCGCATGGAATGGGCTGGGGTTATATGATGGAAGCAACAACAGTTAACAAGGAGAATGGAGAGAAATCGATAATGGAAGTTACAAAAGTGGATAAAAACTCGAACAAAAAAGTTGTGATGGGAGATTATCAGGTTACAAATATTGGGTCGTTTGCCCCACCGGAAGAAAAATAAATCTACCAGTAAAAAGTTCATAAAAATAAACGTTCTGTTAAAAATTCCCCACAGAATTAAGTAATCCTTTTTTGTTTTGACCTATTTTTATCCTTTCAACAAAAACAAAAAAAATGGCAAACAGAAATAAAGGAAAAGTTATTCAAATGCTCAGTCCCGAAAATTACATCCGTAAAAAAGCACGCTCGCTGCCCATTCACGAATGTTGGATAACTGCGGATTGGGAGGATTCAGGAATGGCCAGTATTATTGTTTCACGCCGACATACCAACGCAAATATTACATTTTGCTTTTACCTTGTCGATTTGCTTTGCCTTGGTGTAAAAGATTCTTCCTATAGATTTAATATCACCGAAACCGAATTCAGCGATTTTATTGAAAGGATGGAAGAAAGGATGCCAGTGGAGATGATAGACTATGAATTGGCGCACAACATTATTTTGTCGGCAGTAGAATTTGCTGAAGAATACGGGTTTAAGCCACACAAGGATTTTGCTTCGGTAACCGAGTTTATGCTCGAAGAGGATAACGACGACATTGAATTAATCGAAATTGAATGTGGCAGGGATGGTAAACCGCTATACGTCCAGGGGCCTCATGAGAGTGAAGCAACGGCGAATAAAATTATGAAGCAACTTGAAAAAACAGCAGGCACTGGTAATTACGATTTTATTCGGGAAGGCGATGAATTGGTAGATTAAAGATGAATATAATCGGGAATGCAATTAAACTGCATTGTATGAAACACTCAGGTTAATAAAAAAGTAAAACAATAAACTTAAAAAATACAATAATAACATGGAAAAAAAACCAAATTTAAAAAACACCAAAAACGAAATTTTGGCAGCTTACGATGAACTCCAGCAAAAAATGAGTGATAAAAAAACCGATGAACCAAAAAAAGTGCAGGAATTGCAAAGACAGGAAACGTTAGTTAAAAAAGCGGAAAGTTTAAGCAACGAAACTATCATTAAAGGTCTGGCGGGTTTGAAAGTGGAAATCACCTCCTCGCTTGATAAACTGGGCGAAAAGTTTGTTGAAGAATACAGAAAATTTGAAGAACTGCAGCAGGCTATTCAAACTGAAAAGAAAAATCTTGAAGAATTGTACCAGCTTTCGGCAAGTACCGATTCACTTTCGGTAATGTTATTGGCACAAAAGGAAAAAAAGGAACAGTTTGAACAGGAAATGGCAACGCGGAAAGCCGAACTTGAAGAAAAAATCAGAATAGAAAAAGAACGGTTTGACGCAGAAATATCCGAAAAGAAAATCCAGTGGAAAAAAGAATTGGATACATTACTTGAAAAACAAAAAGAAGATAATGAAATAACTGCCAAAACTCGCAAACGGGAAGAGGAAGATTACAATTACACGCTTCAGATAAATCGTAAAAAAGAGTCGGATTTGTATGAAGAGAAAAAACAAAAACTTGAAAAAGAGTTGACTGACAAAAAAGCAGCCTTCGAAAAAGCAGTCGCCGATCGCGAAGCCAACCTCAAATTAGCCGAAACCGAACTTGCTGAACTCAGGGCGAAAAGTGCCGCTTTCCCAAAAGAACTGGAAAAGGCGGTTGACGTAGCAGTAAAAGCAGCAACTGAAAAAACAGAAACCTTATTTAGGTTCGAAAAAGAATTGAGTGAAAAAGAAGTTGGAGGCGAGCTTAAACTAAAAGACCAGATTATTCAGACACTGAACGCAAAAATTAAAGACCTTGAAATATCATTAAAAGATTTGTCGCAAAAAACAGTTACTGCCGAAACCAGTTTAAAAGATATCGCAATAAAAGCGATAGAACATTCATCGAAGCCCTATTTTATTGAAAAACAAAAGGATGGTGCGGGAAAAGAATAAAAATTATCGATATGAATGCGCAGCAACTTTTAGACGCAATTCTCCCAATTCTGCATTCGGTAAAAGAGGATAAGGAAAAACTGCAGAAAATTTTCGATTTTCTACTCGAAGAAATTTACGAGAAGCCAGACGAAACAGAACCTGAAATTCCAGAAAAATACCGCGAATTGGTTCATACCGTAGCTGAAAATATCGACTGCGGATTGGTTTGCTTTATTAACCCCGAAACGCTGGAAGTAGAAGAAATACCAAAAGGAATGTTGGATGGATTTTCGGACTTATCTATAAATCCGGAATTCGATGATGAGGATGAGGATGAACAAAGATTTTTGCACGAAGATTGGGAAACATATATCACAGTTGAACCTCGGGAATCACACGAGTCGTTTAAAATTATGGAAAAATTTGTGGAAGAGATTAACGATAAAAACCTGAATAATAAACTTATCAATGTCCTGAATAACCGTAAGCCATTTGCCAATTTTAAAAATATTGTTGAAAGCTCGAACTACCGGGAAGATTGGTTTGCATTTAAACAGCGACAGTTGGAAATCCTGGTTTGGGATGAACTTCAGGTCGAACTTGAAAATCTCGAAAATAACAGCAATCAATATCGCGAAGATATCAATTGTTTTTACAATGACGATGGCACAAAAATCGACCCTGATTCGGTGCCGGTTCCGGGATTGTGCGTTATTTGCCGGAAACACCAGATCGACGACTGGGAAGAAAACCTGCTATGTTTGATGAACCGGAATGATCAGCGGAACGATAAAGATTTTAAATGTGGGGCGTTTGAGAAGATATAATCACTTCCAATCCAAATCTATTTCAAACAAATCTTCTTCCGGATAATCAAAATTCTTAACCAATTCTCCCATCGTAAATCTTCGTTGAAATGGATCAATAAATAAACACAGTATCACCTCCAATTCTTTTACCTTCATCCTCATTGAATCAGAAATCGATTTTGTTACAATGTACGAGAAGAAGAATGGATAACTAATCTCCATAATACCTCTATTGTGACCCAGCTTATTCATCCCTATATAATAGTTAAGCAGATCTCTGTAATTAAATTGCAGATCGGACAAATGTATTTTCCGCCTTGCCCATTACCAAAGTCGCTTTTAGAAATAGTATCGTGCATTAAATTCTCTATGGAATATTACCATTGTGCTCCCTATCAAATGCACGTTTAGTTAGTGGATTAAAAAACCACCAACGGTCAATAATAAAACCTTTGTTAGTGTGGATTTGCAATTTGAACATCAGTTGTCGGCTGATAACTCCATTGTTGCGGTGGCAAAAAACGAATCCTAAATCTGCTTTAAGCGGTCAGCGTGGGTTTGAGGCGGTTTATTTACCACCCCTAACTATATTTTCAATAAATATTCTGCGCTCGGCTCAAAAGTTTCCGGGTCCATTTCAACGAAATAATTCTGAACTCCTCCAATTTTAGCAGCTTCAAAGAAATCTTTCCAGTCAACATCACCTTGTCCTATAGGTACCTGGGCATCTTTTTCTTTCGACCAGTCGGCAAGATGAGCGGATTGAAACCGTCCTGGATATTTTCTGAAATAATCAGCAGCTTTATAACCGATGTTTACTACCGCAACCTGGAACTGCATTTTTACCAAATCGGGATTTAAAACCTTCATCATTTCTTCGTAAATCAGTTCTTCTCCCCTTTTCTCAAATTCCATGTGATGATTGTGAAAGACCATTTGTATTCCGGCAGCTTTTGTTTTCTCACCAATTACACTCAACTCGTCGCATGCTTTGCGGTAATCGTCAACCGAGGCACCTTCAGGAAGCCAGAAACTGGAAGCCACCATTTGTTTCATACCGAGTTGCGTTGCCCATTCAATACGATTGTCAAGGCTGTCACGCAATTCGCCCATTCCGTAATGCGAACTAATACAAGTCAATCCTGAATCATCTATGATTTTTTTCATTTCGGTGCCGCTCATTTCGTTTAATGGTCCGAAACCTGAACTTGTATAACCCAGTGGAGAGCACATTTCAACCTGTTTGTAACCCAAATCTGCCATTTTTTTCAATGTTCCCGGGAAATTGGCTATTAATTCATCTTTGATAGTCCATACCTGGAATCCAAAATCTTTTGGTTTTGGTGCTGCACAACCAATCATATTAAAAGGAACAGAACTTAAAAGAGCTGCCGAACCGATTGCGACTCCTGTTGTTTTGATAAAATCTCTTCTTGTGGTTTTCATAATGTAAAAATTTGTCGGAAGACAGAAGTCCGAAGACGGAAGTTTGTCCGTTCTAACCGGAAATTCAATTATCCTCCTTTGGTTTTATTCGATTTAATAATGTTTCTATTTTTAGAATGGTATTTCCAATGAACTATCTTCATTTTAGGCGCATTCAAATTTTGCGTTTCAATCTAATGACTGATTGCGCCGATTCTTTTTCTTTTTTTCAAATTTATATTAAATCCTTTCAGGATTTTTGAACTTTAAACTTTAAACTTTAAACTTTAAACTCTGAACTCGCAATCTGTAAAAAAGAACTTTAAATTTCCTCCAGACTCCAACCTTTGCGGTAATTACGATTCAAATATTCATTAACCTTTTCGTCGTTGGTTATTTTCATTTTATCGGCATCATACATCAAAGTTTTGTGAGAACGAAGCGCTGCAGCATATAAATTTACCGCCTCGGTAATTGGCCAGGCCTGGCGGAAACTACCATCGATTTGTTTACCTGATTTTACACCGTCTATAAACCGTTTAATCCCCGGTACTTTAACAGCTCCTGCCGCAGCCGATACTTCTTTGCTTGTTTTTACTCCTTCTGATAAAAGATATGGGTTTTCGACCAAAAATCCACGGGTCAGAATTATATCTTTCGTGCCTATGAACATCATTCCTTCTGATGGAAATTCGATACCCTGTTCATAAAACTCTTTTGGCACCGGGGGGCGCATACCACCGTCATACCATACCAAATCGATTGCCTGGCGACCTTCAATTGCCGGATATTTAAACCGCATTGAACTTGCAAACGGAAAACTAAAGTCATTGTTAATTTTAAAAGCAGCTCCTTCGTCATTTATATCACAGACGTGGCTGAAATTTGGTTCAATTATAGTTGGTTTGCCCAGTTTTAATGCTTCAAAAACGGTCCACAAACTATAGTGACCCATGTCGGCCATTGAACCAGCGCCAAAATCGTACCATCCGCGGAAAACCATGTTTGTGTAATGCGGATGATAAGGTCGCGCTGTTTCAGGGCCTAACCACAAATCCCATTCAAATCCTTCGGGCAATTTTGGTGTGTCAGAAGGTAATTTCGCATACTGCGGCCAAACCGGGCGATATGACCAGTTGTGTACTTCCTTTAATTCACCTATTGCCCCACTGTTTATCCACTCCATTATTTTTGGCATATCTGCTCCATTTGAATCCCATGGTAAAAGGTGTGTGGTTGCCTTTGATTTATGAGCCAGGTCAATCACTTTTTTCCCTTCCAATAGTCGGTTCGACAGTGGTTTGTGCACAGAAACTGAGATGTCGCGTTTTAATGCTGCTGCAGAAATAACTCCATGCAGATGGTCAGGAGTCATTACCTGAACGGCATCAAGATCTTTTTCTTTTTCGAATAATTCACGAAAATCAGTGTATGCTTTGCAGTTACTTTTTGTACCGGTTTGGTTTAAATAATAGGAATCAACAATTTCCTTCCCGTTGTCCAAGCCCCCTGGAATTGTATTGTTACCCCCTGTATTCCAGTTGGGTTTACCGATTAATTCACGCATTTCATCACGAAGTCCGGTTGGCCCCCAGTCATAATAATTAATTGCTTTTCGTTGTGGATCACATACAGCAGTTATTTGAACTTCAGGTAGTTTAATAATATCGGGTAACTGTCGTAATCCCTGTGTTCCGCAGCCAATATATGCCACATTAATTTTGTCGCTTGGGGCAACAAAGCCATTTCCGCCCAAAACATGTCGCGGTATAACTGTAAGTCCAACTGCTGCTGCGCTCATGCCACCAATAAATTCTCTGCGGTTTATCGAAGAATTTTTAGATTTCATAATTTTAGGTTTAGTTTTTTTATGATTCGTAAAGTTAGTTTTTAGCAATCTATATTTCAAAAAAATACGATGTAAAAGCTCAAGGATGTCAATATTTTTTTATGTGAATAATCAAATCACACAAATGAGTTTTTTGGTTGGTTCAAAACCTTTATGTTCAATATTAAATATCGGAAAATCACGAATAAAAACTTTTATAAAAATACTCTATGAACCTCCCAGGTAATTTTTTGTTCAAGTATTCTAAATTTTTAAATGATGAATAATTTCTGGAACGAACGTTATAAAGCAGATGATTATGCTTATGGCATTGAACCAAACAAATTTCTTAAAAATCAGCTAAAAAATATTACCCCTGGGAATATTCTCTTTCCGGCAGAGGGCGAAGGTAGAAATGCAGTTTACGCAGCAACAATTGGGTGGCAGGTAACTGCATTTGACCCAAGTATTGAAGGAAAAAGAAAAGCAGAATTGCTGGCTATGAAAAAGGGCGTTTCAATTGATTACAGAATTGAGGATTATGAATTTGTTGAATTTCCTGTTGAATCCTTCGATTGTATTGCATTGATTTTTGCTCATATGAATCCTGTAAAACGGGAGGATTATCACAAAAAGTTAATATCATTTTTAAAACCTGGGGGAACTTTGATTTTGGAGGGGTTTTCAAAGAATCAAATTAATAACAAAACAGGAGGACCACGAGATATTGATATGTTGTTTTCGGAAAAGGAGATGAAAATTGATTTTAGCTCATTGTCAAAATTGACCATAACACAAACTGAAGAAGTACTTAATGAAGGAACTTATCATCAGGGTTTGGCATCCGTTATTCGGGTAGTTGGTATAAAATAAGTGATCATGTTAGTTTCTGGTTTTTATAGAATATAAGACTTTCTGCATAAGTTTCAGGTTATTTATTGAATGAATGGAAACAATCCGTTGCAAGCTATTTTTCAACCTTCACATTTTTAATTACATTAGCTCCGTTTAAATTTTACACCTAAATCAATTGAAACAATTTATCATTTCTGTTGCCGCTATATTTATATTTTTTGAAGTCAGCAATGCACAAAAGACAATTAAGGCTATTCGGATATCAACACCTCCTGTAATCGATGGTTATGTTAACGAAAAAGTATGGAACGAAGCTTTTGCAGTTGACGAGTTCTACCAACGTGAGCCTTTCGAGGGAAGACCTGCTTCCAAGAAAACCATTTTTCTAACTTGTTACGATGCAAACAACATTTATTTTGCGGTAAAATGCTGGGATGATCCCGACAAAATTACAGCTAAGGAAATGGCGCGAGACGTGAGTTTGGGAAAGGATGATCGTATTCAGATAATTATAGACACCTATCTTGATAAGCGAAATGGCTATTGGTTTCAGGTTGGCCCACGTGGATCAATTGGCGATGCTATAGTTAGTGGGAATGGCAATGTTCTCAACAAGGAATGGGATGGGCTTTGGACAGGAAAAGCAAAAATTACAGATTGGGGATGGGAAGCTGAGTTGGCTATTCCGTTCAAAACAATGGGATTTGACAAGGAAAGTACGCAATGGGGAGTAAAATTCATTAGAAACATAGTAAACAGTCTCGAAACAGACTATTGGCCGGAGGCTAACTTAAATGCGCATAAATTTCAGGTTTCTGATGCTGGTATTTTAGATGGCATTGAAGATATTACTCAGGGAATTGGGTTAGATATTTCTCCTTATCTGGTTGCCGGATTAAATACAAAAAAAGGTGAAGATGCTGATCCGAAACTCACAGGGGGCATTGACCTGTTTTATCAGATTACGCCAGGTTTAAAATCATCTCTTACAATTAATACTGATTTTGCTGAAACCGAAGTTGACGATCGCCAGATAAATCTAACCCGCTTCAGTCTTCATTATCCCGAAAAACGTGACTTTTTTCTGGATGGTGCAAGCCACTTTAAGTTTGGAATTGATGCAGATGATGCAAGTCCGGTTTCAAAAAGTATAATACCATTTTTTTCAAGGCGGATGGGACTCAATGATTCATTAGTGCCAATTCCAATAAATGTTGGGGCAAAATTGACCGGGCAAATTGACGATTGGAACCTTGGCATGATGTATATAAATGATGCCCGCGATAGCTCAATCAACAATTTTTCGGTTGCCAGGGTGACGCGTAATATTGGAAAACAATCATCGTTCGGTTTTATCGGCACCTATGGAAATGCGCTTGGCAATGAGACAAACCTTGTATTTGGCGCTGACATGAACCTTTCAACTTCAACGTTTCAGAAAAATAAAAATGTCTCTTTTCTGCTTTTTGGCTTAAAATCGAATACGGAAAAGTTGGAAGACGATGTCTCGTGGGGTACACAAGTTGTATATCCAAATGATTTCGTAAAAGCACGTTTAGGGTTTCATCAAATTGGGAAAAATTTTGTTGCAGGTATGGGTTTTGTGCCACGAACCAATATCAATGAATCATACGGTGAATTAATGTTCGGACCGCGCCCCAATAAATTGGGAATTATGCAAATTGAATTTGGCGGAAGTTTTAACCACATTAGCAATTTGGAATCAAATGATCTGGAAACCCGCGAATTTAAGATTCAACCGCTCGGGATACGTTTTATGTCGGGCGAAGTAATCAAATATTCACTCGTAAGTCAATATGAATCGTTAAACGAAGACTTTAAAATTTTTGATGATTTTGTTATCCCAAAGGGAAATTACGAATGGTGGCAACATCAATTTGAACTTGAAACGAAAGGTGCACGAAATGTTTGGGGAGCAGTAAGTTATAGGGTTGGCGATTTTTACAACGGTAAAAGAAATGATATTAAATTGCTTGTAAACTGGAAAATTGCTGTGCCTTTTTTTATTGGAGGTTCAGTGACCCAAAACAATATTACATTACCAGAAGGAAAATTTACTGCTAATATCTTTCAAGTGAACGCAAATGTATTGTTTAGTCCAAACATTACTCTTTATAACTACCTTCAATATGATAATGCAAGCAAAGTCGCTGGCTGGCAGGCACGTTTCCAATGGATAGTTAAACCGGGCAACGAAATTATTCTTGCATGGACTTCGAATTTTAACAAACCCGGTAATGTCTTTATAATGGACGAAAGCGCAGTGAGGTTGAAACTGAAATATAATATTAGGCTATAAACCTTTTCAAAAAACATAACGTATATAACTACACCTATATGCATTCTTTAACATTTTAAATAAAACGGGAAGGTTGAATTATTGTATTGTAAGGTTTTAATTGATAAATTAGCAGATATATAAGGAGAAAATTAAAAAAGAGTTTTATATGCTTGTTTGGTATTAAGTATTTTAATATACTTGCACCCGAATTTATAAAATTCACTCCCCCATTTCAATTGTTCCGAATTATTATTCAACACTTAAATCATAAAAAAGCATAATATTTTAACAATGTACGATATTCTAGAATTGAACAAAAAGCTTGTTCCCGAATTGAGGGAGATCGCAAAAGAGCTTAATATTAAAAAAATTGAATCATTAAAAAAGCAGGATCTTGTATATAAGATACTTGATACACAAGCGATTCAGGAATCTGAAAAATCTGAACGCAAAAATGTGATAAAAGAACCTGCCAAAGAAGAAAAAGGGTTAAAATCATTCCTGGTTAAAAAACCTTTTTCATCGGATAATCAAAACAATACGCAACAGGAAGATTTACGGGGTAACCGGCCGCGACGTGAACGTATTGAACCAGTAGTAAAGCGCGAGAAAGTTGAAACTGGTAAAAAGAAACATGCAAAGCAGGAATCTTCAGGAGTGCAGTCACGCCAGGAACAGATTAAAGCAATTATTAAAGGATTTGGTCGTGAGAAACCTGCAATTGATGAAACTGAGCGTAAACGCGTTCCGGAAAAACCTGAGCAAACACAAGATTTAAATCAAAAACAGGATAAAAAGGAGAAATCTTTCCATTCAAAACCAGAGAATAAACAAGAAAAATTCAGGTTTGAAAAACAGCTGAACCGTGAACCTCTCGATGTTGAAATTAATGATGAACCGGATACTCCGGTGAGCATTGAAAATCCAGTTGATGAAGTAGCTCCTTTGGTAGTTGAACAAGAAAATAACGAGCCGAAAAAATCGAATAAACCGAAACACGAAAATCAAAATCAAAATCAAAACGGAAACGGTAAAAACAAAAATCGCCAGTTTGAATTTGAAGGAATTATAACTAATACAGGGGTACTTGAAATACTTGTTGACGGTTATGGATTTTTACGTTCATCGGATTACAATTATTTGAATTCTCCCGACGACGTTTACGTATCGCAATCGCAAATTAAACTGATGGGTTTAAAAACCGGTGATACAGTAAAAGGTACAATTCGGCCACCAAAAGAAGGCGAGAAATATTTTCCGTTAATCAAAGTACTTGAAATAAACGGTAGGAGTCCCGACTACATTCGTGACAGGGTTCCTTTCGATCATTTAACACCACTTTTCCCAAACGAAAAGTTTCAGTTGACCGGAAACGGTCATGACAACCTTTCCACAAGGATTGTTGACATGTTTGCCCCAATTGGAAAAGGCCAGCGCGGTTTAATAGTTGCACAGCCAAAAACCGGTAAAACCGTTTTACTTAAAGAAATTGCAAATGCAATATCCGCCAATCATCCTGAAGTTTATATGATTGTTTTGCTGATTGACGAGCGACCTGAAGAGGTAACCGACATGGCACGAAGTGTAAATGCCGAAGTTGTTGCATCCACTTTCGATGAACCTGCCGATAAACATGTGCGGGTAGCAAATATTGTTCTCGAAAAAGCAAAACGAATGGTTGAATGTGGCCATGATGTTGTGATTCTGCTCGATTCTATTACACGTTTGGCGCGTGCTTATAACACTGTGCAACCTGCATCAGGGAAAGTACTTTCCGGTGGTGTTGACGCAAATGCGCTTCACAAGCCAAAAAGGTTTTTTGGTGCAGCCAGAAATATTGAAGAGGGCGGTTCGCTGACAATTATCGCAACTGCACTCACTGAAACCGGTTCGAAAATGGATGATGTGATTTTCGAGGAATTCAAAGGAACTGGTAACATGGAGTTGCAGCTTGACAGGAAATTGTCGAACAAACGGATTTTCCCATCTGTCGATATTCCTTCATCAAGTACGCGTCGCGAAGATTTGTTGTTTTCGAAACAAATTATTGACAAACTTTGGATTTTGCGCCACTACCTCGGCGGCATGAATTCTCTGGAAGCAATGGATTTTATGAAAACCCGTTTGATGCGCGCCAATTCAATGGAAGAGTTTTTAGCATCGATGAATGACGAATAAAATATAAAGAAATATGATATAGAAAAGCAGGTTCATTTTTTTGAACTTGCTTTTTTTTTGTCTTGGTGTGGAAAATGCTGCCAGTCTTTCCACTTGGCGTTTTCCTCTATCTCAATCCTTTTGTAAAATTAAAAGTTGTAGTAGGTTGAATTTGCTCTGATTTTAAAAACCTTGTTTTGAGTGTCTTCAAACGGTTTTTCGAAAAAATGTCATAACTGACATCAATCAAATAATTTGAAAACCCCATTTTTGAAAGCCTGTTTTTATGATGTAAAATTGAAACTGCACGGTCGGGAACAATTATTGTAATCCCGTTTTTCCGGTACCTTTTATATTTGGTTTTTGTGTCATCCCCGGCAAATTCTTCACTGTTTTCAATATGAACAGGCATTCGGGAATAAAATAGTTCAGGATAAAAATAAACAGGGACAATCCCGCTTTTACAACTTATCGATTCAAGGGTTTCAAAATCAATTTCAAATGGGTAAATAAAATTCTCAACTTTCTCGGTTTTCAAACACTTTATAGCCGCATCATTAAACGCATACACGTTTTCATTTGTAATAATTCTACAATTTTCAGGGATAAATAGTTTTTGAGAAAGATGACTTATTACGAAATTACGAATGCCAAGCTGAACCATTCTATCTGCCAGATTCTTGTAAAAACCGATTGAGTTTTCGGGAATAAATTTTGGGAATTCTATAAAAACCTTTTCGTGGTTGCTTTTAATGAATTCTTCATCCGGATTAAACTTAGCCCACATTATTTTTGTGAACGAAAGAAACAGTCCGTCCAACTCATTGAAATTGATGAGTTTTAACCAATCGAATGAACCAATGCGGAAATATAACTTACTGACTCCAGGCAATTGCTTTTCAAGCAAATCATTTAAAATTGATTCTTTAAATTTCAATGAAATTGGTTTGACTGGTAGTTGTGTAATATTCTCAAGCTTATCCTGAAATTTTTGATCCTGTAACTTGGTTAAAAATACCAGGCTTTGAACTTCAATTTTTTGATTTTGTATTTCAACCCAATATAATGTTCCCTCCTTTTCAGGTTTTCCTGCAATAATATAAATGGGATCTGAATTTTCCTTCCCCAAAATGCGCAACCTAAATTTTGGTTCAATTGGGATTGAAGAAGAAATAAGTATTTTACTTCCTGATATTTTTTCTACTTTCCCCAATAAAATACCTGTTGACGCAACTTCAGAAATAGCTAATTTCACGTCACCCCCGGCAAAATAGCTTGTTTTTTGCCGACCGAAATCAAGTTCCAATTGTTGCCGGGCCAAATCAATTTTTGATTCATCATCGAGCGCCATCCTATACGCTGATCCAACCCGAAAAGTATATTCGCCTGATTTCATCCGTCCCTCGATTTTCAAACTCGAAACGCCCATTTTTGTTAGCTTCGGAATGTATTCAAGCAGTTGATTGTCCTTTAAATTGAAAAGGTACTTTTTATTGTTTTTATCTTCATATTCGCGACGGCATGGTTGGGCACACATCCCGCGGTTGGCTCCCCTTCCACCGGTATAGCTGCTAAAAAGGCACATTCCTGAAAAAGAATAACACAATGCCCCATGCACAAAAACTTCGGTTTCGATGGGCGAGTTTTTTACAATACTTTCCAATTCTTTCAAAGTAAGTTCACGGGCAAGCACAGTTCGTTGAAAACCTTTTTCTTCCAAAAACTTTGTACCCATTGAATTGTGAACTCCCATTTGAGTACTGGCATGAATTTTTAGCTTTGGGAAATACTGTTTTGCAATAAAATACACTCCCCAATCCTGTACAATAATTCCATCTGCACCAGCCTCGTTTAATAAATGGAGATATTCAATTAATGAACCGATTTCAGCGTTTTTTATCACCGTATTTAAAGTAACGTAAACCAAAACCTTTCGTTTTCTTGCTTCTTTTAAAATTGCGATAAACTGAAATGAGTTAAAATTGCTCGCCCTTGCCCGTGCGTTAAACTGCGATAACCCTAAATAAACCGCATTTGCTCCTGCCCTAAAGGCGGCAAATAGAGATTCGGTATTTCCTGCAGGTAAAAGAAGCTCGGGCTTTTTTAGCATATATCTTTGTTTTTTGCAAAATTAGAATTTTTTGATCGACAGCTTTGTAAATTAAAAGATTTCAGAATATTGCTATTTTTATTAGTTATAAATTACACCTTATTTTTACTTTTGTAATCTACAGATTGCAAAAATCACACAATTCTGACTATTTTTGCACAAAATTTAAAACTTGGAATTTTTTCAAAATACACATAAATCGTTGCTTGAAAGCAGGAAACCCACTATTAAAAGGGGGCTTTCAAAACGTATCGACTGGAGTCAGCAACTCATTTGTATAAAGGGATTTAGGGGAGTTGGTAAAACTACTTTTTTGCTTGATTACATTAGGGAGAAGTACAGTGATGATAATTCTGTTTTGTATATTAACCTGAATAATTTCTATTTCACAAAGCGAAAAATCAGTTCATTTGCTGATGAGTTTGCAAAAAGGGGAGGAAAAGTTCTTGTACTCGATCAAATTCAAAAATATCCCGAATGGTCTGCCGATTTAAGAAAATGTGTTGATGAAATTCCGGAATTAAAAATTATTTTCAGTTCATCACCGGTTCTTCGTATTGCGGAAGGAAATCCTGATTTACAAGGTATTGCAAAAATTAATCATTTAGAAGGGTTATCATTCAGAGAATATTTGAATTACCAGACTGGAAATAATTTCGGGCACTACTCTTTTGAAGAAGTAATTTCCAATCATGTTGAAATTGCACATGAAATTGTTTCGAAGGTTCGACCGCTTGCTTTTTTTGGTGAATATCTGAAAAGTGGTTATTTCCCATATTTTATCGACGATCCAAATTTTTATATTAATCGATTGTTGATGCACATTAACCTGGCTTTGGAAATAGATGTGCCATATATCAACCAAATTGAGCTAAAGTACCTGCCAAAACTCAGAAAGCTGCTGCACATTATTGCCACCGAAGCTCCTTTTACTCCTAATGTAAGTAAACTAGCCACATCAGTTGAAACCTCGCGGGCAACAATAATGAATTATTTGAATTACCTGAAGAATGCACGACTAATAAATTTGTTATATTCAAATGGCGATGACGAACAAATGAAAAAGCCGGACAAGGTATATTTGCACAACACAAATTTATTATATGCAATTGCGCCAAATAATACAGAAAGTTTAAACTTACGTCAAACTTTTTTTTACAATCAGGTAGATTACATTTGTAGTGTAAAAAGCTCGCCGGTTGCTGATTTTTGTGTGAATGAAAAATATCATTTCATAGTTGGTGGTCGTAAACTGGAGCCGGGTTCCGATTTGTTTGCAGCTTCGGATGTTATTGAAACCGGGGAAGGTAATAAAATTCCTTTATGGCTTTTTGGATTCTTATACTAGCGCAATAAATTAAATATAAATATCAAAATCAATAAATTAGAAAAATGACAAAGCAGAAAAAATTCATTACATGTGACGGTAATTATTCAGCCGCATACATGAGTTACATGTTTAGCGAAGTCGCTTGTATTTATCCCATTACACCCTCGTCAACTATGGCGGAGTATGTTGATGAATGGGCCGCTTTTGGGAAAAAGAATATGTTTGGCCGTCCGGTGCGCCTGGCAGAAATGCAAAGTGAGGGCGGTGCTGCGGGTGCTGTTCATGGTGCGTTGCAATCGGGAGCATTAACTACAACATACACTGCATCGCAGGGATTGTTACTTATGATTCCGAATATGTACAAAATTGCCGGAGAATTATTACCTACTGTATTCCATGTTAGTGCACGCGCGCTGGCGGGTCATGCACTTTCAATTTTTGGCGACCACAGTGATATTTATGCTGCTCGTCAAACAGGTTTTGCAATGATTGGAGCTGGTTCTGTTCAGGAAGAGATGGATTTGGCAGGTGTTGCTCATTTGGCAACAATCAAATCAAGAGTTCCATTCCTTGCTTTTTTCGATGGATTCCGCACTTCGCACGAAGTACAAAAAATTGAAGCCATACAAATGGAAGATATCATTCCGATGATTGACCAGAATGCATTACAGGAATTCCGCAACCGTGCCATAAATCCTGAAAATCCGGTAACACGCGGTACAGCTCAGAATCCTGATATTTTCTTCCAGGCAAAAGAAGCATCAAATAGTTTTTATGATGCGGTGCCTGATATTGTTGCAGGTTACATGGATCAAATCAGTGAATTAACAGGAAGAAAATACCGTCCGTTTACTTATTATGGCGACCCTGAAGCTGAAAATATAATTATTGCAATGGGATCGGCGACAGAAACTATTCGCGAAACAATTGATTATTTAACAGCGCAAGGTAAAAAAGTAGGTTTGGTTGTGGTTCATTTGTTCCGACCATTCTCTGCCAAATATTTTGCCGAAGCACTTCCAAAATCGGTAAAACGTATTGCTGTTTTAGACCGTGCCAAGGAACCCGGAGCAGGTGGTGAACCACTTTTCCTGGATATCAGATCTTATTTTTACGGAAAGAAAGATGCGCCTGTTATTGTTGGCGGACGTTATGGTTTGGGCTCAAAAGATACTACACCATCGCAAATTATGTCTGTTTACGAAAATCTTGAAATGAATGAGCCAAAAGGTGATTTCACAATTGGTATAGTTGATGACGTAACTTTCAAATCGTTGCCTTTAAAAGAAGAAATCGATATTACACCAAAAGGGACTTATCAGGCTAAATTTTATGGTTTGGGTTCTGATGGAACAGTTGGTGCAAACAAAAATTCAATTAAAATTATTGGCGATGCAACCGACAAATATTGCCAGGGATATTTCCAGTATGATTCAAAAAAATCAGGCGGTTTTACCTGTTCTCACCTTCGTTTTGGAAATAAACAAATCCGTTCAACATATTTGGTAACAACTCCTGACTTTGTGGCTTGCCATGTTCCGGCTTACCTTCATTTATATGATGTTTTAAAAGGTTTAAAAAAAGGAGGTTCATTCTTATTGAATTCCATTTGGGATGAGGAAGAAACGAAAAATCAACTTCCCGATTCCATGAAAAAATACATGGCAGAAAATGAGATTAACTTTTACATAATCAATGGTACTCAGTTAGGTGAAGAATTGGGTCTGGGAACACGCACTAATACCATTATGCAATCCGCATTTTTCAAAATCACCGAAGTAATACCTTACAGTATTGCTGTTGATGAAATGAAAAAAGCCATTGTAAAATCCTATGGTAGGAAAGGTGAACGTATTGTAAACATGAACTATGCAGCTGTTGATGCAGGTGGAAAAAATATAACAAAAATTGAAGTTCCTAAAGAATGGAAGAAAATTGTAGTAGCCGAAGAAAACGATGATACTCTACGTCCAAAATATATTCGCAAAGTGGTTGATGTTATTAACGGACAACGTGGTGATGATCTCCCGGTTTCAACATTTACAAGCAATGAAGACGGAACTTTCCCACTTGGTACTGCCGCCTGGGAAAAACGTGGGATTGCTGTTAATGTTCCCGAATGGCAACCTGAAAACTGTATTCAGTGTAACCAATGTGCCTATGTTTGTCCTCACGCAGCTATTCGCCCTTTCCTCTTAACAGATAAAGAAGTTGATACTGCTCCAGCGGGAACTGAAGTGCGTGTTGCAACACCATCAAAATCTTTTGCCGGTTTAAATTTCCGCATTCAGGTTAGTCCGCTCGATTGTACAGGTTGCGGTAACTGTGCTGACGTATGTCCATCGAAAGTTAAATCACTTGAAATGAAACCTCTTGGAACTCAGCAATCAGAAATTGAACGTTGGGATTACATGGTTCAGAATGTTTCTTTAAAAGAAAAAGTAGTTGATAAATACCAGTCGGTGAAAAACTCGCAGTTTGCACAACCGCTGTTCGAATTTTCGGGAGCTTGTGCCGGTTGTGGTGAAACGCCTTATATTAAGCTAATTACCCAACTTTATGGCGAAAGAATGATGGTTGCCAATGCAACAGGTTGTTCGTCAATTTATGGCGGATCAGCTCCATCAACTCCTTATTGCAAGCATAAAGATTCAGGACATGGACCAGCTTGGGCAAATTCACTTTTCGAAGACAATGCAGAATACGGCTTTGGTTTTGCAGAAGGTGTTCAAGCTCAGCGCGATCGCATATCTGAAATTATGCAGGGAGCGATGAGTAATGGTGCCACAGATTCAATGAAAGAAGCCTTTGCAGAATGGTTGGCTAACAAGAATAACGCTGAAGCTTCTGTAGTTGCTTCAGAAAAAGTAAAAGCAGCCATCACAGATAGTGAAAGTGACTATGCCAAAGAGATTATGAATCTAAAACAATATTTAGTAAAAAAATCGATTTGGGTATTTGGTGGCGACGGTTGGGCTTATGATATTGGTTACGGTGGTCTGGATCATGTTTTGGCCAGCGGACAGGATATCAATGTTTTGGTAATGGATACCGAGGTTTATTCAAACACCGGCGGTCAAGCATCGAAATCAACACCTGTTGGTGCAGTTGCGAAATTTGCCTCTGCAGGAAAACGTGTTCGCAAAAAAGACCTGGGCGCTATGATGATTTCTTACGGATATATTTATGTGGCACAGGTTGCAATGGGCGCCAATCAATCGCAATACTTGAAAGCATTGAAAGAGGCTGAGGCATATCCTGGCCCTTCAATAATTATTGCTTATTCACCATGTATTAGTCACGGTTTGCGCGCGAGCATGGGCAAAGCTCAGGAAGAACAAAAAAGGGCAGTTGAATCAGGTTACTGGTCACTTTTCCGGTACAACCCATTGTTGGAAGAAGAGGGCAAAAACCCGTTCCAGCTTGATTCAAAAGAACCGGATTGGAGCAAATTCCAGGATTTCTTAAATGGCGAAGTACGTTTTACTTCGCTGAAAAAGACTTTCCCTGCTGCTGCCGACGAACTTTTTGCAGCCTCTGAAGAAAATGCAAAATGGCGTTTCAATTCATACAAAAGAATGTCCGCCATGGATTTCTCAAAAGCTGAAGCAGAGTCTTAAAAAAACCATTTATATATATGAGCCGTTGTTCGCATTTGTTGGACAGCGGCTTTTTTTTGAATAAAAATTACTATTTTTCTTTTGGTTCTGGATAAAATGGGAAGGTAATTCCAAAAATATCCGATATTTTTGGAATTTGACTCCAAGAATATCCATGATTTGTTATTTTTGTAAGAAAAAAAATAATGTACATCAAACGCAATATTCATGATGAGTTAATCAACCATATCAAAAGAAAAGAATATTCAATAGTTACAGGTGCGCGGCAATGTGGAAAAACATCACTACTAAAAGCAATTTACAAAAAGCTTCAGGATGAAGGAAAAAAAGTTGCGTATATCACATTGGAAGATCAGGATATTCTTGCGGCAATAAATAAACATCCCGAGGAAGTTTTTTCTTATGTCACACGGCCTGCCAAGCCAATTGAAAACAATAATTCCGGAAGCGAAAGGGTTTATCTGTTCATTGACGAAATTCAATATGCTAATGATCCATCTAACTTTTTAAAATACCTTTTTGATGTTTACGGTGAAAACCTGAAAATTATTGCAACAGGTAGCAGCGCTTTTTATATCGATAATAAATTCAGAGATTCCCTGGCAGGTAGAAAAAGGATTTTTGAATTACAAACACTTTCGTTTATTGAATGGCTAAAGTTTACGGGAGTTGAACATCTGATTCCCGAAATGGAACTAATCAGAACACAAAATGATTACATTTCATCAATAAACAGGGAATTGATGGATCAATTCAATGAATATCTCGTTTATGGAGGTTATCCTGAAGTTGCTCTTGAAAAAGATAAGGATGAAAGAGTTTTTTTATTAAAGGAGTTAAAAAATGCATTCCTTAAAAAGGACATTGAAGATGCTGGAATTACAAACAATGACAAATTTTATAACCTGATAACCATACTGGCAGGCCAAACCGGAAACCTTGTAAACCGGAACGAATTGGCAAATACAATTGGTGTTGATAACAAAACAATTGATAAATACCTGTATGTTCTTCAAAATTCCTTTCATATTGAACTTGTCAAACCATTTTATTCCAACCTGAGAAAGGAACTCACCAAAATGCCGAAAGTATATTTCAAGGATTCGGGAATGAGAAATATTGCATTAAACAGGCTGTTTGATTTTAAAAACAGGGAAGACCAGGGGCAGTTGTTGGAAAACTATGTGTTTAAACGCCTTACAAATATTTATGACAAAGACACCATTAAATATTGGAGAACCACCGATAACAAAGAAATTGATTTTGTAGTAACCACATCATTTAATGAAGGTTTGGCCTATGAAGTTAAAATGAAATGTCCGGCATCAAACCTGCTGTCAGAAAAGAAATTTATAGAAAATTATCCCGGATATTCGTTTGATGTAATTTCGTACTCAATTGATAATAAGCGCAAATGGGTTCTAAAAATATAAATGGTATGAAAACGTCAATTCTCATTTTTGTTTTTCTCTTTGTTATTTCGGAAGGTTTTGCCAGAATTATAAAAAGGATGTGGCTGTTATAATGAATAGTCCGGAACTTTCTGAGATAATACCAAATATTATTAATGTTGAAATCCTTGCTGAAGGGTTTAAATGGACAGAAGGTCCACTGTGGTTGGAAAAGGAAAAAAAACTAATTTTTTCGGACATCCCAAACAATTCAATTTTTGAATGGACTGAAAAAGGAGGAATTAAAATATATTTGAAACCTGCCGGGTACACAGGAAAAGCAAAAAAAGGCGGCGAAACCGGATCAAATGGATTGTTGTTGAACTTGAAAGGTGAACTTGTTCTTTGCCAACATGGCGATCGCAGAATGGCAAAAATGAATGCACAGCTTTCAAACCCGAAAGCAAATTTTGAAACACTTGCCGATAATTATAACGGTAAAAAACTAAACAGTCCAAATGACGCGGTTTACCATAAAAACGGAGATTTGTATTTTACCGATCCACCTTACGGTTTGGAGCTTAACATGGAAGATCCGACAAAAGAACTCGATTTTCAGGGAGTTTACAAAGTTGATAAAAACGGAAAAATTACGCTACTGGTAAAAGAACTTTCACGCCCCAACGGAATTACGTTCTCGCCGGATTATGCAAAATTATACATAGCCAATTCTGATCCCGAGAAAGCAATATGGATGGTTTATGATGTTGATGAAAATGGTTTACTAAAAAATGGAAAAGTATTTTTTGATGCGACTGATGAAACAAAAATCTTAAAGGGCTTACCCGATGGAATGAAAGTCCATGAAAACGGATGGATTTTTGCCACCGGCCCTGGCGGAGTATTAATATTTACTCCCAAAGGCGAACACCTCGGTACAATTATGACAAACGAAGCAACTGCCAACTGTGCTTTTAATGCCGATTATTCCGAACTGTTTATAACTGCAGATGATTATTTGCTACGGGTGAAATTGAAGTAATTGGCAAGGGGAAATATAGTGCGGACAAGCTGTTAAATGAGAATAATAAAAATATATACAGATAAAATTGTTCAGGAGTATTTTGGTTTGGATGAGCTTCCTGAATCGGTAAAATTTGATTAAGTTCTTAAAAAAAATAACCATGAGAATTATATTTTTTTTCATCTTCTGCTTCAGTATTATTAATTCATCAGCACAAAAAAGCAGTTTAATTGTGCTGGGTGACGTCCATTATGATTTGTTACAAGACCATGACATGGATTGGCTCATGAAAAAGCCGGATGATTTACGTCAGGTAACAAAGGAATACACGGTATATACAGAGAATAACTGGAATGATTTTATGACCATCATCAGGAAAAAAGCAGCGTCTGAAAATCCACAAGTAAAAGCTGTAATTCAATTGGGAGATTTGTCGGAAGGTCTGGCTGGTAATGAAAGTAAAGCGCGACAGATGGCATCCAATACGATGAAAGCAATCGATGCAAGTCAGATGCCGGTGCCATGGATAATCGCAAAGGGAAATCACGATATTACTGGGCCGGGAGCGGAACAAGCGTTTCGTGAGTTTTATATTCCAATGTTCCGTAAACAAACCCATAATTCTGAAATCAAAAGTGCAAACTACTCTTACCAATACGATAATGTTCAAATAACCTGCATCGATCCGTATGATAAAAAAACGGATATGTTAGCTTTTCTTGATCATGAACTTTCTGAGTCGAATGCAAAATATAAATTTATTGCCATTCATGAGCCTGTTATACCCGTAACTGAAAGGTGCTGGCATACCTTAAGAAACAATAAGGAACAAAGAGAAAACTTACTGGAGTTAATTGCGAAAAATAATGCAATTGTTTTATGCGGCCACCTGCATCGTTATTCAGTAGTTCGGCGCGATACTAAATTCGGACCTGTTGTACAGGTGATGGTAATAAGTGTTATTAAAGACAGAAATTACCAAATTCCATCAAAAATAATAACAGATTATGGCCCTTCTCTTGCTGAAAACGTTCCTGACTGGCAACCGGAAACGTTGAACACCAGAAAAGAAATGTTATCAGAAGAAGCAAAATATGTTACCTTTTACAAACAAACCGATCTGCCCGGATATTCGGTTATTAATATTGATGAAAATGAGGATAAAATAATACTGGAATATTACGCCGGCTTCGGTGAAAAACCATATGATATTGTTGATTTAAAAGAATTGCTACAACGACATTAATGGTTTTTTGGTTAAAATGACAAAACTATTTGCAAAAAATTGGACAGCCAGAATTGTTAAAATAATTTGTGTTTTCATTAAAAGTTAAAATTAAAGGTTAAACTATAAGGTAATTGAAATTCAAATATATAAGCACTATGATATTGACGGTTATCAGGATTTTCTTCACTACCTTCTCCTTTCCACCACTCGTAATGATTTTTTATACCGGCTTCGAAAGCAACCGATAAATTGTTGGAGATAAAAACCTTTACGCCGGCAAAAGGCACAAAAAAAGATTATGAAATTCCTCTGTATGTGGAGCGTCCATGTCGTCTGTGGTTCCAAGGGTAGTACCTAAATCAACACCGTAGTAAAAAGCCTTCGCGGCCAGCGAATGGTATAAATATTAAGTTTTGTAGCTTTCGCGGCCAGCGAAGCGTATAGTTATTCATTTTTGCAGCTTTCGCGCTCAGCGAATGTTATAAACATTAAGGATCGAAGCCTTCGCGCTCAGCGACGGCTACAAATACTCTGAATTACAGCCTTCGCGTTTTACGAAATGTATAAATATTCATTATTGTAGCCTTCGCGCTCAGCGAAGCGTATAGTTATTCATTTTTGCAGCTTTCGCGGCCAGCGAATGTAATAAATGTTAAGGATTAGAGCCTTCGCGCTCAGCGACAGGTACAAATATTCTGAATTACAGCCTTCGCGTCCGACGAAATGTATAAATATTCAGTTTTGTAGCTTTCCCCTTTAGGGAAGGTTAAAATTCACTCAATCTGAAGCATTCCCCTTTCAGATATAATTCAATTTCCTTACCGAAACTTACGCTGTTTAGGATGCGCCGAAACGGGAAACGATTGTTACAGGAGAGGTAATCTCCAATTGTGCTTTTAATATTGATAACTCAGGATTCGATACTATTGTTCTTGATTATTTGTCACGGATGAAACTGAGGTAGAGAAAGATTCCATCTTTATAGTTTTAACTCATAAAGATGGAATGGTTAACTCAAAATCAGAAATTCGATTCTTTTTTCGAACCATAAACAATCAAATCCCCCGCTTCAACCTGAAATCCTTTTGTTGGATTTATTAACCTGATTTTTACTTTATGCTGACCATCGCTTAGCTTATATTTCCATGCAATTTCGTGGCGGCGTTTGCTGAAATTCGATGGCATTGTAAAATGTTCGGGAGTTCCGCCGTCAGTTGTCATTTCCAATTGCAGAACAGCATCTTCAGAATTGTTTTTGTCAAGTTTTTTAACATTACCGCCAAGTGCAAATCCAATTCCGGTAAAATCAAATTCCATTTCACTGGTTTTTTCATCGAGTATTTTGTTCGTTGCATCACGACTAACAGGATAATGTCCATCAAAACCTACCTCTAAAACAACGGGTTTTATTTCCTGAAACTGAATTTCAATATTTTCATCATCGATTTTTGCACCGTTTTTTTCAAGTGTTTCAAGGGCATGTTTTGTGCCGGTTGCATACACATCATTTAACGACATTGTAGTATATCTGAAATCCATGTCTTCCACAGGAGTTACTCCTTTTTTCCAATCTTCCGGAATATTTGAATATCCGAGCATGGTTCCCAAAATACCACCCGCACTTGCCGGATTGCAATCCGAATCCTGTCCGCAGCGGGTTGAAACATCAAGTGTTTTTGTATAATCGCCTTCGCCATAAAGCAAACCAACAACAATATAAGCCGCATTTATTTTGGCATCGATATTAAAATCAGCAAAAACACCGTCGGGACAACCAATATCCTGCGACCAGTTTTGCTGTACCAAATTCCACGTTTGCGACCAGTCGGTTGGATATTCAGAATGCCATTTGATAACATCGCTTATGCATTTATAAAACTGCGATTCCTGTGGAATAGTTTTTAAGGCTTCAGTAACCACATAATTTACATCGTTTGAAACAAAAGCCAGCGAATACATGGCAGCAACGTAAACCCCGCCATACCAGCCATCGCCATAATTCATAATGTGTCCCACTTTATCACAAATTTCGGTTGCTGTGTTTACCATTCCCGGCGCCATTAATCCTGCAAAATCGGCTTCAATCTGAAAATCGATATCATCTGCGTGCGGATTGTTCAACCAGTGGCCTGATTCGGGTGGCATAATTCCGTTTAAAATATTGTAACGCGCTGCCTGATTGGCATGCCACAACATATAGTCGGCATTGGCAAAAGCAAGTGCATGTGATTTTGCCGGCGCATCCAAACCTTCTTTTTCAAAAACATCTACAAAAGTCAAATCCATATAAACATCATCATACAATCCCGGTGAATTTTCATAGTACCACAAGCACCTGGTATCATCCCACGGAATTGAAACTGAATCGGCAATCATCACTCCGTTGAATCGAAATTCGGTTGGCCCGCCGTAAGTGCAGCCAATTACCTGTCCGGCCCAGCCACCTTTTATTTTATCCTGAAGTTCGGTTTTGGTGAGGGTAGTTTTAATATTTCGGTTTTTATCTGCTGCGGGTTTTGAAGTGCACGCTGCCATCAAAACTATGGCTACCAGAAATGCAATTTGTTTCATAGATTAAAGTTTTAGTTTTTTCAAATATATGATATTAGCGAAAGTTAACTCAACCTCCCTTGAAAAAATAGAAAAATGAATACTTTTTACTCAGTCACGTTAATTTCCTTTATTCTTGTTGGAACAGTTGCATTGTTCTCATAATATTCAATTGTATGATTTCCAGCCATAAGTTTTATTATCAAATCAGATTTTTCACCTGAATTTATGGTTGAAAACAAATCTGGTTCACCTGAATTAACAAACGTGAATGTTTGTTCGTTTTTGTTATGATCAAAAGCTGATACTTTCCAGTTTACCGGGCCATTGGGTGATACATTGTAATACCAGCCATCTCCTCTCATTACTATTTTCAATGCTGCACCAACGGGTACATTTGCAGAAAGACTGTATGATTTTGTTTTCTCACTTTCAAATTCGCTTTTCTCACCAAAAAGGATATTTTCACCATAATCGCTAAACTCAGGATACACAATATTTTTGGTAAATACATAATTGGTACTTTCAATAAATAATGCAACATATTTTTCAAAATCGGGAATCACAGCGTTGTTATCGGTTGACGTGTATTGATTCACCATGTTTGAACGAATAGCAGACAGATTAAGTAATTTTGCATCATTTATAAGCAATGTACCCAGGTCCTGATTATTTAAAACACCATCTTCTTTAATGTCAGAAGTAATGCCTGCCAATAAATTAATCAAATCTGCTTCTGAACGGAAACCCTGTAAAATAACTGAAAGGGCAAGTAAAATGGCATTATCATCACCACTATTTGTAATGTTCAGCGATTCTGAAGGTTTTATATCTGCTTTGCTGAAAGAAAATATTTTTAAAATTTCAGCCTCTGCCTGTTCTTTGGCATCCTTAAAAGTGCTACCCTTTGAAACGAGGTTTTCAACACGCTGATATTCAAGATGCGATAATATATTTACATTAACTGATGATTTATCGGATAAATCAGCCAGTGCATACAGCGTTATCTGCGATGCAGATTTTTTGCCTGAAACTTCATTAAAATAATATCCATCAGCCTTTAACTTGACATAATTGCTTGCCAATGAAATATTTTTGAATTCAAAAGTACCCTTGTCGTCAATAATTTGGGTATTGTAAGAACTTCCGGATGGAATATAAGTTTCAGACAATTCGAATAATGAGATGGATGAACCGTTGATAAATGGTCCTTTTTGAATTACGCCATTCACCAGATCCTTTAAAATTATGGTAGGTTCGTCCTCGGTATTACAAGCATAAAAAAAGATCATCGAAATTAGGACAATCAGTAAAAGTTTGAGTTTTTTCATTTTTGTTGATTTTTGAGTTTATTAATGCTCGAAAATAGAAAAAATGAAAGAGATTTTTTATGATATCAGACAGTATTATTGCACTGATGTCCATAATTTAAAATCACGATTTAATTTAATTTCATCTCAACGGGAGTTTTATGTTTTTCTACTTGGGCTTCACACGTAAAAAAGAGAAGGGTGCTTAACTTTCCAATTTTTTTGCTTCCTCCCAATACACATCCATTTCAGCCAAACTCATATCGTGCAAGCTTTTTCCTTTTGTTAAAGTTTGGCTTTCGAGATAGTTAAATCGCTTCATAAACTTCAGGTTGGTACGTTCCAGGGCTGCTTCCGGATCAACGCCATAAAGTCGTGCAGCATTTACCATTGCAAAAAACAGATCGCCAAATTCAGCCTCAATTTTGTCTTTTTCAACCTGGTTTATTTCGTGAGCAAGTTCGTTGATTTCTTCTTTCACTTTATCCCAAACCTGCTCCTTGTATTCCCAATCGAAGCCAACGCCACTGGCTTTTTCCTGAATTCGGTTGGCTTTAACCAAAGCTGGCATTGCCGCCGGAACACCTTCCAAAACACGTTTATTACCACCTTTTTCCTTCAATTTCAAAGCTTCCCAATTTTCTTCCACTTTACGAGCTGAACCATCAACATCAGTATCTCCAAAAACATGAGGGTGGCGGTAAATCAGTTTTTTGTTGATTCCTTCCAAAACATCACCCATATCAAACGCACCTTTTTCCGACCCGATTTTCGAATAAAAAACAATATGAAGCATTAAATCGCCCAACTCTTTTTTAATCATCTGTAAATCGTTTTGCAGAATAGCATCTGCCAATTCGTAGGTTTCTTCGATGGTTAGTTTTCGCAGTGATTCAAGAGTTTGTTCCTTGTCCCACGGGCATTTTTCGCGAAGTTCGTCCATGATTTCGAGTAGTTCTTTAAAGGCAGCTATTTTTTTTTGCATTAATTGAGTTTCTTATAAATAATTTTTAAAGATACAATTTTTGATTTTGCTTTGAATTCACTTAACAAATTCTCAAACATATATTTTGTATCTTTGAAGAGATGTATTTTACTAAAATTAAGAAATTTAATAAATGATAATGCAGACTGTAACCGTAGATATTATTAACGAAAAAGCACTTTCCTTATTAAAAAATCTGGAAGGCTTAAAGTTAATCCGGATTCGGAAAAACATCGTTGAACAAAAGGTTTCCTTGAATTCAATTGCAAAATATAAAGGTGCAATGAAAAAGCAAGCTGTTGAAGATATTGACCACCAGTTGAATGAACTTCGACAATCATGGGAATAAAATATTTGTGGGACACCAATATTGTAATTTATTACCTGCAACAACAATTTCCTGAATCGGTTGAAATATTAGTAGATAATTTGACTAAAGAGTCCAATCCAGCCATTTCTGTAATTTCTGAAATTGAGCTTTTATGTTGGAAAACAGCCACTGATAATCAATTAGTAGTTTTGAAAGAATTTATAGGTGATTGTGTTGTAATTGAACTGGAACAAGCAATAAAGCTTAAAACAGCAGAAATCCGAAAAATATATAACATTAAATTACCTGATGCGATTATTGCTGCCTCAGCAATTGTTTACGAACTTGCATTAATTACGAGAAATGAAAAAGATTTTATGCAAATCGAAGGGTTTAACATTATTAATCCATTTAATATTAAGTAGTCTGCTCTTTTGTTCGAAAATCGCTTGTGATGGTGCTAAACGTTATTCAAATAAATAAATCGTAATATTTTTTAATTTTGAATCGTTTTAAACTATAAATTATACAATTGGACAAACAAATAATACTTGAAGGAATTGACCCGCTGGAGTTTTTTGGCATTAACAATTCAAAAATCGATCTTATTGCTTCTTTCTTTCCTAAAATAAAAATCATTGCAAGGGGTAATTCACTTAATATTCAGGGTGAAGATGCTGAAATTAAACTTTTTGAAAAAAAGTTTGCATTTATTCTAGACCATTACGTGCAGTTCAACATACTCACTCCCGATATTATCCGCGAAATTCTTTCATCCGGCATTTCGTCGCTTGAAGAAAACGGCTTGGCTGATAAGGATATAATCGTGTTTGGGAACAACGGTAAACCGGTTCGGGCACGCACTCCAAACCAGCGTGTTTTGCTGGATGAAAGCATCAAAAACGACCTTCTTTTTGCTATTGGTCCAGCCGGAACTGGTAAAACCTACACTGCAATTGCGCTTGCTGTGAGGGCGCTGAAAAACAAGGAAATCAAAAAAATAATTTTAAGCCGACCGGCAGTGGAAGCCGGAGAAAACCTTGGCTTTTTACCCGGCGATTTGAAAGAAAAAATCGACCCGTATTTGCAACCACTTTACGATGCCTTGCAGGATATGATTCCGGCAAAAAAGCTCGAAGAGTTTATGAAAGACGGAACAATTCAAATTGCCCCGCTGGCTTTTATGCGCGGACGGACGCTGAGCAATGCTTTTGTAATTCTAGATGAGGCGCAAAACACTACAATCAACCAATTAAAAATGTTTTTAACGCGAATGGGGCTGAATGCAAAATTCATTATAACCGGCGATATAACGCAAATTGATTTGCCACGAAAAAGCCAATCAGGATTGATACACGCGCTAAAAATCCTCAACAAAATCAAATCGATTTCTGTTATTGAATTCGACAAAAAAGATATTGTGAGACACCGTTTGGTGCGCGATATTGTTGAAGCATACGAGAAAAAAGCGGTGGAGGAGGAAGAAGCGAAAGAAAGGAATAAAGTAAAAGGTTGAGGGCAAGATTCCTGTAACCAGTAATAATTTATAAAATATCACTAAATAAATAATCATTCAAAATGGATAATGCATTAACAAAAACAGAGTTTAATTTTCCGAAACAAAAAAGTTTGTACAAAGGAAAAGTCCGCGACGTATATAACATTAACGACGATTTTCTGGTGATGGTAGTTTCCGACCGAATTTCAGCATTCGACGTGGTGCTGCCAAAGGGAATTCCTTACAAAGGTCAGGTCTTAAACCAAATAGCGGCAAAATTCCTGGATGCTACTGCTGATATTGTCCCAAACTGGAAAATTGCCGTTCCTGATCCAAATGTTACTGTTGGTCACATGTGCGAACAGTACAAAGTGGAAATGGTAATCAGGGGTTATTTAACCGGCCACGCTGCCCGTGAATATAAACTGGGAAAGAGAATGTTATGCGGAGTACCCATGCCCGAAGGAATGGTAGAAAACCAGAAATTTCCGGAGCCAATTCTTACTCCTACAACAAAAGCTGCAGTTGGTCACGATGAGGATATTTCGCGTGAGGAAATTATTGCGCAGGGATTGGTCGATAAAGCTGAATACGAAATGCTGGAAGATTACACCCGTAAGTTGTTTCAGCGCGGAACTGAAATGGCTGCCGAAATGGGCTTGATTTTGGTTGACACAAAATATGAATTCGGGAAAAAGGACGGTAAAATTTACCTTATCGACGAAATTCATACACCCGATTCATCGCGCTATTTTTATGCTGAAGGCTACGAAAAACGTTTGGCGGCAGGTGAACAGCAAAAACAACTTTCGAAAGAATTTGTACGACAGTGGCTAATTGAAAACGGTTTCCAGGGAAAAGACGGACAAACTGTTCCTGAAATGAGCGAAGATTTTGTTGCATCAGTTTCCGACCGTTATATTGAACTTTATGAGAAAATCACAGGCGATAAATTCAAAAAGTCGGATATTTCTGAAATCCCTGCACGCATTGAAAGGGCGGTTAACGAGTTTCTAAAAAACAAATTATAGCATAAAAAGTCATGGTATCAAAGAAAGTGATACCATGACTTAATTTTGATAGTAAACAAAATAATGAAACACTTATTTCTAATCTGCATTTTCCTTATTTCTTCCATTAATCTTTTTGCTCAGGACGAAGCTACTTTGGTAAAAGTTGGGGACAAAGCACCTAATTTTACATTCGAATCCGAAAACGGCAAAACAAAAAAATTATCTGACCTTAAAGGAAAAGTAGTTTGGATAAACTTTTTTGCCACCTGGTGCCCGCCCTGTCGGCAGGAACTTCCTCATTTGCAAAAAGAAGTTTATAACAAACTGAAAAACAACAATAATTTCGAGTTGATAATTCTTGGCCGCGAACATACCTGGGCAGAAATCAATAAATTCAAAACAGACAATAAATTCAACATGCCTTTTTACCCTGATATGGAAAGAAAGGTTTTTTCGTTGTATGCAAACCAAAATATCCCGCGAAATTTTATAATCGACAAAGAAGGAAAAATTGCCGTTTCATCAATCGGTTTTACTGAAAAGGAGTTTCAGGAAATTGTTGAGAAGTTAGATGAGTTGATGAAATAATTTTTTTAATGTTGACTAGTTAAAAGACGTTGTCAGGAAAAAAAGTCGTTCCTTGACTTTTCATCACACTCAAAAAATATAGAAGATTGCGATAGGTTTTAACGAAATGAAATTTGGTGAAATCATTGAAAAAATACAAAGTTTGATGAAGTAAGATATTTCTAAAAAATATAAAATAAACTGTCTGATGAACATCGGGCAGTTTTTTTATTTTTTAAGTGGGTTAAACGATTCATTCACTTTCAAATTATTCGTAACTTGCTTTCGAATGAACGAATGTCTAATTAAAAAACCACAAAAATGAAAAAACTATTATTTATTGCGATTGCCTTTGTTTTATCTCTGGCAATTTTTTATTCTTGTAACGAACCACTTATTGACGAATCAGTAAACGATGAAATTTCGCTAAAGTCGGCCAATGGTACAAAAAGTTACATTGTTGTGCTCAACGATGCAGAATTGGATGCAGAGTTAGCGAATCAAAAGGGTTACGAAGCCAAACAAAAATCAGCAAAATCGGCTGCTGAAAAAGTTATGAAACGTGCTGGAATTACCGATGGTGAACTTGGATTTGTTTATGGAACAGCCATCAAAGGGTTTTCGGTAAAAATTGCACCTGGTCAGTTGAAAAAGCTACAGGATGATCCTTCGGTAGAATATGTTGAAGAAAACCAGGTAGCTACTTTGGTGCTTCCTTATGTCAAAGTCAAGGCAAAACCAGCACCACCTACTCCTGTCGGACAAACCATGCCCTGGGGAATTACACGTGTAAACGGAGGAATCAATGGCGTTGGGAAAATTGCATGGATAATCGATACTGGAATTGATTTGGATCATCCTGATTTGACTGTAAGTACCACACTTGGAAAAAGTTTTGTAGTTGGAATTACATCACCTGATGATGATAACGGACATGGATCACATTGTGCAGGAATTGTTGCTGCAAAAAACAATACGATTGGTGTAATCGGGGTTGCCGCAGGTGCTACAGTTGTTCCGGTAAAAGTTTTAAATAAACGTGGCAGCGGAACTTATGATGCTATAATTGCCGGTGTAAATTATGTAGCAGCAACTGGACATGCGGGTGATGTGGCCAATATGAGTCTTGGTGGAGGTTTAAGTACTGCATTAAATACAGCAGTAATAAATGCAGCAGCAACCGGCATTAAATTCGCCCTCGCAGCAGGAAATGAATCTGTAAGTGCATTAACAAAATCTCCGGCAAGTGCTGAAGGAGCCAATATTTATACCATTTCGGCCATGGCAACGGGTGATCTTTGGGCATCCTATTCCAATTTCGGAAACCCACCGGTTGATTTTTGCGAACCAGGTTCAAGTATTTATTCCACTTACAAAGGTGGTGGTTATGCAACTTTAAGTGGCACTTCAATGGCTGCACCTCACGCTGCAGGTATTTTACTTTTTGGTAACATCAGAACTGACAGTACGGTTAAAAATGACCCTGACGGAAATGCTGATTCAATAGGAGAAATATAAAAGATTTAAATACACATTTTAAACCTGGGTAATTTTATCCGGGTTTTTTATTTTCAAAACTGAAATTAAATCCCTTTTTGTCTTTTTAGTATAAAACTGTACTTTTGCGCCTCAAATAACACTTTTAGAATCATGTTTTTATATAACCGAATTAATAAACAGGAGTTAAAAGAACGGCTGATGAAGGAAACTTATCAGCGCAAAACTATTTCGTTTTATCGTTATTTTTATCTTGAAAACCCGCAGGATTTTCGTGATAATATTTTCCACGATTGGTTTGAACTCGACTGTTTTGGCCGTATTTATGTTGCCCGCGAGGGAATTAATGCACAAATGAGCGTACCGGAACATCATTTCGAAACTTTCATGAAAACCCTTGAAAAATATGAAATTCTGAACGGAATCCCGATAAAATATGCGATTGAGGACGATGGAAAATCGTTTTACAAACTCACCATAAAAGTGCGCCCGAAATTGGTTGCCGATGGACTGGACGATGGAACTTACGACGTTACAAACGTTGGTAAACATTTAAGTGGAATTGAATTTCACGAGCAAATTGGCAAAGAAAACACGGTTGTAGTTGACATGCGCAATTACTATGAAAGTGAAATTGGCCGTTTTGAAGGCGCGATTTGTCCCGAAGCCGATACATTTCGCGAAGAGTTGGAAATTGTAACTGATTTGCTGGCTAACAAAAAAGATAAAAAAGTGTTGCTGTATTGCACTGGCGGAATTCGTTGTGAAAAAGCTAGCGCCTATTTAAAAAACCAGGGTTTTGAAGATGTGAACCAGTTGCATGGCGGTATTCTGGAATATGCGCGGCAAATAAAATCAGCTAATCTTGAATCGAAATTCATTGGTAAAAACTTTGTTTTTGATGAACGGCTGGGCGAAAGTGTAAATGGCGAAATTATTTCAAAGTGTCATCAATGCGGTACATCTTGTGATTCGCACACCAACTGCGATAATCATGGCTGCCACATTCTTTTTATTCAGTGCCCGGCTTGTGCTGAAAAGTACAATGGATGCTGTACTCCCGAATGTGCTCATGAAAAAACCAGTGATTTGGCACGTTCAAAAGAAAACCGGATAGGTTTTGGAAACAGCAGAAAGTACAGGAAAAGCCTTTCTTTGATTCGGGAGGAGCAAAATAGATAGAACCTGATAAGCACCAAATAACAAATAACAAAAATCAAAAAACAAATAAATTTCAAAAATTCAAACTCAAAAATTCAAGGCTCTTTAAATTGGTTAGTTTTGGAATTTTAATTTTTAAGATTTGAGATTAATTTGTTTTTTGGAATTTAAGATTTGGAATTTCAATATTACTATGACAAACTTCTGGCAACAATTTAATACCCCTGTTTTTTCGCTGGCTCCAATGGAAGACGTTACCGACACTGTTTTTCGTGAAATCGTTATGGGAATGTCTGCGATGGAAAAGCTAAATGTGGTTTTTACCGAATTCACTTCCGTTGAAGGGATGAATCATCCTGTTGGACGAACACGGGTTTCAGAACGACTTGTGGTTAATGATTCTGAAAAAGAACTTCTTAAAAAACTCAATATAAAATTGGTTGCGCAAATCTGGGGACGCAACCCTGAAATCTATAAAAACATTGCCAACCATCTTACTGAAAACTACCAGTTTGATGGAATAGATATAAATATGGGCTGCCCCGTGAAAAAGGTCTTCAAACAGGGTGCGTGCAGTGCTTTAATTGGCGAACCAACCCTGGCAAAAGAAATAATTCTTGCAACAAAAGAAGGTACAAACCTGCCTGTGAGTGTTAAAACACGCACCGGAATAAAGCAACATCAAACTGAAGAGTGGATTTCGGAATTACTTGAAGTTGAACCTGCCGCAATTATTTTGCACGGACGAACACAACGGATGCAAAACGATGGCGAAGCCAATTGGGATGAAATTTCATTGGCCGTTCAACTAAAAAACCAACTTAAACCGCATATTCCGTTTCATGGTAATGGCGATGTATTTTCATATGAACAAGGATTGCAACGCATCACCGAAACCGGGGTTGACGGCGTGATGGTCGGTCGTGGGATTTTTCAAAACCCGTGGTTTTTTAATCCCGAAAAAACTGAAATATCAAAAGAGGAAAGGATCGAAAAACTCATTCAACACACCCGGCTTTTTGAGCAAACCTGGAGTGGAAGGAAGAATTTTAATATCCTCAAACGGTTTTATAAAATCTACCTCAACAGTTTTGAAGGCGCTGCTAAAATGCGCGCTGATTTAATGGAAGTAAAAGATTATCAGGAGGTATATTCTTATTTTAATCTGGAATGAAGAATTGAATTATTTTTTAGTTTTATGGGTTAAGAAAATTGTTTCCAAAGAGAAAACTGTAATGTTTTATGTTGCTTCAAATAAGTGATAATAGAAACAGCAAGGAAATATCAGGCTTTCATCTAAATGCACTTTTTCAATTCATTATGTTTTAAGAAAAAAGCCTGAATAACACCAATATTTCTTTACACCGCTAAAGCATGGTGTAAATTGATTAGGTGGATTCCAATCTGCCGATAAAAGTTGCGAACCGGAATACACTTGACCCGCTCTTCCCAATCTCAATAAATAATTTATATATTTGTTTTATGCAGAATGAGTTGAAAAATAAAGAGCAAATTGTCAGATTACTTCAGTCCAATAATCAGCAGATCAGGAATTTTGGAGTTAAAAAAATTGGCTTGTTTGGTTCTTTTGTGAAAAACCAACAAACTGCCGATTCAGATATTGATTTAATTGTTGAATTTGAAAAGGAAAAGAAAACGTATAAAAGTTTTATCAAACTCGCATTTTTTCTTGAGGAATTGCTTGGTCGAAAAGTAGATCTTTTAACTACCAAATCTTTAAGTCCCTATTTAGGTCCACAAATCTTAAAAGAAACGGAAAATGTCCCGCTCGGTAATTGAATTTTTTCAGCATATTAAGGATGAACTGGATTTTCTGGAGAACAATTCAAAAGGGTTGAATTTTGGTTCGTTTTATGCAAATGAAGTTTTAAAACGTGCTTTTTCAAGAAGTCTTGAAATAATTGGCGAAGCGGTTAAAAATGTTCCTGAAGAAATTCGCTATGAATATCCTGAAGTTGAATGGAAATCAATCGCAGGGATGCGTGATAAATTGATTCATCACTATTTTGGCGTTGATTACGAACTGGTCTGGGATGTAATTGAAAATGAAATTGAAGAACTCAATTTTCAAATTGGCAATATAATAATTGCTGAAAAGAGTAAATTATAGCTTGCAACTGCATCCAAAGGCAGATCGAAAATTAATCAACATGATTTTTAAAACCACCTTTTTCGTTTCAAAAAAATCAGCATCCCGATAAAAACAACGAACATTACGCCCAGAATGATGAAATACCCGTTTTGAGAACGTAGTTCAGGCATATTGGCAAAATTCATCCCATATACTCCGGCAATAAAAGTTAGCGGGATAAAAATGGTACTCATAATGGTTAATACTTTCATTATTTCGTTCATTTTGTTTGAAGCGCTGTTCATGTATAAATCAAGCAGCCCAGAAGTCATATCGCGGAGCACTTCAATTGTTTCGATTACTTTTATGGTGTGGTCGTATAAATCCCTGATAAATACTTTTATTTCTTTTGAAATTAACGGTTCGTCAAGTTTTTCAAAGTGGCCAATCATTTCTCGTAGCGGGTAAATTGAGCGCCTCAAAAGAAGTGTTTCGCGGCGGAGTGAATGTAATTTGTTTAACGTGCTTTTATCGGGGTTTTCAAGAAGTACAGTTTCCAAATCTTCCAATTTTTCGCCAAAATCTTCGAGTACCAAAAAATAATGGTCAACTACAGTGTCCAAAAGTGCATATAATAAATAGTCGGCTCCTTTTCTTCTTACTGAGCCTTTCTTTTCTTTAATGCGGGTTCTTACACTGTTAAATACATCACCGGTTTTTTCCTGAAACGTAACAAGTAAATTTCCCTTTAGGATAAAGCTAATTTGTTCATATTCAATACTAATTTCGCCTGGATCCATTGTAAGTATTTTTATTACTGCCTGAACATAGTCGCGGTATTCCTCCAGTTTTGGGCGTTGGCCAACACTTAAAATGTCTTCCATGCTAAGTTTGTGGATGTCGAGAAATGTGCAGATTTCTTCAATCGATCTTTCATCATGCAGCCCGTCTATATTGATCCAGGTAACTCCATTGAAAGATTTTATCAATGAAATAACTTCTTCAGTCGTTTTTGGGTTTTTCTCTTCAAAATGTTCTTCGGAATAATGTATAATTGAAATATCGACCTGAGCCATTTTTTGCTGACCGGTAAATACCAACGATCCGGGTGCCATGCCCAGTTTCGATTTATGTTTGTGCTTCTTTTTTGCCATTTATTTGAAATTTATCCTTTAAAACAAGAAACAGAAATTTACTTTTTAGAATTTAATGAAACGCTTTAAAACGGAAATTAGCATGATTTTAGGGTTAAAGAAAATTTTTCATTTTAATTTTTCAAAATTCAGTGTGAAATTATTTTCGTTTGTACCAACGATTACACTCATTTTACTTTCTGAAATGTGCTTGTATCGTATAAACTTTGGAAAATCGTGAACCGGATTTTCAAAAGAATACAAACTGTCGGAATAGGTTAATTTAAAATTAATCCCGATTCCCTTGTTTTGATTCAGAACAGTGGCAGTGTAAATAATTTTACCATCTGTTTTTTTTATATCGAGATATTCGGTAATTACCATTTTCCCGTTTATCATTTTATATGATATTCCCTTGAAATTGTTTTCGTTGATTTTATCCCAGTGTTCGTAGGTTTCACTGTTTTCAACTTTCCAGGTTCCCGCCAGAAATTCGGGAAGCGATTGCGTAAAACCCGCTGAAATTGTTACAGAAATTAGAAGGGCAACCAGAATTGACTTTATCATAAACCAAATTATTTAAAACTGTTGAATTAATTCCTGTAATCCGGTTTTACTCGACTACCATTTTACTTTGTTCTGCCGTCAACTATTTTGTCGTATTCAGTATCGACAGGTTCCCAAAGTTCAATTTTATTTCCTTCAATATCAAGAATGTGAACAAATTTTCCGTAATCATAAGCTTCAATTTCATCAAGAATCGTAACCCCGTCTTTTTTAAATTCTTCAACAAGAGCTTCAATATTTTCTACCCGGTAGTTAATCATAAAATCTTTTGTTGAGGGTTCGATGTATTTTGTGTTTTCAGGGAATGGACTCCACTGGGTAAATCCTTTTTTAGTAGGGTCATCGCCAAGTCGCCATTCAAAACTGGTTCCATATTCATCGGTTTTCAAACCCAGGTTTTTGTTGTACCACTCCTTCATTTTTTCAGGATCTTTGCATTTAAAAAAGATGCCCCCGATTCCGGTTACTTTTTTCATCTCATTATAATTTATTGTTTTTTAAAAGTATTCAATAGCTTGTCCCGATATTTCGGGAGAACTCGCTTGTAATAATCCTTCTGTGTGTAATAAATTTTTCATGCTCGTTTCATTTTCTGTTTTTTATATTCGATTCGTAAATCTCAATCCACTCTTTAGCCGACATTTTTTGTACAAGTTCACCAATCAGCTCAAACGGTATTTGTTCAGGTTTTTTAAAACGGATACAACTTTTTCCCATGTCCAATTTTAATTTGGAATATTTTGGATATTCAGTTGTGAACCAATTCAGTAATTCTGTAACTGCATAAATTCCCATGTGATAGAAGGCAATAAAGTTTTTTTGCGATGCAATGTTTATAAAAGGCAGCGGCAATTTGGTATCGCAATGATAGCCGGGTGGATAATTTGAATGAGGCACAACATATCCAATCATTCCATAACTCATTTCTTCCTTAAAACCATCAGGAATATTGGCAAGAATTGTTTGCCGTAATTTATTCATTGCCGGTTTTCTGTCTTCCGGAATTTGTTCCAAATATTGTTCGGGTGAATTTGCTTCTATTTTCATAATTTTATTTTGAATTTTCTATTTGTTATCCTTTAAAATCAACCTCAATGCCGTGTCTTTAAAAATATAACCCCAGGCCCAATTGATAAATATAATCAACTTGTTTCGAACACTTAAAATAAGCATCAGGTGGAGGAACATCCAAATCAACCAGGCAAAAAATCCTTTAAAACTTAAAAACGGAAGATCTACAATTGCTTTGTTTCTGGCAAGTGTTGCCATTGAACCCAGATCTTTGTATTCATAATCATTGAGTTCTTTTCCTTGCTGCATATTTTTCAGGTTTTTGGCAAGGTTTCGTGCCTGGTTTATTGCCACATTTGCCAATTGCGGGTGACCTTTTGGATATTTTGGCGTTTCCATAAAAGCCATGTCCCCAATGGCAAAAATATTATCGAAACCTGACAATTTGTTTATCCTGTCAACGATTAACCGGTTTGCGAGTGTAATACTGGTTTGTGGTAACCCTTCAATTGTATTTGCCGTGACTCCGGCCGCCCATATCACTGTTTTGGTTTTTATTTTTTCTCCGTTGCCGAGCAGTAAAGTTTCACCATCATAATTTTTTACGATGGTATCCACCATAACTTTCACACCCAACTTTTGAAGGTATTTTTTTGATGCGTCCTTCGCCAGATCGCTCATACTGTTTAATGTGTGCTGACTGCCTTCAACCAAAATAATTTTAAGTTTCGAGAAATCAATCCGATGGTAATCCTTTGGCAGAACATTTCTTTTAATTTCGGAAAATGCTCCGGCAAGTTCAACACCTGTTGGTCCTCCGCCGACGATAACCATATTCAGCAAACTTTCCCTTTCCTCATCTTTGGCAGTTATTATTTTCTCAAAGGTTTGTAAAATGTGATTTCTGATTCTAATTGCTTCGTAAGTAGTTTTTAACGTGAGTGTATTTTTACTTAATTCTGCGTTTCCAAAAAAGTTGGTTTTACAACCCAAAGCCAAAACAAGGAAATCGTATTTAAAATCGCCAATGCTTGTTGAAATGGTATTTTCTGTTGAATTGATTCCTGAAACCTCTGCCAGGCGAATCATCACGTTTTTTTTATTCCTGAAAACATGACGCAGGGGAAATGAAATACTCGAAGGTTCGATTTGTGAAGTGGCAACCTGGTAAAACAGCGGCTGAAACTGGTGGTGGTTTAACTTATCAATCAGGATAATATCAAAAATACTATCATCTAATTTTCTCACCAGTTGAATTCCTGCAAAACCGCCGCCTACAACTACAACTACTTTTTTTTTGATATTCATTTTTTTTGATTTTCAATCAGATGCGTTTTTTAATATCCTGATTTTTTTCATTTCTATGGAGTAATCAGGTTCAAAAAATGTCGGAGTATCATGAAATAATATAGTTTGAGAAATTGAATAGGGTAATAACCTGGTATTATCAATAAAATGTTATGTTTTACAAGTAACCTGCAACCTGTAACTTGAACCCCGTTAACTTTCTTTCTTCACTTTTCCTTTTCGCTTTCCCAGATTCTCATTAACCCTGAATTCCACAACTTTTTTAACCAGGTTGAAGGGAATTGGCTGGTCAATCGGGAACTGAATTGTTCCTTTTCCAGTTCTATAAACAGCCAGATCATCAATGTAAGCGTCAATTCCGGATGGGGCAGGATAGAAACCAATGTGGTTTTTATAAGCTGCAAAATGAACAAGGTTACCGTTTAATACGAAAGTTGGCATCCCATATTTTATTCCCTCTCTTGCATCGGGTGCAGCTTGTTGAATTGTCTCCCGGATTTCTTCAAGTATAATTCTGATTTCCTCAGGAAATTCTGAAATATATTCATTTACTGTTGCAAATGTTTTCATATCAAAGTTTCTGTTTTACTCACCGTTTTCGTTCATATTGTTTTTAAATTCATTTACAATCTCACTGGCCATTTCAAAATCGGAGCCTGAAACAAACACTTTTACCGCTCCTGCGCCTCCTGCTGCTGCAACCCAGGGTTCAAGCATACCAATGAGTTCATCTTTCAGAAAGGCTTCAATTTCAGCATTTCCCAAAAGGCTTTTTACAACTCCGGCTTCCCAGTTAGTTCCGGCGAAAATCATAATCGGATTACTTACATTGCTTGTTTTCATGTTTTCAATTTTACAAAATGAAATTTCAATATATTTCATTGATATTGAATACCAGTCATTAAACTAAAACAAATACAATGAAATTAGGTTTACACATTCAATCAGTTCCATCCAAGCCGACAAAAATATGTATGTTTTAAAATTTCTTCAAGTACTGATTTATCAGTTATTTCCTGGATGCTTTTCTCATTCATCCATCTTTAAAAACGGATTGAAAGCAATTTCCCACAAATTTCCATCAGGATCGGCAATATAACTGCTGTAACCACCCCAGAAAACTTTTTGCGGCTCTTTAACAATTTGCACTCCTTTTTCCCTGAGCGTCTGAATCAGTGTGTTTACTTCTTCTTCGCTGCGGGTATTGTGTGCAATAGTAAATCCTTTAAAACCGCTTCCACCGGCATCTACAGTTGCATCTTTTGCCAATTCATTCAATGGATATAAAGCAAGTGATATCCCGTTTAATTCATAAAAAATAATGTCGCCGCTGCTCATTTCAGAGCGTTTCCAGCCAAATTTATTTTCGTAAAATTCGATGGAAGTATTTAAATCGGCTACTCCCAGAGTGATAAAAGTGATTCGTTGTTCCATAATGGTTTCAGTTTTTTTGTTTGATTGGAATCCATATTTCTTCTTCAGAATCGGGATCCCCGTTTTTATATTTTTCTCCAAGAATTTCGAAGTGAGGACGGTTATCCAGCATGAATTCTGAATTTGGCAACCATTCAGTATAAATTGATTTGAAAATATTGGTTCTCATTCCTTTGTGCTGAAAAACTGCATAAAGTCCGGCAGACAATACAAAGTATTCAAAATTTTCTGGTAGATTTTCAAAATTGCTTACTTCGATGGTAGCCCATTTATCAAATGTTGTGGCCGGATTAAAATGTTCAAAATAAAATGGACCGTAAATCTGCACCGAGTACAGATCGTTTCCAATATTGTTTTTAATTTCTTTGCGCAATTGCATAAACGATTTCCAAAGTTCGCCGGTTTTGTTTTCCAGTAACGACATGGTTAATTTTTTTCCAGCCAGTTTTTTCTCTTTAATATGCGCAATACGATGATCCATTTTACATTTATTTTTCAATATCTAAATCATATTTATTGAGTAATCCCAAAACTTCAGGCAGAGCAAATTTTGCCTTTTTAATTCGGTTGTTTTCAGGGTCGATTGAATAATTGAATGAAGTTCTGAAATCGGATTTTTCAAGGTTTGTGTTATCAAAAGTAGCTCCCGACAAATCGCAATTGTCAAAAAAAGAACCGGTTAAATCGCTTTCTGTGAAATCGGTTTCGAGCAACCTACAGTTTTTAAAAATTTTGTTTCTGATTTTCATTTTATAAAAAGATGTCTGGTCGAGCATGCAGTTTTCAAAACTAAATTCAATTCCAAATTGGTTACTTTCATCAAAATGAAGTCCCAACATTTTGCATTCTATGAATTTCACGTCACGGAATGCTGTTTTTGAGATTTTTGACAGACTTAGATTACAACCTGTAAAATTGCAATCGGCGAAAATAAATTCCGAAAAGTCGGCATTTGAAAAATCGCAGTTAACAAAATTGCAATTTTCGTAACTGGCTTTTGAAAGTGGGTTTTTCTCGAAGTCAATACCTGTGAATTTTTTATCGTCGATATAGATTTGTTTCATCTCAAAAACTGCCTTAAAGTGATTTACAAATGTACGTTGTAAATATTAACGTTGTACCGAAACAGGAGTCAGATTGAAGGTATTGATTGATGATAAAACTTTACGAAATGATTTTGCAACTATTTTTTTAAACCACCCTCAATCGCTTCGTCAATAATAACATTTTTTGAAGTGGAAACGTCGTTTGCGGTAAACAACCCTAATACTTCACGTCCGTCACTTGAAGTAATATTGCCTTTGATATTTGCTGTTGGAACGCTAAAAAGACTACCAGATTGACCTTGATTAAACATTTGATAATAAAAATTATAGGCAAATTTTGAAATAGAGTTTTGCTTAACCTGAATCGTATCACCTAAATTAATGATACGGTCTTCCGGTTTCTTGGGATCATGAAAATCAGTATAAATTTCGAAACCATTAATATAATTTCCATCCACGAGTTCGTCAGTTGCGATTACCAAATAATCCGACGGGTATAAAAGTCTTTTGTTGACATAAATATCCCATTTATAATAATTGCCCATTCCGGGTGTTTCATAACTGAAAACCTGAATACCAAGAAATGCATAATCGCCCATGATTGAAGGGCGCACCTGAATTGAATCAAGGTGTTCCACCGGTGTCAGTAATTCAGTAGCCGTCATTGTGACACCCTCAACTGCAATGGTCAGCGTGTATTCCTTTCCAATTTCTCCCCAATAATAAATGCCTTGTTTCGGAACGTATAAACCCTGTATTTCCTGGCTTTCTTTCAATATTATTTTATTTGGTGGTTCCGAATTATCTGTAATTACAACCTGTGCACCACTTACCCCTGGGTACTGGGAATCGGAACTCACCAGTTGACTTTTATACAAATAAACATACGGGTTGTTTTCAGTTGTGATTTTTGCTTCAACAGCATATAAACTAACATTCTCATCGCTCAGTTGAACCTGAACAATATCTTCGCATGAAGCAAGAAATACTGTAATAATGAGTAGTAATATGGTTGTTTTTAAATTCATTGCCTTCAAAATTAAAAATTGATATTATAAGTAACCGATGGAATTATAGAGCCAAGTATTGATAGCCGGGTAGCTTCAACAATTGCCGGATTATCTTCGTTTGGCCTGAAATATATCGAGTAAGCATTTCTACGCGAGTAAACATTGTACAATGAAACATTGAGTGACTGTTTTACCTTTCTGTATTCATTTTTCTTAAAGTTGTAGTTAAATGATAAATCTAGCCGGTGATAATTCGGAATTCTGTTGCTGTTTCGGTCGGAGTAGTAAAACAGGGTATTTCCCTGAACATTATATTTTGCAACGGGGTAGGTAACCGGGTTTCCGGTTGAAAAAACCCAACTTGCCGAAAGCGAAAACTTTCTGTTTAAGTCATAATTCAATACAAGCGATAAATCGTGAGTTCGGTCGTAGGTTGAGGGATATGGGTTTCCATTGTTTATCCCGGGAATTTCACGCATCGATTTTGCCAAAGTATAACTCGCCCAGCCGGTAAATTCTCCTTGCTGCTTTTTTATCATCAGTTCCATGCCATATGAATATCCGGTACCGGTAAGCAATTCTGTTTCAAGATCTTCATTTAAAAAAAGTTCTGCGCCATCCTTGTAGTCCAACACATTTTGCATGTCTTTGTAATACACTTCCAATGTTGTTTCATAAACGTTATTAAAGAAATTTCGAAAATAACCTGCAGCTAGCTGGTTTACAATCAGTGGTTTGATGTATTTGTTGCTAGGAAGCCAAATATCAAGTGGGGTAGGTGAGTTTGTATTTGAAATGAGGTGCAGGTTTTGTGCCATCCGGTTGTATGATGTTTTTATAGAGCTTGTTTCGCTAACCGATATTTTTGCCGAAATCCGCGGTTCAAAATTGATGAAAGGCGAGCCAATTTTCTCACCATTTTTATAACCTGTTTCACTCACGATTTCATCTGTTTTTGGAGATGCGGGATTTTCATATTCCCTTACTTTTCCTATCCCAATTTGTTGAAATGCTGAAATTCTGAGGCCGTATTTTACTGTAAAAACCGATCCGAATTTTTGTTCATTCGAAACATACCCAGCGCCGCTGATAGCATTGTAGTTGGTGAGTTTTAACGGTTCGAAAAAAGAACTTTCGTTTGTGTCGATATTACCTGGTTCAAAATGGTGTTTAATGATGTTCAACCCAAAATCGATTTTATTATTTGTGTTTAAAAACCACGAAAAGTCCTGTTTAAAATTGTAATCTTCAATACGCGAATTCCAGTCGAATTGATCGGCTGAATTGCCCGGGACTCCAAGACTATAATCGTATTTTGAGTAAATCAGTGAGATATTCGAAAAGAGTTTCCCGTTAAAAACGTGGTTCCAGCGCGCTGTTCCGGTAATATTTCCCCAACGCATGTAAAGTGATTCACCCAGTTTGAAATAATCGTCGCCAGTATAAGCCGATATATAAACTCTGTCTTTATGAGAAAATTCGATGTTTGTTTTGAGGTTTAAATCATAAAAATAGAGTTGGTTGTCTTTCAGTTCATCAATCCCGATCATTCGGCCAACTACGTCGGCATAAGTTCTGCGGCCCGAAACTATAAAACTCCATTTGTCTTTAATAATTGGCCCCTCCAAAGTGAGCCTGCTTGAAATGTTTCCTATTCCGGCCTGACCACTCAAATGCTGAGAATTACCATCTTTCATTCTGATATCGATTACAGATGAGGCTTTACCTCCATATTCGGCTGGAATCCCGCCTTTGTACACCTGTATATCTTTAATGGCATCGGAGTTAAAAACTGAAAAGAAACCCAGTAAATGCGAGGCATTGTAAACCGGTGCTTCGTCCAGTAACAACAAGTTTTCATCTGGGCCACCACCACGTACATACAACCCTGAGCTTCCCTCACCGCCACTTTGGATTCCTGGCAATAAGGTTATAGTTTTCAGAATATCCACCTCACCCATAAACGAAGGCAACTTTTTAACAAGTTTAACGGGTAGTTTTTCCATGCTCATATCTGTACTTTCAATGTTATGGTCTTTCCTGATTCCAAATACAGTTACATCATCCAACTGTCTGCGGTTTTCAGCAAGTGAAATATCAAAAACCTGATTTTTACTTAAATCTGCAGTGATGTTCTGGGTTTCATAGCCCATATATGAGAAACTAATTTTATATATCCCGGTAGGTACTGTAATCGAATAATAACCATATTCGTTTGAAGTGATTCCTTTTTTAATATCAGGGAAATAACAGGTTGCTCCTATTAGTTCTTCTCCGTTATTTTTATCTTTTATATGACCGCTTATTGTTGCAGTTTGTGCAAAAATTAACTGAGAAAGAAATGGAAGAATTATAAAAAGGAATATTTTTTTCATTGAGATTGTTTTCTTGATTTCATCGCTTTTTGTTTATTGACAGATTTTTGTATAAATGGTTGCAAACAACCCTAAATTCCAATAAAAATGAGACAATAATAATTTCCGGCAAAACTAAAACTGTTTAAACCACCAGTTATTATCGGTAAACGGTTGTTTGAGGAGTAAAAATAATTTATTTATGTTTTAAAATCTCTGAAATTTTTTGGTGCGATTGGTAAATTGATTGAATAAATAAAAAGGAACACTGATAACACGGATTTACTCTGATAAATTGTATTGTTCATCAGTTGTACCAGTCTTATCAGCGTTCTATATCATTCTAACTAAACAGTTGAAAATTTTTTAACTCTTTTTAAAAGAGCTTATTTAAAAGGAGCATTTTTGGCTCATTTTTTCTTCCCCAGTCCCTTTGCCGATCTGTCTTCCAGCGGCGGTGCGGGAGTCATAATATGTTTGTTTTCTTTTGTGAGTTTCAACACTTCCTCAACAAGTTTTTCCATTTGTGGGTCGCGGCCCTGCATTATAAAGTTTGGGTCGTCCCACACTTCAAAATCAGGTCGAACTCCTTCACCTTCCCAAAACCAGTGGCCATCGTTATCATATAATCTAGCACCAGGAACTGTAATTGAACCACCATCGATTAATTGATGCCCGGTTGCCGGTCCAACCAAAATACCTAATGTACGTTCGCCGACAATGGGTCCGGCTTTCAATTCCTGAAACGCCCATGGAAGCCCGTCGCCTCCTGAACCTGCCCAGCCGTTTATCAACATCCCGACCGGTCCTGTATTGGTTTTAATTGGGTTAGTGTGATCCTTGCCATGTCTCCAATGTAAATTGTAAGTAACAGGGCGTTGCAGCAGTTCAAGAAAACGGTCGGCTAATTGACCGCCGGCATTAAACCGTTCATCCAAAATAAATCCTTTTTTATCCAACTGTCCGTAAAACATGCGCACCAATTCAAGTTGTCCACGTGCTGAAGTGTTGCTCATATAAATGTATCCAAGTTGCCCATCAGAAAGTTTATCCACCATTTTGCGATTGTTTTCCAAATGTTCCAAATAGCGAAGTTGCGCTTCTTCCTGTTTTGTCAAACATTTTATCACAAATTCTTTCGCATCATCTGATTTACCGGTTGATGAGATTTCTAAGGAAACAGTGTTTCCCGAAAGTCCTTCAAAAGCTGCATAAGGATCTTTTTCAGAATCCAGTTTTATGCCGTTTACCGACATAATATAGTCGCCTTCCTTTACTGCAACACCCGGCTGGTCGAATGGGGAACGTACTTCAGTGTCCCAGACAGCAGGTTTTACAATGTGATTAATTTTATATTGATTTCCGTCCAACTCCCAGTTTATTCCAAGGAAACCATTGTCACGTGAGGGCGAACTTTCAACATCACCACCTCCGGCATAGGTGTGGCCGGCACTCAATTCGGCAACCATATTCAATTGAAGATTTATGATATCCCAGCGTGTGCGGGCATCATCCATTAAATTCAGGTATTGTGTACGCACTGCTTCCCAGTTTACCCCCTGCATATTTGGGTCGTAAAAGAAATCACGGTGACGACGCCATGTATCAGTCAATATTTGCTTCCATTCTTCTTTTGGAACCAAGTTCATCTCAAGACCATCTGTAGGAATTGGTTTTTCAATTTTTTGTCCGGTGGCGACACTGATTATCCCGTATTTTCCCTGGGAATTTACAAGCATCGATTTTCCATCGGCAGTTGTAACAACATCATTAATTTTATCCATGATCTCCTTTTCTTCGCGCTCTTTCAAATCGAAATAGTGCAGCGATGAGGAAGATTCGCCTGAACCGGTATTTGGACGGCGTAAATAAACTATTTTGTCTTCAAAAGCGAACAATGCACTGATATTCCCGGCTTTAGGCGGAAGTAAAACGAGTCTGCTCTCTATATTTTCGAAATTGATTTCAACTTTAATTTTATCTTCCTTTTTATCCTCCTTTTTCCCATCTTTCTTTTCATCCTCCTTCGACTTTGCCTCTGACTTATCTTTTTCTTTTGAAGCCGCCTTTTCTTCATTCTTTATTGCGACTGTATCATTTTTTGTCGCCAATAATGAAGGCGTTTCTGTTTTTAAACTGATTGCTGCAATCTGTGTTGTGTTTGGATAAATCCAGGTTCCATCACCAAGGGCGGAATATGCTGCATCCATGTTTCTGTTAGTCAGGTAAAAAAGGTATTTTCCATCAGTACTGAAAACAGGGTAATTGTCTTCGTAAAAACCACTTGTAATCTGACTTTTCTTTTTATCAACAGTATTGAACACAAAAACTGCTGAATTGGAATTGTCCAATTGTTCGGTAAAAGTAATCCATTTTGAGTCTGGCGACCATGATATCGGGTATCCCGATCTTCCACCGTGCCCAATATTCCATCGGTTATTTCCAGCATTTAAAATTGCCCCGCTTTCAATATCAATTGTATAGATTGTATTCGTTTCATCAATAAAAGCAAGCATTTTACTGTCAGGTGACCAAAACAAACTGTACCCAAATCCTTTTTTGCGGTCGGTCAGTTTTTTAGCTTCTGATTTCCCTTCGCTGTCTTGCAGATAAATTTCGTATTCACCTGATTTATCGCTCCAGTAAGCAATTGTTTTTCCATCGGGCGACCACGACGGTGACTGGTCAAAAGCACCGCTTGTTTTCGTCATGTTTAACGTGAATCCTTCTTTTACAGGAACATTGAAAAGTTCGCCACGCGCTTCAAAAACAATGCGTTTTCCGCCTGGTGATGCAGTCATGTTAGAAATATTTTTGCTCACGTTTTTTGAGGTTGGCATTTCCACTGATAAATCGCTGACAACATTTACCTCTGCTTTTTTATGTTGTTGCGAAACTAATTCCATTAAATAAAGATCGCCACCCATCTCATAAACCAAATCTTCCGGACCAGCCGAAAGAAAGGAAATATCGAAATCTTTATACTTTGTAACTTGTTTCTCAACTTTGGTTTTTGTGTCGTATTCCCAAATGTTCAACCGCATGTTTTCATCACGGTCCGAAAGGAAATAAACTTTATCGCCTGCCCATGTTGGTTTTCCATCGTTTACTTCATTGTTGGTAATCCGCTCGGTTTTATTTGTTTTGAAATCGTAAATTATTATTTCGGAAGTCATTCCTCCACGATACCTTTTAAAAGGGTAGTTTTCGGTTATTTTGGTAATGTATGCAAGATTGTTCCCATCGGGAGAAAAGGAAGCTAATTCACCATATGGAATTGCTAATTTTTCAGGATACCCGCCAGTTTTGTCAACCATATAAAACTGACTTAAACGGGTTACTCCATTTTCGCGGGCTGAAGCAAAAAGCAATTGTTTTCCATTCGGGTGCCAGTCGATCATCCTATCCGGGAAAGAGTTGTAGGTAACACGCACCGGAACTCCTCCTGTAATCGGGATCACAAAAATATCTGAATTCCCATTGTAGTTTGCGGTGTATGCAATTTCCTTACCGTCGGGCGAAAATTTAGGCCACGATTCTTCGCCGGGCGAGTGTGTAATTTGAATGGCGGTGCCTCCTGTTTTTGCAACCATCCAAATATCACCGCCATATACAAAGGTTACTTGTTCATCGGAAACGTCCATATAACGCATCATTTTTGCACTGATTTGTGCGTTGGAACTTTGAAACACTAAAAATACCGAGAGAAATAAAAGCAGATTTTTCATATTTATTGTTTTATAATAATTGCGAATTTGTTATTGAGACATTTATTTGTCAAAATGGTTCATTGGGTTTTTAATTTCTGAATAGATAGTTGGACAGGCATAAATGAAAATCACTTCCCAACTTATGGTGGAAAGTGACTTTCAACCAATGCAGATTTATTAAGAATGCCCCTTTACAACAATCAACATAATTTTCAGGTTCAATCTAAAAAAACTGAAAAGCTGAAGAAAAAAATTTGTACGTCTTCTTTTTGTCCCTTTTGTTGGAATTGGTGGGTAAAACTCGTCTTTGTTTGCACTATAAACTTTGTTTTCCATGATGCTTTTTTATGAATTGAAAAAATGTAAAACACTGAATTAGGAATAATAAATCAGAAAGTTTTTGTTTTGAATTCGTTGTATCATCCCTTTTACTTCCGATATATCTCATTTTTACTCCTCCCTTTGGGGAGGTTGGGAGGGGCTTTTACTCCGGAACCAACCACCAAAACGGGTAGCCTTTTGCTTTGTGCAAAAACATGTAATGCAGGAATAGTTTTATCCAGTGGCCGGCCAGACCGATTTCGCCAACAGTTTGTTTTATGTCGCGGCCCCATTCCGGATATTTTTCCCAATCGGGAACAACCGGCGAAACTGTCATTGTTGCACCCAAACCTTTGGTCATGCTGTATCCGGCAGAAACAATGCATGCTGCGCCCATTTTCCCCATACTTGCTTTGTGGTGGTGTTCAATTTTTCCACTTTTTATCGACTCAGCAATATTTTGGGCAATAATTTTTCCTGTAACTCCCGATGGCATTCCGGTTCTTGGCGGTGCCGGTGAAATCATTGTCCCGTTCACACTTTTCATCGGTTTTGAAATGGGGTGGGGTGGTGCAAATGCAATCCCGGCGGCATAAATGTTTTCGTAGGCTGGACTTTGGTATGTTTGTGGCCAGTCGGCAACGCTCCATTCTTCGAAAGCTTTTGGCGTGTAATCGGCATCCACTTTCATAAATTTGTTGGGTGCAAAAAGTGTTGAAGTAATGTCTTCCCCAGTTTTGTTGAATGCTTTAATATCCTGGCCAGAAAAAGCAGGAATCAGCATGGCAAAATCGAATTCGGCAGTGTGCATTTCACCGTCAAGTGTTTCGTAATGGGCAACTCCGGGTTCTACTTTTTTTACGCCGGCACGTTTTATCCATTTAATGTTGTTTTCGGCAAACACCGATTCGGTAAAAACTTTGGTTGAAGTTATGTAACCACCGCGTTTTACAAATGCGCCACCCATTCCAAAATCTCCAACTTCATATTCATTTGAAATCCATGTAATTTCAGCCAGATGAGAAAGTTTGCGTTGTTTGATTTCAAAAGCAATGTTTAGTGCATATTCAAAAGCCGCACCCTGACAGGTTGCACCGGGGTGACCCGTTCCGATCAGAAAACGTTGCTTTTTACCCTGTTTCATCAATTCAAGGCTTTTCTGAAGTTCTTCCCAGGCATGAGCAGCGTGGTCGTATGAACAAACCGAAACCGAGTTTTTACCCGGTCCCAATCCTTCGGTGGCTTCAAAGTTGAGTTTCGGCCCGGTGGCATTCACAAGAAAATCATATTCAATGCGTTCAGTTTCGCCCCGATTTGTTTCCGAAGTATAACTTATTTCAACAAATCCTTTTTCGTGGGTTGAATCACCTTCGGGGAAAATTGCCGTTGCTTTGGCTTGTTTATAGTCAATATCCCAACGATTATAGACTTTTTCGAGTTTAAACCGAACCTGGTCAACTGTCATTTTTCCAACACCAACCCAAATATTTGAAGGAACCCATTGGTAATACTGGCTTGGCGTAACAACTACTACCTCGTGTTTTTTACCTAATTTCTTTTTGAGGAATGCAGCAGCGGTGTGGCCTGAAACACCTGCGCCGAGAACAACTACTTTCATATTATTTCAGTTTAAAGTGTAGTTTATTTTGGTGTTTAAGTTAAAAAAATTAAACATTTGTCAGACAGTTCATCAATTATTTTTGAACATATTTGAAAAATTGGGGAATTGGAAACGATAAAACAGAGTCAATTAAGTTGTTTTAACTGATTTGTATATTAGCAGAACTTCAGTTTGTCATCAGTTTTATCATGTTCAGGATAGAATATTCCCGCATCCCGGCGAATCCTGTCCAAAGTTTCAATCAAATCGAGGCTGTTTTGCCAGGTCATGATTTCGCTTTCAATTTTCTCTTCATCGAGGCATTTCATAACATGTGCTGCTTCGTATTGATAACCTGTTCCTTCAAAATGACCGGAATTAAAATGCTGTGGTTCCTGTCCGTTTTTCACGATTGTAATTTTTGTTGGCATGTACCAGCGCGGATTTAAAATCATGTAGCCTTTTTCGCACCAGTACTCGGTTTGGGTTGGGGAATAGGATGAAAAAGATGAAGTGAGGTTTGCCATTTCGCCACTTCCATATTTGAATAACATGCTGATACTTTCTTCTGTTCCGGTTGTGCTAAAATGGGCGAAAGTTTTTATAAAATCAGGTTTTCCGAGGGAAGTCAGGGCAGCAAAAACCGGATAAAGTCCAATATCGAGCAACGAGCCGCCACCTAGATTTACATTGTACAATCTTCGTTCTTCAATAAACGGAGCTTTGAAGGCAAAATCAGACCTGACAATCTGCAATTTTCCCAACTCACCTGATTTCAGGATTTCCATTGCCTTTATAAAACTGGGTTGAAATTTTGTCCAAAATGCTTCCATCAGAAAAGTGTTGTTTTCTTTGGCGCAGGAAATCATTTCTTCAACCTCTTTTTTATTTATAGCGAAAGCTTTTTCACATAAAACTGCCTTTTTGTGATTCATGCAAAGTATGGCATGTTCGCGATGAAAAGCGTGCGGCGTGGCAATGTAAACAGCATCTACTTTTGGGTCATTAACCATTTCTGAATAACTGCCATAGGCAACTTCAAAACCATATTTATTTTTGTAATCGATTGCTTTTTGCAAATCGCGTGACGAAGTTGCGTAAAGATTCGCGTTGGGCAGCAATTTCAAATCACTGCAAAATTTATTGGCTATGTGGCCGCATCCTAAAATTGCCCAATTGTATTTTTTCATAAAATGCCCCCCTAAGTCCCCCCGAGGGGGGATTTTAAGAATTAGTATTAATTGTGGAATTTCTTTTTTTGTTTTAGCATCTCAATAAACTGTTTGAGTTTTTTTACCCGCAATTCCGGAGTTCGTGTAGTTTGCAGACGAAATAAAATTGCATAACGGTTAACACTTTCAAGTGAATTGAAGAAATCGGCTGCTTCAGGATTTTTATCCAGTTCAGCCTGCAAATCTTCAGGAACAGTTATGTTTTTCTGCGAATCGTATGCAGTTTGCCAGGTGCCTTTTTGTTTTGCCACTTCTATTGCAGCTAAACCTGATGGCCGCATTTTTCCTTCGGAAATAAATAATTCGGCTTTGTCCCTGTTTATTTTCGACCATTTGCTGTTGGGTTTTCTTGCTGTAAAACGCTGTACAAATGTTTTTTCGTCAAATTTGTTTTTCAAACCGTCAATCCAGCCAAAACAAAGCGCAATATCTAAAGCCTGCTGGTAGTTTATTGAAATCACCCCGCTGTTCTTTTTTGCAATCTGCATCCAAACCCCGGGTTCATTTTCATTTTCTTCCAGCCAGTTAATCCAGTCTTGTTCTGTTTCGAATAAAATTACGGGTAAATTGTCTTTCATTTGTGAAGCCCCCTCTAACTCCCCCGAGGGGGAGGACAAGAATTTACATTTTTACTTATTTTTCAATATACAAATGTAGAATCTGATATTTACAGAAATCTGTGTTCCGGAATGCAGTTATCCAGTAACGTTTAATAAGCTACAAACCTTTATTTTTATCAATCAGTTTGTTAATCGTTTTCACACTTTCTGCCGTACGGAATTTATCTTCCGGCGTATTTTTGCAGTAATCCACCAAACGCTCAACAGTTGTTGTTGCCACGTGCATCCTTGTATCCGATGATCCGTAATAGATAAAAACTTCATCATTTTCATTCCGAATCCAGCCGTTTGTAAATACTACATTCGAAACATCACCAATGCGTTCGTCACCCTCTGGAGCTAAAAAATATCCGCCGGGACGGGCAATTAGTTTTGACGGATCTTTCAAATCGGTCATAAACATAAACAACACATAACGCAAACCAGCCGCGCAACCCCGAACACCATGAGCTAAATGTAACCAGCCTTCGGTGGTTTTTATGGGTGCCGGACCCTGGCCATTTTTAAGTTCTTTTATCGTATGGTAAATTTTTTCATCGATTATTTTTTCTTCGGGTGCTTCGGCGCTTGTAATGTCGGTTACCAGTGCCCAGCCAATTCCACCGCCACCGCCAACTTCAATAAAACCATCCTGCGGACGGGTGTAAAAAGCATATTTTCCCTGCACAAATTCAGGGTGCAAAACCAAATTGCGCTGTTGACCGTGGTGCGAAATAAAATCGGGTAAACGTTCCCATCTAACCAAATCCTTTGTGCGGGCAATACCACCGCTTGCCGTTGCCTGCGAAGTGTCACCTGCCGGAGCAGATTTATCTTTTCGCTCTGAGCAGAAAATACCGTAAATCCAGCCATCCTGATGTTTTACAAGACGCATATCGTAAACATTGTCATCAGGTTCATCAGTTTGAGGCAGAGTAACCGGGCGATCCCAAAATTGCCAGTTGTCAATTCCATTGGGGCTTTCGGCAACAGCAAAAAACGATTTCCTGTCCCAACCTTCGGTCCGAACCATTAATAAATAACGGCCATCCATATAAATGGCGCCACTATTGAATGTTGCGTTCACACCAATTCTTTGCATTAAAAACGGGTTGGTATCGTAATCCAGATCATACCGCCAGTTTAAGGGGACGTGATTTGCCGTAATTATTGGGCGTTTATAACGCACATAAATCCCATTGAAATCTTTTTTAACGGGTTTGTTCTTTTTTGTGATCAGCTTTTTATGCTCTTTTCTGAGTTTCGCCAACCGTTTGTCAAATTGTTTTTTTGATGGTATCATATTCTTATGAGTTTAAAGTTCTGTGTTTAAAGTTTAAAGTATTCGGTTCAATTCAAATATTCAATTCATAACAATGTCTTTTATTACTTTAAACTTTGAACCTTAAACTTTAAACTTTTTCTATTCCTCCGGCAGTTTATCCCACCATGTTTTTTTCAGGATAAAACCGCAAATTATTGTAATAATTATTGTAATCCAAATTGGAAGTGTGTCTCTTAATACAATATAAATTGGCAAAGCAACCAACGCAGTTTGGGCAATTGTGCCGATCACAACGTTGAACATATCCATTTTAAAGTTTTTGTTTGGCATAAAATCAGGATTTTCAGCCATTACTTTTTGTTTTATCGGTCCCCAAAATCCCCATGGATTAACTGTTCGGTAGAATTCTTTCAAAGTTTCTTCGTTGGTTGGTTTTGTAAGCAGAGTACCAAGTAATGCACCGGCAATTGAAATCAGCAACAGCCACGGAAAATAATATAAATCAAGAGTTTTGGTGAAAATATATGGGAAAATCAAGGCCGGAATTAAACCCGCAACCATTCCCCAGAAATATCCATAACCATTAAAACGCCACCAGTACCATTTCAATACATTCGATACAATATAACTGCCGTATAATGCTGATACAATCCATTGCAACATACTGTTAACGTCCTGAGCGAAAATCCCGAAAATAATACTAACAATAACCACTAAAACACCAACAATATAGTTCATGTTTTTCATTTGGATATTGCTTGCTTCGGGTTTTATGTAACGCAGATAAATGTCGTTTACTATGTATGCCTGGGCAGCATTTAATGTTCCGGCAAAGGTTGAATTAAACGCGGCCAGCAATCCGGCAAGTAACAATCCCATAAAACCTATTGGCACAAATTCGGCAATTGCAGAAGGTAAAATCTGTTCAAAATCTATTTGTCCGGCTACCATTAAATTAAGTCGATCATAATAAAGTAAACCAAGAATTGCAAAACCGGCAATCATAAAATAGCGGATCGGCATTAAAACTACAGATACAAAACCACTCATTTTGGCTGCTTCTTTTGGTGATTTTGTAGAAAGGATTTTTTGCATGTCGTAGGTTGGCGCCGGGCCGGCAATAGAAACCAGTAATCCCTTAAAAACCATCATCATAAAGAAGATTGAGAAAAGCGAATATCCATCACTTGCAATTTTTGCGTTTACTTCATCAATTTTCCCGCTCCAGTCAAGCGAATCGAGATTCCATCCAAAAAAAGGTGTTTTCCAGGCATCAGGAACATTTAATGTTTCAACTGTCATCGCTTTCATAGCTAAAACACCAATTAAAATGGCTGAAATAGTCATGATGAAATATTGTAAAACATCGGCCCAAACAATACTTGCCATTCCACCCAAAACAGCATAGAAAACGGCAAACATGGTAAATGTTATGCCATAAACGTGCGGAACGTATTCAAGCGGAACATTAAAAGGGATATAGGGTTGAACCATGTCCCAGGGAATAAATATCATTACAAATTTTCCGAGTCCAATAAAACCGTAAGCAAGGTATCCAAGGCATAAAATCAATGCGAAAAAAACCACGACACCATGCGACAAACGGCTGTCAATCGACTTCCCAAAGCGTGTATTTATCCATTCAGCTCCGGTAGTAACTTTCGAGCGGCGCAACCAGATACTGAGGAAAACCATTAAAAAAACCTGGTTAAAAACCGGCCACAACCAAGGAATCCAGATGCTTTTCAAACCATACACAAAAAGCAGGGTAACAAGCCACATGGTTCCTGAAATATCGAACATTCCGGATGCATTGGATAAACCAAGTAAATACCACGGCAGTTTGTTGCCGCCGAGCATATAATTCGTTTTACTTTTTTGAGCAACTTTTTTTAGTACAAGCCCGATTACAACTGTGGAAAATAGATAGGCGAAAATGATAATAATGTCGATTGCAGTTAATTTCATTTTTTGGTTATTTAGTTTGATTCGATTTTGTTAGGATGAAACTGATAAACGGTTTTTAATATCTTCAGTTAAAGTTTTAATGACGACAATTTTACAATAAAAATTTGGGTTGGTGGTGGTTTGGAATAGGAAAATTAAAGCTTAATAATCCATGTTAGAAATAAAAGTATGATTTAACGAATTCAATTATTCCTGTTATTCCTGAATCCGATTTCACTCCGGATACCCTGTAATATCCCTGATTTCATGGTAAAATGGCTCAAGTTTTTTGTACATCTTTTTGTACACTTTTTTATAAAGTTGATCATAAGTTTTTACATGGTCATTATTGGGGTAAAACTCATGTTGGTAATGAACCATTCCTTTCACCGCATCTTCAATCGATATAAAATTGCCAGTTCCAAAGGCAGTTAACAGTGCCGCACCCAGACCTGAAGTTTCCGAAGTTTTTCCGCGAACTACCGGCAAATTAAAAATATCAGCAGTAATCTGGCAAATTTCATCACTTTGGGAGGCTCCGCCCGAAACTGCAAGCCGGCGGATTTTTATTTTTGAAACTTTTTCAATTTTTTCTTTTCCTTCCCTCAGCGCATAAACCAAACCCTCGATTACAGCCCGGTATATGTGTGGTTTTTTATGAACGTCGCCAAAACCAATGATTGCGCCTTTTGCTGAAGGTTGCGAAAGTCCGGGGCTCCAGTATGGCTGAACCATTAATCCCATTGAACCGGGCGGCGACTCTGATAATAACTCGTTTAGTACTTCTTCTTCCTGAATTCCACGTGCTTTTGCCTCTTCAATTTCCTTGTGGGCAAACTCGTTTTTAAACCAGCTGATCATCCAAAACCCACGAAAAATTTCAACTTCAGGATTAAAAAAACCGGGAAAAACGGCAGGATAAGATGGCATGAATGCAATTGGTTCGAGATATTTTTTACTTGTTGTTTGAATAGTAGCAGTTGTACCAAAACTCAAACTTGCTGATTCTTTTGTTAAAACCCCCATTCCAAGTGTTTCGCAACCTTTGTCAGACCCACAGGCAATAACGGGCAAATTTACAGGCAATCCGGTTGCATTGCCTGAATCAATATTGATCCTTCCAATGATTGTGCCGGGTCTTACCAATTCGGGCAACTTCTCTTTTTCGATTGGATAAAGTTTAGCACTGAAAGTGAGCAGATTTTTTGCATTTCCCCATTTTTGTTTTTTATAATCGAAGGGAATATGCCCAATCTGCGATGCCACAGAATCTTTAAATTCCCCTGTCAGCCTGTAATTCAGAAATCCTGAAACCTGAAGTATTTTGTGGGTTTTCGCCCAAATTTCGGGTTGGTTTTGATTTATCCAGTTACATTTTCCGTCACGTTGCGCTTTTTTAATCGAATCGCCTATTCCGATAACCCAGATTATAAGTTTCATTCCAGGTCCGGGTTTAAAAACCGGTTTTGCTTTGCGGTTATCGAGCCAAACCATAACCGGGCGCAGTGTTTTCCCATTTTCATCAACATTTACCAGCGAATCGCGCATTGTTGTTACACCAACACCCGCTATCCGGTTGAAATATTCCTGATTTTCTTGTTTAAGCAGCTGACAGGCTGATTTTAATGCTTCCCAGTAAATCTCAGGATCCTGCTCTGCCCAACCCGGATTTATACTTTTGTATGGTTCATAGGCAACTCTTTGCAAAGCAAGAATTTCCCCGCTAAGTGAGAAAATTGCAGCCCTTAAACTTTGAGTGCCACAATCAATGGAAAGAATAGTTTTCCCCATACTTTTTTTTCTAAAAATAAACAGAAAAATTAAACCGAATGAAAAATAATAATTTGGCATTTTCACCATGTGTTTTTATTCGTCACTCCGGATTTGCTTAAATCATTCTACCCTATCAATCATGCCTTTAAATTGATACTTCCATTTTAGATATTTGGAATACTTCCCTGATAATCACCTTTTTTATTTGTAACTTTTGTTAAAAAATAAAGTAGAAATCAAAAAAATACAACTGAATGTCGCAGCCTGAACAACCCAAAAATGAATTCGTGGATCGATTAAACGAAATCCTTGAAATTAATTACCAAAACGAATCATTTGGCGTTAACGAACTGGCGCTTGAAATGGGCATGAGCCGATCCAGCCTTCACCGGAAAATTAAGGGTTCAGTAAAAATATCAGCCAACAAATACATCAGACAATTCAGGCTGGAAAAAGGTATGGAAATGTTAAAACTAACATCTGCTAGAGTTTCTGAAGTCGCCTGGAAGACCGGTTTTTGCAACCCCGCTTATTTTATAAAATGTTTTCACGATTATTATGGATATGCTCCCGGAAAGGTTGGCAACCGCCAGGAAAATGAAAATCGGTCTTCTTTAAAACCAAATAGAAAGCGGTTGGCAGTTATTCTTTCTTCTGTCCTATTTCTTGTTCTGGCAGCAGTTGTAGTTTTAATTGTTGTGAAGCCGTTTTCACGAACACAACAAAAGATTGTTATTGCCATACCACCATTTGAAGACCGCAGCGCGGAAGGAGAAGAAACCCTGATACCCGGAATAAGAGATGTTCTGCATACAAAACTTGGAGTGATAGAAAATTTAATAATTGTCGGGAAAGAAAGTTCCGACCTGATTAGAGGAAAAAACCTTTCGCTGACAGAAATCGGCAAAAAGTTAAAGGCCGATTACCTGTTGACCGGAAGTGGTGGAACCAGCAAAGGCAAAACACAAATAACCATCGAACTGGTGGATTCAAAATCCGGTTTTCAGGTTTGGAGCAATCCATACGAGGTTGAACTGGGTGAACATATTTTTGATCTTCAACGCGATGTAGCCAATAAAATAGTGGCAGGCGTAAAAGCTAAAATCAGCCCCGAAGAAAAGAAAAAAATTAATCAGAACCTGACCACAAGCAGCCTGGCAATGAAATTCTATACCTTGGGAATTGGGTTAAAAGAAATATCAGAGGCAACAGTAAACTGGAGTATGGAAATTAAATATGAGGCCATAAACTACTTCAAGCTTGCTGTGAATAATGACAGCACTTTTGCCGAAGCATATGAACAGCTTGCCCATTCTTATATTGCTCATTTAGCATCCGGAACGTATGATGTCGGTTTAGTGGATGTATATCTTGATTCAGGAAGATATTTTGCTGAGAAAGCCCTGTATTACGACGACCAACTGATACTTGCAACAAGTCTGTATGCAAACTATTTAAATCAAATCGGGAAAATAAAAGAATCATTGGAATTCAGGCAAAAACAACTAAAGTTGAGCCAGAAATTAAACCAGCCGGAAACTGAAAAATTATTGGACGAATTCTGGAATTCAGTGAATTTTGATGCTTGTAATGCCATAAAAGCATTTTATAAATACATTGAACTAAAATCAGAAAATGAATCTTTTGGAGATGAATCCGGGGGTTACAGCGCTTTAAGAGCATTTATGATATCTCTGGCCCAAACTGGTTATCCTGAACAAGCTTTAAAATATGCGAATATTATGTACAAGGAGAATGGAAACCTTGGTTATTTAAATAGCATTACCATGCAGATTCATTATTTCAACGGTGATTACGAAACAGCATTAAACCTTGCCACCGAATTGAACAGTGAGGATAGCACAGGATTAGCCTGGTTGAACAGGATTTTGGGGCTATGTGCGTATGTAAATGAATATGAGAGGGCATTTCAAATACTGCAGGAACATTCTGAAAATGAAAGCACACTTTTTATGAATTTGCCTATGGGTGTTGTTTACCTGAAATCGGGGGATGAACAAAAAGGGAGGGATTATATAAACCGCGACCTGAAAATGTACGAAGAACGTGTTAATTCAAACCTGAGGTTAGATAAAAAAAGCAACGCCTGGTTGATGTTGGCTTTTGGCTATAATGCACTAGGTGAAACAGAAAAGGTCCTTCATTACCTAAAGTATTTCAAAACGCTTGAGATTATAAATTCTGAAATTTTGAATAATTTAAAACTCGATTTATTTGACAGTATTCGCGAAGAACCTGAATTTCAGGAAATTTACAAATACAGCGAGAAGAAATACCTTGAATTACATGAGTGCGTGGGACAGGTTTTAAGGGAGTATGGTGAGATGGAGTGAAGAAGTTGGAAGTTGGGAGTCGGAAGATAGGAGTCTGAAGACCGGAGAACGAAGTTGGAAGATTATTAACTACCACCTCACCCTCGTACCTCGGGTATTCCTCCTCAAAGGAGGTGAATTGTTCGACTGTACACACATGTTTGGAATACAAAATAAAATTACAGCTCGAAATTTTCCCCTCCTTCTTCTTTTAAGGAGGGGTCGGCTTCAGCCGGGGCTGGTATGAAGTTGTCTTCTTATTCCTTATATTATTCAAATCAAAAAATCACCCAAAAACACCCCTTGCAACATCGTTTGCAACAAATTTGATATCCATTCAACACATTTAAAACTCTATCCTGAAAATTGAAATTTTTTGAAACAGTTTTGATTGGTGCTGCAACATGCTTTTTCGGAACTTTATATTGCTGATTGTATTTTGAAAATAACAATTTATAGAATATTAATAATCTTTTAAAAAGGAGGTATGTTATGAAAATCAAAACATTTTTTTTAATAGTTTGTGCATTTGCACTTTTTTTCACCGGGTGTGAAAAGGATGAGTTTTTTACTGAAACGGCAGACAATGCAGTTTTAAAATCAGCAGTTAAAGAGTTGCCTATTAAATTAATAGGAAGTGGGTATGCAACAGTAACCGATTTTGCGTATGTAGAAGCATTAAAGGATTATTTCCCTTCGGAAGGAATATCCGGCGGAACCATGACTCATTTGGGAAAAACACAAGCTGATAAAAGTATTTGGCACACAGTAAGTGTAGTACCTGATCCTGATAATTTCGGGATTCTTTTATGGATACAGGAAGGTGACTGGTGTGCTGCAAATGGAGATATGCTTCACTGGATCATTGATGGATCTGTGGATATGATAAACCATATAGTCAGCGGAAAAGCAACATTTGATGGCGGAACCGGCCGGTTTAAAAATGCATCTGGTTATTTTAATTTAAAGGGACATGTTGATCCTGACAATCCTACTACCCGGTTTATAGTTGATTCCGGTGTAGGGATGATTTCCAATGTGGGAAACGGCAAGTCTAAAGACAATGCATGGACATACAAAACACCTATGTCAATTGGCCGTGGATTCACATCAGGCGCAATAGTCGATAATAAAATCTACGTTACTGGTGGATTCCCAACTCATTTCTCTGTTACACCGACGATGGAAATGTATAATCCGTTGAATGACACTTGGACTCCAAAGGCCGATATGCCTGAAGGACGTTGTGCCCATGCAACCTGCGCGTACCAGGGCAAAATCTACGTTTTTGGTGGAGTAACTCCACACCCTTATGCATCGGCAACGAAAAAAGTTTTCGTATATAATCCTAAAAATGATACCTGGACACAAAAGGCAGATATGCCCTATTCCAATGCATTTTGTGGAATTGCAGTTATTAACGATTTTATTTATTTGGTAGGTGGAATGCAGAATTACGCTTCCGCGCCAGTTTCAACTCTTATGGCCTATCACCCTTCAACGGATACATGGACAGAAAAAACTTCTATGCCCACAGCTCGGGGCATGCTTTCGGCCTGTGCAGTTAAAGGGAAACTTTATGCAATTGGAGGAACTTTAAATTTTCTGTCATCCAGTTTTGATTTAGTTGAAGTATATGATCCGGTAATGGATACATGGACAATAAAATCAAATATGCCAACCGCTCGTGTGTCAATGTCCACTTGTGCATTGATGGATAAAATATTTGCTATTGGCGGATATGCCTTCCCAACTATGTACAATACAAATGAAATGTATAATCCGGGAACCGACAAGTGGGTAACAAAAGCTCCAATGCAGGAAACGCGCCAAACCTTTTTTCTAGGTTCAGTCGGAAACAAAATTTATGCTATTGGGGGTTCATACCCAAATCCTGTAAATCCATCTGAGCCAGTTATTCTTTCATCAATTGAGGAATATGATTTCTCAAGGGATTGATTGTGTGAAATAACTAAAAACTAAAAAATCATGAAAATTGAAGGACATAATGGATATGTTGTTGTAACAGAATACGACGGGAATTTCCCCTCAAAAGGAATATGTGGTGGAAACATCACACCTTTAGGAAAACTCCAGGCCGACAAAAGTATTTGGCACACAGTTAAAGTAGAACCGGATTCTGTTGATCCGGCAATTCTTAACTGGACACAGGAAGGAGATTGGTGTGCTGAAAACGGAGACCTTCTGCACTGGTCGGTAGTTACAAAAATGGACCCGGTCAACCAAAAAGTTAGCGGAAGAACCTTTTTTAAAGGTGGAACCGGTCAATTTAAAAATGCTGAGGGGTATATCGATTTGTCGGGTCATCCGGATCCAGCCAATCCTCAATCACGGTTTATAGTTGACAAAGGTGTTGGTGAAATTACCAATGTTGGAAATAGTAAGTAATCATTGAAAACAAATCAACCAAATATAAAAAGGTTGCAGAAATTTGTTAAGAATCTATTTCTGCAACCTTTATAATAAACTCTCGTTACAAGCAACAAAATCAACTGACATGAGAACAATCCGGATTCTAATTACATCCTCATGTAAGATGTTGTTGCTCATTTTTTTATCAGGAAGTATTCTATTTTGCTCAGCCCAGGAAAATGTAAAAAGCCTTACATTTTACAGTAAATCGCTAAAAAAGGACCGGAAAGTTGAGGCGTTTTTACCGGTAGATTATAATGAAAATGAATCAGTAAGATATCCGGTAATTTACTTTTTACATGGAAGCACACAAAATAGTTTTAGTGAAGTCAGCTTACTTTACATTGCAAAAAAACTGATAGAAAACAGAACCATATCGCCCGTTATCATTATAAAGCCCGATGGAAGTTGCCCAAAATGGACAACCAGTTATTTTGCGAACTCTGCATTAAATGGAAATTTTGAGGATTACCTGATATTTGATTTACTAGAATTTGTCGATTCTACCTTCCGCACCATTGACACAAGAAATAAAAGGGCGATTATGGGATATTCTGCCGGAGGAATTGACGCAATAAGAATGGCCATAAAACACCCTGATATTTACTGCGGTGTGGTAGCCCATTCAGGCAGATTGAATATGAATTCGCACTCACTTTATATCCCCGGAGTTTTATCTGAGAATGGCGGAGCGCCGGTAGATTCATTTCGGCCAAATGCCGGACCAATGTCGCTGGGTGTTTTTACCATGGCTGCCGCATTTTCACCAAACTTAAATAATCCACCTTATTTTGTTGATTTTCCTTTCGATGGAAATGGCAATTTTATCGATTCAGTCTGGAGCCGCTGGCTGTTGAACGACTGCTCTTTCCTTGCCAAAAACATTTCAAAGGAAGACGATTTGTCCATTTACTTTGATTGCGGAACCTGGGATGAAACAATGGCCTATCCATTTAATACAAGTTTTGCTGATTCGCTGAACAAAATTGGATTGCCCCATCAATTCCAATCCTATTCGGGTGGCCACTACGACAGGGACAGCAGATATCCTATTGGATTGGCGTTTCTGGATTCGGTGATGAATAAAGTCAAATAAATGTTCCTTATGAAACCACAAATCTTCTCAATTAAATTCGGAATCAATACATGCTACATTATTAAAGGTGAAGGCACCATTATGATTGACGGGGGCCCTTCAAATGCCATTGAAAAATTCAAAAAATATCTGAATAAATATTCCATTAAATCAAACGAAATTAAACTGCTTGTATTAACCCATGCCGATTTCGACCATTCAGGGTCGGCAAATGCGATCAGGGAAATAACCGGCGCTAAAATAGCTGTCCACGAAAACGACAGGGCAACACTTGAAGAGGGGCGGTTTAATTTTCCACCCGGAGTTAATACCTGGGGAAAAATCTCGCATGCCATTTTTGAACCCATTTTGAAAAAATTCACGATACCACCTCAAAAGGCTGATATAGTTCTGAATGATTTTGATTACCCATTAAACGACTTTGGGATTGATGGAAAAATCATTTACACACCTGGACATACGGCAGGACATGTTTCGGTATTATTGGAAAACGGAGATCTTTTTGCCGGTTGCCTGGCACACAATATCCGCTTGTTTACACCGGGACCGAGATTGCCGATTTATGCAGAGGATATGGAACAAATTAAAAAAAGCTGGAAACTGGTAATCGAACAAGGCGCAAAAATGATTTACCCTGGGCATGGAAAGCCTTTTAATATCGATTCAATCAGAAAATATTTGTGAGATTCAGAATTTATTTATTAAAATTGGCTGATTCCGGATAACCTTATCGAATTTAAAAATGCTTTTGAGTGAATCAGATATGAATTGAATATTATCAGATTTATTTTGAAACAAAAATAAAAACAACCAAATTTACCCCTCAAACTTAAACCATGAATAAATTACTTTTCGTTTTACTTGTTGGTTTGTTGTTTTCGTGTTCCGGAAATCAACCGGAAAAGAAAAAAGAAAATTCACCGTCGGTGGAAAAAAGTGAAATTGCAGTGGCAACTCTCTCAGAAACAGAAATCCCCGAAACAAATCGGTTGACCTCGGTAGCAGATTCCGTTAGTAAAATGATATTTTTTGAAGGCGGGACTTTTATGATGGGATCCGATTCGGGATTACCAGAGGAAAGACCTGCTCACAGTGTTACTGTAAAACCATTCAGTATTGATAAATCACCGGTAACTGTAAGCCAATTTCGTGCTTTTGCTGAAGCTGCAAAATATAAAACCGAAGCCGAAAAGTTTGGTGATTCAGGCGTTTTCAATATGGATACTCAGAAATGGGATTTGATGCCCGGTGCATTTTGGCAAAAACCTTTCGGACCAAACGGGCCAAATGCTGAAGACAACCATCCGGTAACTCATGTAAGCTGGAACGATGCGGTGGCTTTTGCAAAGTGGGCTGGCAAACGTTTGCCCACAGAAGCAGAGTGGGAATTTGCAGCACGCAGCGGTAAAAACTCTGACAATAAATTTAGCTGGGGAAACCAGGTTTCGGAAAACGGTAAATACTTTACAAATACTTGGCAAGGAACTTTGAAGACACCCGAAACTGCTGATGGATTTATGTTTACTTCGCCGGTTGGAGCTTTTGGCGAAAACGAAGCCGGACTAACCGACATGGGAGGTAATGTTTGGCAGTGGTGTGTTGATAATTACAAAGCATATCCAGGAAGTACCGTCCCTATTAACGAAGATTTAAAAGTGAAGGTAATCCGAAGTGGTTCATTCTTTTTTGATGAATATGGTGATAACAGTTTAACGGTAAGCTTTCGTTCCATGAATTCTCACGAAACTTCACTTTTCAACACAGGATTCAGGTGTGCGAAGGATGGAGGCTAAGAGTTTAAAGTTCCGGGTTTAAAGTATAAAGAAACGCAATGAAAAATCTCATATTCTAATGAAAAAATATTAGTCTTGATGCTTGATACTAAAATACTTGATACTATAATTTAATAAATCAATTAAATCCTATTTAAAAAATGACAAAAATGAACAGAAGAAATTTTATTGGAAAAACCGCAGTTGGTGCTGCGGCATTTACTGTAATTCCCCGCCATGTTTTGGGAGGAAATGGTTTTATTGCTGCCAGCGACAAAATTAATCTGGGTTACATTGGCAACGGAAAACAAGTTTACACGTTGTTAAGCAGCATTGGTGCTTGTAAAGAAACTGTTGCAGTTGCTGCCAGTGACGTATATAAAAGAAAATTGGACATGTTTGTTGAAGCCGCCAAAAAGAATAACGGCGAAAAAGGAGTTGATGCGAAAGTTGACGGCTATCATTATTATCGCGAATTGCTGGAACGCAAAGATATTGATGCAGTTGTGATTGCCACACCCGACCATTGGCATGCTCAAATTGTTGCTGATGCTGCAAAAGCCGGAAAAGATATTTACTGCGAAAAACCAATGGCTTTGACAGTTGCTGAAGGACGGGCGATGGTGAATGCAACACGCAAATACGACCGTGTATTCCAGACAGGAAATATGCAGCGTTCGTGGCGCGATTTCCGTCATGCAGTTGAACTTGTGCGCAACGGTTATATTGGTGAAATCAAAGAAATTAATGTAAGTATTGGCGAGCCTATCAAACAGTGTGATCTTCCAACACAACCTGTTCCTGAAGGATTGGATTGGAATGAATGGGTCGGTCCGTCTTTATACCGTGGTTTCCATGAAGACTTGGCGCCTGCTGACCCACATAAATCACCCTGGGCCTGGTGGCGTGGTTACCGCGATTTTGGTGGTGGTTTGATTACTGACTGGGGTGCACACATGTTTGACATTGCCCAATGGGCCATGGACAAAGACGGATCGGCTCCTGTTCAGCTTTTACCTCCATCAGAACCAGGACAAAGTTATGGTTTGGCTATGATTTACGACAATGGCACTCGCATTAATCATAAAATATGGGGTGGTGAAGGTGATGGGAATGGAGTTCAATTTATTGGTACTGAAGGTAAGATTGAAGTAAGCCGAGGTTTCCTTAGAACATTCCCCGACACAAAATTGGCTAAAGCCGACTTAAAATCAACTGATAAGCGAGTATATTTCAGCGATAATCATTATCAGGACTGGGTGGATGCCATGAAAAAACGCTCGAAACCAATCTCTGACGTAACAGTTGGCCACAGTACAGCAGCGGTTTGTAACATTGCAAACATTGCCTACGAATTACAACGCCCGCTTTTATGGGATCCAAAAACCGAAAAATTCACTGGCGATGAATATGCAAATATGATGCTCAGCCGCCCAATCCGCGGAAAATGGGATTTTACTGATTTTTAAAAATCTGTCTTTAATAGTTATTTGCCTGAATTGAAGTAGGGTAATGACAAAAAAAAATAAACCTTGGAAGTTTAAACTCTTTCAAGGTTTTTTTCAATTTTGACTTTTCAATTTTGATTGAAAAAGCGTTAATGGATAAATCGTCAGCCGTTTCAAAGTCGGATTACAAATATCTTATGAGAAAGTGAAAGAAACATTGCTTAAAATATGGAATTATTTGCTTGACAGCGGAATTGCCACATTATGGCAATTGCTGATTTTGATTGGCCCAATTCTTTTGCTGGCACTGGTTATGAATTTCATCTCACGCAAAAACGAAAGCCTGGGTTGCAAAGTAATGGGACAAAAAGCTTATTTGTATGTTTTTGCCTGGTTGGGTACTTCAATTCACGAACTAGGCCACGCTATTTTTGCAATCATTTTTGCCCACAAAATTTCTGAGATTAAATTATTTACTCCAGGTTCGGGAAAGTCGTTGGGACACGTAAAACACAGCTACACAAAAGGAAATCCATATCAAACTTTAGGGAATTTTTTTATTGGGCTGGGGCCGGTTTTGTTGGGGACTTTCCTGTTACTGGTGGTTACCTGGCTTCTGTTCGACATCGATATTTTCGATTTGGCTAATAAATACGAAGTGGTTTTTAGCATTGAACTTTTTAAAAGTCTTGATTCGGTGACAAACGCCATAGTGAATATAGGAAGCGGAGTTTGGCATTATTTCAATTCCATATTAACCGGACCAAAAACTACCTGGTGGAAATTGTTACTTTTCTTTTATCTGTTTTATGCTGTTGGAAGTTCGATTACATTGAGTGGTGCCGATATGAAAGGAGCTTTTAAAGGATTTATGTATTTCACAATTCTTCTCTTCTTTTTTAATATTGCTACACTTTGGATAGGTGAATTTACAATAACTTTTTTTCGTCACATAAATCTGTACCTGTCGGGATTTTACTTTTTGATAATTGTGAGCATGGGTTTAAATATTGTGTTTATACTGGTACTTTTTCTTTTTGATTTGGTACTTTCCCATGTTTTGGATCTGAAAAAAGTTCCTTCACGTAAATCAAATAAATAAGTGTTTACCAATTAATTAATTTCAACGAAACATTTACTTTTAAACCTATGACATCCATCGAAGAATTTATAAACACTATACCAAAAGCCGAACTGCACGTTCACGTTGAAGGTACTTTTGAGCCGGAACTAATGTTTGAAATAGCAAATCGAAACAATATTTCCCTTCAATTTGAATCGGTTGAAGAATTGAGACAGGCATACAATTTCAACGATCTGCAGAGTTTTCTGGATATTTACTATGCAGGTGCAAAAGTTTTAATTCACGAAAAGGACTTTTACGATTTAACATGGGCATATCTTGAAAAAGCATTTTTACAAAATGTGCTTCACACCGAAATAATGTTCGATCCGCAAACCCACACACTTCGCGGAGTTGAATTTAAAACAGTTATAACAGGGATTACAAATGCAATGTACGATGCCAAAAATAAATGGGGAATAACTTCAAATTTGATAATGTGTTTTCTTCGGCATTTGAGTGAGGATGATGCATTCGAAACCTTTGAAGCGGCTCTTGATTACAAAGATTTAATTATTGCAGTTGGACTCGATTCATCGGAAAAAGGGCATCCACCTTCAAAATTTCAACGTGTTTTTCATCGTGCAATTCAAATGGGCTTTAAAACCGTTGCACACGCTGGTGAAGAAGGCCCTGCTGAATATGTTTGGGAAGCGCTCGATCTGTTAAAAGTAGTACGCATCGACCATGGCAATAATTCACTTAACGATGAGAAATTAATTCAGAAAATGGTTAATCTCCAGATTCCGTTAACCATATGTCCGCTTTCAAATGTAAAACTAAAAGTGGTTTCAGATTTGAAAATACACCCACTAAAAAAGATGCATGATGCTGGACTTTTGGCAACAGTTAACTCTGATGATCCGGCTTATTTTGGCGGTTATGTAAACGAGAACTTTATTGCGGTTGCCAATGCTTTAAGCCTTTCAAAAGAAGAAGTTACTGTTTTGGCAAAAAATTCTTTTAAAGCAAGTTTTCTGGATGAAGCAGTAAAATTGAAGATGCTTGAAAAAGTAGATGAGTTCGGGGTTTAAGGTTTATTTCGCTTTTCAATTGTTCGCCAATTCTCACTATAATCTGGCGAACATATTTTAGAACAGCGCGGGTTTTTTAGAATTTTAAAAGAGTTATCAAATACATATTATCTAAAGCTGAAAAAGTTGGTTAAATTGCAATCAGATTTTCAATTCAAACTAAAATAATAAACCAATGAAACGATTACTGCTTCTCATGTTTACCCTAACTATACTTATTCACAGTTTAAAAGCTGAATCACCTTACCCGGTTCGCGGACTATGTGTCGCTGCACCTTCGGTTGACAATGTCGATGAGTTTGTAAAATTTATCGAATCTGATCTCGCACCCACTGGATTAAATGTATTGATACTGCGAATTGAATACCAATATCAGTTTAAGTCGCATCCTGAGTTGGTTGGTGGAAATCCGTATTCTGAGGGTGATGTTAAAAAGCTTGTAAAGGTTTGCCGGGATAATAATATCCGGTTAATTCCGCAAATTAACCTTTTCGGGCACCAGTCATGGCACGGGACTTTAGGCAAATTACTGGAAGTTTATCCTCAGTTTGACGAAACACCTGATATTAAGCTTCCAAAGGATGGAGAATACAAATGGCCAAATCCTGATGGGTTATATTGCAAAAGTTATTGTCCGCTCCACCCCGAAGTACACGGGGTTGTTTTTGATTTGATGGATGAAATTTGTGATGCCTTTGAAACCGATGCCTACCATGCGGGATTAGATGAGGTTTTTTACATTGGTCACGAAAATTGCCCGCGCTGTTACGGGCACGATAAAGCTGAGTTGTTTGCAGGCGAAGTCACAAAAATCAGAAATCATTTAAAAGAAAAAAATCGCGAACTCTGGATTTGGGGCGATCGCTTAATTGATGGAAAAACTACCGGAATTGGCTTGTGGGAAGGCAGTTACAACAATACTCACCGTGCGATTGATATGATCCCGAAAGACGTGGTAATTTGCGACTGGCATTACGAACGCCCTGATCCTACTGCCGTTTTGTTCGCTTCAAAGGGTTTGGGCGTGGTAACTTGTCCATGGAGAAATACCGAAAATGCAATTGAACAGGAAAAAATGATGAGGATATTTATCGATGGCGCAACTAAAGAAACTAAATCTAAATACATGGGAATGTTGCAAACAGTTTGGGGTTCAGCCGAAGGTTTTATGAGAAGTTATAAGGGAACTGTAAATCCTGACAGAGTTGATAAATCGGCGGAATGTTTTAAAGAGCTGGCGAAAGTTTGGAATAAATAATAGACTCTCACTACCTCTCCAAGGGGAGGAAAAGTAAAAAGCTAATCAGTGTAAAATATAATATCAATAATCATGAAATCACTACTTAATATCCTTTTAATCACAGTTTTTCTTTGTACTGCATTATTTGCGGAAAGTAAAACTCTCCCTAAAATCAAAGTTGAAGGTAAAAATATTGTAACCGAAAATGGAGAAGTTTTTCGGTTGAAAGGCGTCAGTTTTTCTGACCCCGATAAACTTGAGAATGATGGTCAGTGGAATAAAAAGTATTTTCAGGAGGCAAAAAACTGGGGCTGCGATGTTGTGCGGTTTGCTATCCACCCAACAGCGCTGAATAATCGGGGTTGGGAAGCATACTTCGATTTGGTTGACAAAGGTGTGAACTGGGCAACCGAACTTGAAATGTATGTAATAATCGACTGGCACTCAATTGGTAATCTGAACACCGAAAAATATACGAACAAAATGTATGTTACAACTTGGGACGAAACTGTAAAATTCTGGCAAACTACTGCTAAACGTTACAAAGGAAATTCAACTGTTGCTGTTTATGAGTTGTTTAACGAACCAACCGATGAAGGTGGAAAATTGGGTGAATTGACCTGGAAAACATGGCGGCCAACCCTCGAAAAACTAATTGATGAAATAGCCAAAACCGACAATGAAAAGATATTTCTTGTGGCTGGAATGAACTGGGGATATTTTTTAGATGAAGTGATTGAAAACCCGGTGAACCGCAAAAATGTTGCATACTCTTCTCATCCATACCCGCAAAAAAGAAACAAACCCTGGGAACCACAGTGGGAAAAAGACTGGGGAGGCGTAGCAGATAAATACCCCATTATTGCTACCGAATTTGGGTTTATGGGAGCTGATGAAAGAGGAGCGCACATTCCGTGTATTTCCGACGAAAGTTACGGTGAGGCAATCATGAATTATTTCGACAAAAAAGGAATTTCATATACACTCTGGTGTTTCGATCCCAACTGGCCTCCAACATTAATTACCGACTGGAATTTTACACCTTCACGACAAGGAAAATATTTCAAGGCGGTTTTATTGAAAACGGATTAATAAAAAATCCCAAAATAAAAAAGGCATTGAAAATTAAAATTCAGTGCCTTTTTTTTGAAGTTCATCTGCTGATTTTTAGGTCAAATGGTAAATATTGTTTACCCCCAAAACAATACTATTTGGAAGGAGAACAAAATTCATATTATTTGAAATGAATCAGGCACCGTTAACCCCGGCAAAACTGCGTTGGATTCCCTTTTTGAAATGTATGGCAGGGTAACCAAATGCTACTATTAATCCTTCTCTTGAAGTATATTTTATATTGTATTTCTCACGGAATTTCCGGGCTTTTGCACCATTTTGAATTAAGGGATGAACCGCGCCAAGCATGCACGTTCCGAGACCCAGCGATTCGGCGGCAATCATGGCATAAGTAGCGGCAATGATTGGGTCTGCAGGATCGGTATATGGAGAGCCGTAAAAGTACATGGCCAGTGGAGCATCATAGTTTACCACATTTATATCTTCGCGCATTTTTTCAGGATAGATTTTAAAAAGAGGTCTGACAAACCCCTTAAACATTTCATCGTTTGCTTTCCCCCAAAAAGGTCTCATTAAGGTCAAAAACCACCCGGAAACAAACCATTTCATGGTCTCCAAATAATCACAGAAATCTTTGGCGAAGGCGTGTGTTTTTTCTTTGCTGTCGAGTACCATCACGTGTACATCCGAAGGTGGCAAACCCATTGGGGCAGTTTTGGCTGCTCTTAAAATTTTTTCGATTATTTCAGGTGCAACATTTCGATCCTTAAATTTACGCACACTTCTTCTTCGCTGATACAAAGAAAGAACCTGCCCAAAATCAGCAGTACTTTCTTTGGAAGGCAAATCAAATATATCTTCAGGACTAATTGTTCTTCCGTGAATTTCAATTGCCCCCGTTGGACAAACAGCCATGCAATGTCCGCAACCAATACAACCAAAAACTGCGGAATCACTTTTTACAGCCTTGTTGTTTTCCATTTTCAGGCTATAATCGCTGCAGATATCAACACATAATCCGCAACCATTGCACTCTTCAGAATTAACCCTGATTTCTGCTGCTTCTTTTGCTCTGGAAGTTGGAATAGCCATTTTATTACATTTTAATTGAAATTTTATAAATCACTTTGGTTTGGAAGAAATAAATCCCGAAAACCAAACCCGCTCTGAACTGCAAAAACAATATATAAAATTACGAATGTTCCGTCAATTATGCCAGTAATCCAGAATGTTGAGGGAAAATATTCTACAAAACCAATAAAGTAAAACAGTTGAACTACATAAAACACTCTTCCAATAATTAAGCAACCTACATTAAAAATATACCGTTGTATATTAAACGCTGATAAAAATTGCAAATAAGCAAAACAAATAAAAAATGAACCCAGAAAAATGGAATAAAACGGATGAACTGCAGGATTATCCATATAACGTCCATCACCTATAAAAAACAGGTACATTATTGCAGCAATTGTATCCCAAACACCACTTGCAAAAAATGTAACGGCCAGATATTTTAATGATTTTGTTTTCATCGAAGTTGTGTTTTAGATGAATTAAGGTGATTTTGTACTATTTATTATCGGCAAGGGTGTTCGTTCCCGACAAAACATCTGTAAGCATTATTCTTTCGACTTTTTCGGGTTCTTCAAAAATTGGGCTGTGTGCCGATTGTTCAAATGTGTAAAAGCCTTTCAGCGGTGCATGTAATTTCTCAAGATATTTCTTTGCCAGTGGATAAGATACTGTATAATCGTAAATTCCATGAAAAAAATAAACAGGAATGTTTACTTCACCTAATTGTTTAATCAAATCCGTGGAAATCATTTCATGCCACAAAGGGTGGACACCTGATTGGGATTTGCCCCGCCATAAATTGAATTTTTCCTTTAAAGTGTAATCCCTGCAGGTCAGTGATGGAATAAAAATACCTGTTATAACAGAATTCATATCACGGGTTGTACCAATACCCAGACAATGCATGGCCCGGTCGCGTAGTTTGAGGTATCTATGCGAAATGATATCTGTAACCGGCGAGGCCTCAAGTTTTCTTGCCATTTTCAAGTCTCCTGCATCCCTGTATTTCCTCAGCATATATTCATAAGCCAATCTTTCTGATTGTAAGTGGTCCGACATCTGACCAACCCCAATGTAGGCATGATATAGCTCAGGTGTTTTTGCTGCCGTTTGTATGCCAATGAAACTTCCTCCCGAGCGCCCCATGATGTAAATCTTTTCCTGTCCGAAACGGGTGCGGAGGTAATTTGTCAGCTCTTTTGTGTCTGAAATCATTTGATCAAGATTTTTGCTCTCCACAGGTATGTTGGCATTGTATGAAAGACCGAAGCCGCGCTGTTCCCACCACACCACGGTGAAATAGTCTTCAAATCCGGTAGGGTACTTTTGCGTAAGGAAGTAATCAGGTAATCCACCATGAAGGTACAGCAGAACCGGGTTTCCCAGGTTTTTACTCTTAATAAACATCCCCTGCCTTAATCCTCCAATATTTACAAAAACTTTTTCCGATATGCTATTGGCCAGTGGTTTTCCATTGTCATCCAGTAGCGGCTTGGGCTTTCCGGGACTGTAAACAAACAATATACCTGCAAAAATAATGATCGACGTTACAAGAACTGAAAGTAGAATTAAAAGCATGGTTGTAACTTTTTTAATAATGACAATCATTCACAATTATTTTAATTTTTGCAAAATGAAATTAACTGTTCAGCCACTTTTTAAAATCCGATGAACGGTCGATACTGACAATTGTATCAAAATCATCTTCCGGTTTTGGTTTGAGTTCCAGTTTTACACGTCCCCGCGAATAAGCCACCATTTTTGAAATGGAATCCATATTCACAAGGAATTTGCGGTTAATGCGGAAGAATGCAGCCGGGTTTAGCATGGTTTCCAGTTTATCCAATGTGAACTCTACCGGATATGATTTACCCTCAAAAGTTTGCAGGTAGATTCCTTTGTCGAGCACATAAAAATAGGCTGTTTCCGATATTTCAATTTTCCTGAGTTTTTCGCCAATCTGAATCAGAAAGCGTTTTTTATATTCAGGTTCTTTCCCCTGTATGTTCGCCAAAAGGGTTTCGAAATCAATATGAAAAGCAGATTTAAGCGACTTGTATTTTTTCAGACTGTCGGAAAGATCGGCTGTGCGAATTGGTTTTAGTAAATACGCGATGCTGTTTAGCTGAAATGCCCTGATGGCATACTGATCGTAAGCAGTGGTAAAAATTACAGGTGTATTTACTGTAACCTGTTCAAAAATGCTAAAACTAATTCCATCGGATAACTGAATATCGAGAAAAATTAAATCGGCACTGTTTTGCATCAACCATTTTACAGATTCGGTAATTGATCCCAATTTTTCCAGAATATTTATTTTTGGATCTGTATCATGCAGCATATCTTCTAATTTTTCGGCTGCAAATTTTTCGTCTTCAATTATTAGTACGTTCATCATTTTCAGGATTAATAAGTGGTAGTTTGGCAATGTAATGATTGGTTTCAATCAAAAAAACCGGCTCTTTATCTGAAATCATCGAGTACCGTTTAATTAAATTCTTTAAACCCAGTCCTGTTGAATTGCCTTTTGATATTTTTGGTTGAATGTTGTTTTTTATATACAGAATTTGTCCCTCATTATATATTTCAATTCGAAGTGGTTTTGTTGCATTCACAATGTTATGTTTTGTTGCATTTTCCAAAACCACTTGAAGCGAAAGGGGAGGAAGCAGTAAATCGAGTAAGTTGGCCGGGATATTTATTGCGTAACTCAGGTCATTCCCGTAACGAATTTGTTGAAGAAAAAGATACGACCTTGTAAAATCCAGTTCTTTGCTTACAGTTGCAACCGGTTGTTCAATGGTTTCCAAAACATAGCGATAAATGTGCGAAAACTCATCGATAAATTGCTGTGCTTTTTTAACGTCTTTATTTATCAATCCCGACAAAACGTTTAAACTGTTAAACATAAAATGTGGGTTTATTTGGCTTTTCAGCACTTCAAATTTTATTTGTGAGAGTTCAGTCTGTAAATTATCGGCAATTTGTTTGGCGTGCCGGCTTTCATTAAACGCAATCCAACCTTCAAGAATGGCCATAACTAAAATATTTACCACCGAAAAAATTAGCGCATTGTTCACAAGTACGTTTAGTACATCACGTTCATAGGCTTTTATTGAATGTGCAAAAAGTGTAAACAGAATTGAAATTAGTACAGCCAAAATGATCGAAAAGAAAAACTGAAAAGTAATTCTTTGAATAATTTTCTGTCCCCACGGATAGTTTTTGTTTAAATACTGAATCATAAATAAATCGGGGTAGGCAATAAAGAAGCTGGCCAATAAACTGAGCGTTGTCCCTCTCAACAAACGTAAAAAGAAGTGTTGCAAATTTTCCAGAACATAATATCCGCTAAAATGATTGTAGATTATCACAATGATTTGTATGCCAACTGACATGGAAAGCAATAAAATCAATAATTTTTTAAACGAGAAAAGACGGTGTATTTGTCGAAAAATCATTTCCAAAAATTTAAGCATTAAATATACTACAATCGGTTGAAAAGTTATAGGGAACACGTACTTCGCATTCCCTAAAACCCGGCAAAATCTTTTGTTTTTTTTAGAATTTTTTAAGTAGTCCAACCCTTAGTTGAAGATAATTCAGATCAAGAGGCATATTAACTCCTTCTTTTTCAACATCCCTGCTCAATGAATTGAATTTTAAGCCAGGTGTTAAACTCCAGTTTTTTCCGAGATTAAAGTCAATTCCACCTGCAACTTGCCAACCCAATCCATGACCGCTGTCATGCGTAACATCGCCACCGTTTTCAATTTCAATGTGGTTGTACAATCCGCCGGCTCTCAAATAATATGAAGTTGAACTTTCAGCTATCGGGTGTTTGAATTGTAGCCCAAAAACGTAACCCGTTTCTTCAAAATCCCTGTTGTTCCCAAAAACTGATTCGTCGGCTCCAAACTTGTTCCAGCCCCAACCTGCATAAACTCCTGTGTGCGGCATAAAACGATAGTGAAAAATTCCTTCGAAACCAACTCCCGGATTTAAAGTTGACCCTCCCAGTTTTTTTGTGGCAACTGATGCACCCGTGCTTAATTCAAATCCGAAACGTTTTTCTTTTTCCTGGGCGTTTCCGCAAAACTGGAAAAACATAATAATTGCTGTTAATACTAAAACTTTTGTTTTCATGACTTTAAATGTTTTTAATGAATGACTTATTTAATTATGGGTCAAAAATAAGCTGGACCGTCCTGCTATAAAATTTTAATGTAGTGAAGGTGTATTTTAACAGGTTGAAACTGTATTTCGGAAGTTTAAAGCATTATTGAAATGTTAAAAACAAACAAATAACAATGCCACCTGTTAGTTTAACTGATCCAAATATTCCAAATTTGGAAATCAATTTTATCGTAAAAATTAATGAATGTTGAAAATCTTAAATAAAAAGTCCGGAATGGAATACCGCCGTTTTGGAAAAACAGAAAAACTACTCAGTGTAATTACATTGGGTGGAATGCGATTTATAAAAGGCTGGACCGATCCACGTCATGAAATACCAAATGAAACATTCGATCAATGTCGTGAAGTTGTTCAACTGGCATTTGAAGCAGGAATCAACCACATTGAAACTGCCTGGGGATATAAAAAAAGCGAAACGGTTTACGGAAAGGTTTTAAATGAAGAATTGAAAATTCCGCGTAATTCGTACCATTTAATGACCAAAGGGCACTTTTTTAGCGCGAGTGAAATTCGTGAGAAAGTTGAACTTCAACTTAAGGATTTGCAAACAGACTATCTTGATTTTTATGGTTGGCACGGCATAAATAATGATGAAATTTTGCAACAGGCGTGCAAAACAGGCGGCCCGGTTGAAGAATTGCTGAAAATGAAAGAAGAGGGGATAATAAAACATGTTGGATTCAGTACACACGCTCCCTTGCATACAATCATAAATGCTGTTGAAACAGGGTTGTTTGAATTTGTAAATCTTCATTATTACTATTTTAACCAGCGAAACGAACAAGCTATTGCCGCAGCAAGTGCCCGCGACATGGGTGTTTTTATTATTTCGCCAAACGACAAAGGCGGGCAACTTTTTAAAGCACCTAAAAAAGTAAAAGATGCAACCAAACCTTTAACTCCAATTCAGTGGAATACACGTTTCAATCTGCAAAAAGAATCAATTCACACACTTACTTTTGGATTAACAGAAGCATCGCAATTCGATGAAATGAAAGGTATTTTCCCATCAAAATGGACAGAACAGGAACAAAATATCAAACTCAAATTAGACGGATTTTTGAAGGATGATCCATATTCAGGATACGATGGATTTGATCTTGAAAACGACACGTCGGACATTAATATTCCTGAAATTTTAAGATTGCGCAAATTGTGGAAGTGCTATGATATGAGCGATTTTGGAAAATACCGCTACAAAACTTTCGAAGACAGAAACCACTGGTTACCAGGAGAACAGGCTTTTAAAGAGAATATCGAAAAGATTGACACAACAAAAATTCCTAATGGAATTCCGCTGAAAAAATTACTAAGTGAAGCGCACAATGAATTTTACATTCCGCAATACAAACGGCAGATTAACAGTTTTATCAGCGATGTTAAGACAAAGGGAAAAATCATTTTGCAAAGAAATTAACCGCTATCAGAATAATTGATTTTTCATCAGATTCTTTGATTTGTTAATCAGTGGCAATCTTTAAATTCAAGATTGTGGCAATTGTTTTTTAAAATTTCACTACTTTCACGTCAGTTTTAAACCAAAAAAATCTAAATCAATTTGTCATGAAATCAACAAAAAGAACATTCTCAGGATTAATTACACTTTTAGTGTTCATTCTGGTTATCACAGTTGGCTCAACACTTTCGGCACGCGATTATTACCAGATAAAAGTTTATACAATTAAAAACGCAGATCAGGAATTGCGCATTGACAACTACCTGAAAAATGCCTATATACCTGCAATGCACCGTGCCGGAGTTAAAACTGTCGGAGTTTTCAAACCCAAAGCTGACGACCCAACAGTTGGTACAAAGGTTTTCGTGTTAATCCCGCTGAAAGAAATGTCGCAAATTGAAAAAATTGAGACAAGCTTATCTAAAGACAAGGAATATCAAACCGGTGCGGCTGATTATATTAATGCAGCATTTGATAATCCTCCATACGAGCGGATTGAATCAATTCTTTTAAAAGCATTTGCTGAACAACCCGATTTGTTTGTTCCTAAATTTACAACTCCAAAAAGTGAACAAATATTTGAGTTACGAAGCTACCAAAGTGCTACCGAGAAAATATACCGCAAAAAAGTGGAGATGTTTAACGAGGGTGGAGAAACCGGAATATTTAAAAGTATTGGCGCAAATGCAGTGTTTTATGGCGAAGTGATTTCCGGAAGCCAAATGCCAAATTTAATATATATGACAAGCTACGAAAACATGAAATCGAATGAAGACCATTGGAAATTATTTCGTGATCATCCCGATTGGAAAAAACTTTCCGGCATGGAAGAATATAAAAATACAGTTTCGAAAATTGATAAATACATGTTGCATCCAACTGATTATTCGGATATTTAACAGTTGCATGTTTGGTTTTCACACTGCTTCATGTTGAAACGCAGGTGATAATTTCGAGAATAAGAAAGTATTCAAATCGCTGCAGGTTAAGTGAATACTTTCTTATTTCTTTTTGATTTTTATTCTCTCTCAAAAGTGAATTCAATATTTCTGATTCTTATTTTTGAAGAATGACCAAAATACGGGACAAACAACATTTTCTCGAAAAATGTGACTGGTGTATTCATATCGAATCAAAGTTGGCACCAGTAATTTCAAGCTTTGGTTATCCTCCATTTTGGCATCGCGAACCGAATTTTGCCACTTTGATTCTTACTATATTGGAACAGCAGGTATCACTTGCTTCCGCGAAAGCATCCTTCAACAAACTTGTAGATAGAATAGGATTGGTAACTCCTGAAAACCTTTTTAACCTGAAAGATGAGGAATTGAAAACATGTTATTTTAGTCGTCAAAAAATAGTTTATTCAAAGAACCTTGCCAGCGAAATCATAACAGGTCAACTTGATTTGAACGAGTTGAACAAGTTAAAGGAACCGGAAATCAGATCGGTTCTGATAAAGATAAAGGGGATAGGAAATTGGACTATTGATATGTATTTGTTAATGAGCCTTCATTTTGCTGATATTTTTCCCCCGGGCGATTTGGCAACCATAAAATCTGTTTATGAACTTGACCTTGTTCCAACCACTTTTTCAAAAGAAGAAATCGTCAATTTTATGAAAAAATTCAGTCCTTTTCAATCGGTTGCAACCTATATTTTATGGCACAATTATATTGAAAAGAGGAAATTAAAACTTGAATAAAATTCAATAAAATGCTGATCGACAATAAAATTGAAAGAACTTTTAGCGGTCCGTTGGTTATTATGGGTGTTACTTTTTTTGTTGTAACTGTAATCCTGACTCTAACATATCACTGGATTTTTGGGACTGCCAGCTTTGTAATAGCAGCTTTTCTACTTTTCACCTATTCGGGAATTGAAATTGACACTGAAAAACGGATGATAAAACCATATTACATGGTATTTGGATTTTTGCGAAGGGGAAAATGGGAATCTCTCGAAAAATACAAGGGGCTAACACTTGTCCCAATGCGAAAAGTTTATAAAACTTTCAGTCGATCAAACCAAAAAAATTTATCATTGAAAAGCGATTACAGAGTTTACCTTGTCAACAAATCAAAAAAACCAGCATTTCCGTTAAAGAGTTGTAAAACCCAACAAGCTGCGCAAGACAGTATGGACGAGTTTTCAATTTGGTTAAAAATGCCGGTTTTTTCAGTGAAAAATCATTAAGCAATTGTTACAAAATATTATGTTTTTTACAGTTTGGAACTAAAATCACACAGTCTCAAAACAATTTTATTTAAATCGCACGTTTATTTTCAATAATAAATATTAAAACCATGAAACAACTTTTTATCATTGTAATCCTTTCCATTGTAACGATCACTTCTTTCGCTCAATCCAAAACAAAGGATAAAGTAAAACGCAAATATCGTGATGTGGAGCAGGTTGCTCAACAATTACCTGTAGTTTTTTTACGCGGATCGGTTTATGATGAAGAAGAAAATCCTGTTGCCGGTGCGAGTGTTACCATCGATGGAACTAAAAAAGGGGTAAATACAAATGAGGTTGGCGAATTCATAATTGTAAATATAGTTACAGGGAAAGCACGTATCAGGGTTTCATTTGTTGGATATGAAACACATACTACCGATTTGGAAATCCGAAACGGTCAAAACTACAAGGATATCATGCTTACAAAAGATAATATTCATCTTGAACCGGTTACTGTAAATGCACAAAAACGTGAACAACAAATCCTTGATGTTCCGGCAGCGATTTCTGCAGTTACCGCCAACACGATTGAACGATTGAACATTACCGAATTGGGACCCCTCAGCGAATTTGTCCCGGGTTTATATATTCGTGAGCAGGGCGCCAACCGGCCAAGTTTCGTAATTCGTGGTTTAACCAGTGAAGAGGTAAGTGCCAGTGCGCAACCCCGCGTTTCGGTTTATAACAACAACGTGCCAATAAACCGGGCAAGTGGTGCTTCTGTTGAATTATTCGATTTGGAGCGGGTTGAAGTTTTAAAAGGACCTCAAAATACCTTGTTTGGACGTGGAGCACAAACGGGTGCTGTGCATTTTATTAGTAAAATGCCCGTCAATACTACTGAAGGAAAAATTACTGCAGGATATGGTAGTTATAGTCAAAAAGAATTTAGAGCTATGGTAAATGTTCCTTTAATTGAGGATAAACTTTTTGTGCGGGCGGCAGTAATTTATGATTCGCGTGATGGATATGTTGAAAATACCTTTGGCGGAAAATTGAATGGGAAAAATACTATGGCTGGCAGATTTTCGGCTCGTTTTATCCCTCAATGGAACCATAAGATCGATTTGGTTTTGAACTATCAAAAAGATGATACTCCCGGAATTGCATTTATGAGCAAACAATTCCCAAACACAAATGGTGTAACTGATGTTTTTAGTGGGACGGCATCGCTGGAACAAGGCAAAAACCTGGGAACTGGAAAAGATTTTTTTGATGCCACTTTGAATTATAAATATTATATCAACGAAAATACTTCCTGGTCGTCAATAACTTCATACCGAAAAGGAAACTCAAATGCACGGTGGGATGGTGATGGAACTGCTTCAGCAGCAATTGATATGGCGGAAACTTCCGGAGCTGACCAGTTTTACCAGGAAATACGTGGAAATTTTTCGCAAAACAGCAGACTGATTGGTTCGCTTGGCGCAAGTTACTGGCGGGAAAAGGCTGACCAGAGTTTTTGGTTTTCGCCTAATGAGCAAGATTTAGTTAATTTATTTTTACCAATAATGCCATTGGTAGATGAAAACGGTTCTCCAAATTCAATTGCAGCTCTGCCTCCTGATCCACAATTGGGACCATTGGCCGGAATGCCACTTCCAACAAACCATCAGGAGGAAACCCGGAGCAATGCAACAAATCAATCAGCAGAGGCATTTATGGAAGTTACTTATCAACTTACGCGTAAAATTTTTGTAAATGCTGGAGTTCGTGGAGTTTTTGATATGTACAAATTAAATAACGAAGCAGAAATGGTTGGCGGCGATCCCTCAATGTTGGGAAATTTAACCGGAAGTTCGCCTAACCTGTTTTTTAAACCATCTGCTTTACAGGAAATTAGTAAAAACACGCTTTCTGTTACGGGCAAAGCCGGATTGCAATACAAGATCAACGAATATGGAAATGTTTATGCAAATTACTCACGCGGCAGACGGCCAAACGTTTTGCAATTTACTTCCATCGGAGAAAAACAAATTCTTGATGCCGAGATTTTAAATAATTTCGATGCTGGTTTTAAAGCATCTTTTTTTGAACGTGTTTTTGTCGATGTTGTTGGATTTTACCAGAAATACAAAAATTTCCAGAGCAATGCGTGGAAGGATAATAATTACATAGTTATTGATGGCGGAAAAGCTACAACATACGGAGCAGAAGCTTCTGTAAATGTTGCTGTTGTTAAGCATTTGGAACTTTTCGGAAATTATGCATGGTTGCATTCAGCATTCGATTCAACAAACACTGATGGTCTGGCGCAGGAATATTCCGGAAACCAATTCAGCCTGGCTCCTGAACATAGTTTTACAGCTGGTTTTAATGCGCAGTTTAACATTACCAAAACCATTCAGTTTTATGTTTCGCCTTCTTATTCTTTCAAAACACATATCTGGTTTACGGATGCAAATACCGAGGGACTTGATCAGGATGCTTATGGTTTACTGAACATAAACGGAGGATTAAAATTGGCAGATCCGAAACTTGTACTTTCAGTTTTTGCTACTAATATACTCGGCGAAAAGTATGTTACAAGTGGCGGAAACGCCGGAAGTTTATTCGGCGTGCCAACATTTGTACCCGGCGTGCCTCGTATGTTTGGGGCAAAAATATCATGGATGTTTTAGTTTTTTTGTTGTAAAATAGTGCCCTTAATCTTGTTTGTATTTGCAAAGTAAAATACTTTGGTTTTGTGCGTAAATAGTTCATATCCATGACAAAAGCAGTTGATTTTCTACTATAATTACTGTATATTGAATGATGTTTTTTGAGTCACATTTCTGGTTTTTATTAAACAACTTAAAACTAAATCGACATGAAATCATTCATTTACACTTTAATTACAATTTGCTTTTTATTTAACCTAAGCAATATTGAAGCACAAACCAAGCCACCTAAACTTAACCAGATGGGGTTGTACAAACAGTTTAACGGAACCTGGAAAGCTGAAATTGGTGCCGACAGTATTGAAGTTCGGGAATGCAGGGAATTTGGTTTCGCCTATGTAATAGATGTTTACCGGATAATAAAAGGAGAAAAAATACCTGTTTATATTAATAACGTAAGTTATGATGCCACGGATGGTAAATTTAAAGGATTCCTATTGTATCCTAACGGAACATATTTTACATGGATTGGCACATTCACAAAAAGCAATTATTTTTCCGGTAACATTGTTTTCAATTTTATGCCCGAAGTTGTGTGGTCCGAATTTCATGCTGATTTCATTAATTCAAATGAATTTTCCTGCACTAATTTTAATCAGGCAGGTGAACAAATTCTTGAAATGAAGTTTATAAAAATGGAATAGTTTTTTTTGTTTAAAAACGGACTTCTATCAATAATAAAAAAGGGTAGAATTTTGTGGACGCTTATGCAAGATGATATTTGATTTACAAACCCTAAAACATAAAACCTTTGCTAATAAAGAAAATTCTACCCTTTTTGTAATTCACTTTACGTTATAATATTGCAATGGTTTCTTTCTGATGGGAAATAAAGGAAAGTTAAGAATGAATAAATTAAAAATGCCTGTAAATCAAAATATACAGGCATTGAAGTTAAGTTGTTTTTCAAAGGAGCCACTCATGGGATTCGAACCCACGACCTGCTCATTACGAATGAAATTGCTGATTTCATGCAGCCCTTTATTTACAGGCATTTCAGAATGTGTAAAAAATCATTTATAAACTATTTATAAATTGCCTGCCTTTTTTTGAGTTTCTCTTCCTGCAATTTACTCATTATATTCTAAATTAACATCGAACAATTTTAATTGTTAAACATATAAGCTAATGTCTGAACTCAAAAGTAATCTCCGAAATATCTCCAATTATATTAATCTTTAAAAGGACAAAAAAAAGCTTCCCGTCATTACGGAAAGCTTTTAAGAATCAAATAAACCTAACCTTAAACTAAGAAACCATAAATTATGAACCTGGTATCGTAAAATTAAGAAATGCCGTCAGAAAGGAAAAGGACATATTTTTCCATCATTTTGATAATGGCAATCGTTTCAATATGTTTTCGAAAATACCAAAATAGCCCAGTTTGTAAACAATGAAAATAGCCAGTAAAATCAATTCGATTATCAACAACCAAAACGCAAACCTGTAAAACTTTGGAATGAACTTCACAGGTGGCAATACAACTGTATTTGTAGTTACTTTGTATTTAATAGCATTATATATTTTAATCGAATCCTGAAAATTCAAAGTGTCTTTGAGATTAAAAAGGATTGTACTGTCTGTTAAATAAGCTGTTACTGAAAGTTGTGATTTATCTAGTGTTACATCAACTCCGATAAGACCAATTTCCTTATGCAGGGATTTCATGTAAACCAAACCGTTTACAATTGTAACAGAATCCCTGATTATGACAGAATCCTTAAAACCGGGAATGGGTACAAAAATCACTGTGTCGATATAAAAAGGAACATCGACGTAAATCGTTGTGTCGCGATATGTAGTATCGGTTGTGGTGCCGGTAATAACAGCAGGTGTTTTGCAACCTGATATTACAAAAATTGCCAGGAATAAAAAGAGTATTGTTTTCATATTTTGATTTATATAGGTGGTTCGCTTTTCGCCTTATTTCTTATTTGTGAAAACCATTCAGGAATGGTAAGCCCGGCCAGACCGAGCGCCATAACTACAATGGCATAAATTACAATGTCATTGACTTCGGGTTGCTTTACAGCTTTGTTAAGCATGTAAAGGCACCATAAAAACCCGATTCTTTTTGTCGAAATGCTTCCGGTTTTATCTTCAATTGTCGAAGCAAGCCATAACAGAACTTTTATAATCATGTCAGCCTCCTGTATCCCAACAAATGCGCTTTGTTGTAAGCCGAAATTTTAACACTGTCATTTTGGTTTCCACCCAAAACATTAATGAACCCATCAAGCTCGTTTACATAAAATGCAACGTGACCTTCCCAGACGGATGTTCCGCGTTTGAAAACAACGATATCACCCATTAATGGTTCATGTATTTCGGTTCCAATCTTCAGCCAGCTCCTGGCATCAAGTTTACCACTGCGGGGTAAACCGGCTTTCATTGCCACCCAATTGGCAAAAATTGAACACCACGGCGTTTCATCATTGTTTACATATTTAGCCCCGATTTCCTGAGCATAATTTACAATTGTGCGGTTATTTTCGGGACCAGAAATTTCCTTCGTTCCGTATTGGCTCAATGCAATTTCAATTACTGTTTTCATTATTATTTATGGTTATGTTATTTGTTGGATATTTACAGGTGAGCAATTTGTGTTCTGTTTCAAGCTTCACCAGCCTGGTATCAATTCCATCAACAACAGAGGCGCTATTTATAAAGCCCTGGCGAAATATTTCGAGCTGAGCATCAATAATTGGCTGTCTGGTTTCGTGTTGTGTTTTCATGCTGGTTACAACTTCTTTAAGCTGCTCTACTACTACGGTTAAATTGTCCGTTGCGGCGGTTATTCCGTTATCGCGTTTAACAACAAAATAACCAATTATAATAACCGCCAATCCCATTACCGAAATGGTAAGATAAAGCAACAGCCTGAGAGAATCAGGTTCTTTTATTAATTCCATAATACATAGTTTTTAAAGCGTCCAAAAATATTATGTGCAAATATAGTTCCTTAACGTTGTTAGAAAAAGGACAAAATTGAAACCAAAATGGCCGCAAACTCCTTTCGGGTTGCAGCCATTTTAAGCATCTTGTTTTATTTTAGTTTTCCTGGAGTATTTCTGAATCAATCAGAGGCTTTAGTATAGTTCTCATTTGAACATTTTTAGTTAATTATTTCCAAAGAGCGGGTATATCGCCATAATTAGATATATTGACAGCATTATTCCCTGCTACTGTTCCAAAACATTGCGTTTTAACAGGAGTATAATTAAATAGACAATTCCATAAATCCGGGGCAGTGCCGCGCCTTGAAAATATTTCTGAGGCATTTTGAATTGTCTTAAATATATAACTTCCAGCAATAGTTGTTTTGAACTTGTACCATTTCACTGATGCCCCTGATATAGATTCTCCAACAAGTGTTGTTCCGATAGATAAAAGAGTGCAATCAGCTTCCGCATCAGGCGTTCCTGCACCTGAGCCACCAGTAACAAGAATATCAAATTCTCCTGAATCAACGCCTCCTACAACTGTTAGCTTTATATAATAATTTGTATTAGCTAATAAAGTTCTTGTAAGTTGCGGTTGATAGTTTCCTGCTGTATTATCATCGTTACCTAAAATAGTGCCATTATAAGATAATGAATAGCTCATATATAAATCAAGAGCATTAAATCCTACCCTATAAAAACACTGAGCAAAAGTTACTGACTTGTTATAAAATCTTGTATTTTGTTCGCCATCGCTATAAAAAGTGGTAGGTTCCAATTTAAGTTTAATGCAGTTTCCAAATGTATAATTAAAGTTCAGTACACCATCGTTAAATTTGAATAGGTTTGTTCCTATATTTTCAAGTTTAGTGCAATTAAAAAAAGTGTAGTCAAATGTATTAGTTACGGAAGTAACTACGCCGTTTATTTTAAATAGTGTGCTCGGAACACTAACAAGAGAAGTACAACCATAAAAGCATCTGCTAAATGTTATGGCGTTAATATTATAATAAAATAGCGTTGGGTCTATTGATGTTAGAAATGTACAAGCTTCGAAAGTGCTATTAAAACTGTTTACAGCTCCTTTAGGCCCTGGCTTAAGAATTGAATCTGTGCCGAATAATCCTGCTGGAATTGATACTATTGCTGTACCATAAAATGTAGAACTAAAAGATTTAACAGTAACACAATCTTCAAATAAAGTCGCGGGAATACGTGTTAGTTTAACATCTCTAAAAGTACTATTAAATCTGTCGGCGTTTGTTACTCCGTTGAATAAATGTGCAGGTAAAGATGTAAATTCAACATTAGTACAACCATAAAAAGTATTGCTAAAATCTTGTGCTTTACTATTATATAAGAAAAGGTAGTCAGGAATACTTTGTAAATTTATATTACCTTGAAAAGTACCATAAAAACTATTTAAAGGTGTGTAGACATAACCGGCATATATACCTGTAACCTCGGCATTGCCGTAAAATGTTATTTGAGGTATAGCATAATAATCTTCTCCGTTAGCAAGTCTGCAATTATAAAATGTGTTGCAAAAATTTCTAACTTGAGGGTTAAAATAAAAGAATCCATAATCTGTGCCAAATTCTGTAATAATAGGGATTCTTGTTATAGATGTGCATCCTTGAAAAGTAGCACCGAATCCCTGAACTTTATAATTGTATCTAAATAATAAAGGAGGTATAGATATAAAGTTGCCGCAGTTCATAAACGAAGCATAGAAAGTAGTAACTTCCGTACAGGTACTAAATATTAATTCGGGTATATTAACTATATTAGAGTTATTAGAAAATACACTTGAAAAATCCTGCACAAGAGTATTGAACTTAAATATTTCAGGGTCAAGCTGATAAACACCTCCTACGGAATCGCTGTGAATTTTTGTAGCATTAAATGTAGCATAAAAACTTGTTACAGCAGGACTATCATGGAATATATTGGCGCATGGAGTTGTGAAAGCTGTACAGGCGCTAAACGCATAAGCATAAGTAAGGGCTGCTAAGCAATTATCAAAAATATTAGTTCCAACAGATACCAGTGCAGTATTAGAAGTACATATATAACTGAAATCTGTGCAAGAAATGCAATCTTTAAAGCAATCTTGTTCTATTGTTACAAGATTAACGCATCTTCCAAATACGCCATATATATATCCAAGAGTACTATGATAACCCATACCTCCTACATTAAGTAAAGCTGTACAACCCTCGTAAAAACTTTTTGGAATAACTGTTAATCCAGGACAAACGCTAAATGTAGATTGAGAATTAGTGCAGTATATTTGATTATGAAACATGTATTCAGGTACAGATACAAGAGTAAGGCAGTTTGTAAAGCACATATAAAAAGTACTGCCCTTTACTAAATTAAGACCTAAATTATCTACTTGTGGAGAACTGAAAAAGCCAGAAGGTATAGATGTTATTGAATGGCATTGAAAAAATGTATTACTAAATGCAGATACGGCAATTTTACTATAGTCTATATCCATCATCGCCCGATAAAATAAATCCGCAGGAATATTGGCTATTAACGTGCAACTGCTAAATGTATAAGAAAATGATGTTATATTAAAGCAAAATTCAAACAACTTAGATGGAAGTGTTATTAGTTTATTGCAAAGCATAAACATATAATCTAAGATTTTTGCATTTACAGTATCTCTAAAAGTAGCTTGAGGAATACTTCTAAGAGATATACAGTTATAAAAAGCATAACTGAAAGTTGCTACTAAGCTGTTACCAAAAAACAGCCCATAAGGAATAGCCACAAGAGAGGTACATTCTCTGCAAAAGTTTGTAAATCTAAATACACCTGTAAGTTTGCTATCTTGAATAGGAAGAGTAGTCATGGCGGTACAACCATACCAATCTATAATTTTAAGACTAACGTTGCCCCAAGATATGCATTTAGTAATAAGAAGCCTTATATTTCCTGTGTTGTTTACACTCCACCCCGGCATTATTCCTGAAATAGCAATTACATAACTACCTGCGAATTGGTAAGTATATGTTGCTAAAGCACTATTCCATGTTGTTACTCCTGTAACTTCTGGAATTGCACCATTTATATAATCCCAATTTATATTATAATTATATGCAGGATACGTTCCCATAGGAGAAGAGATTACATAAGTACCTGCTGACGTGGTTTTAAACTTAAACCAAGCTTCTGTATTAGTATAAGCATAGTTGCCTGTAGCAGGTGTACCTACGATAATAGATGTAATTCCTGCTTCAGGTGTAGGTACTGCTGTACCATTGCCTACTATCTGCATATTATACATAAACTCTGTAGTAACAGGATTAAGCCTTATATAATATTCTGTATTAGCAAGCAATGAACGTGAAATTGACGGTGTAGTTGTTGTGGAACTTTCTGCGATAAAAACTCCTTTATAAGTATCGTAAAGTCCTATGCGATGACTAACATTAACTTGTGTTATATTTGGTGTCGGAAGTGTTATAGTTTGCCCTGCTTCAACAGCAATTTCTACCATGAATAAATCGGGATGAGGTTCCACATAAGTATCAGGACGTATCTTAAGTACTTTATTGTCGATATTGCGAAGTACTGTAGTTGCTGTTCTTAGTATTTTCATATTTTAAATTTCAGAGAAATATAATCCTGTACCATCTGCTTTTACTTTTACATAATAATCAGGAGAACCTGAATATGTATTAGGCACATCTGCCAATAATTTAAACTCAGCTAAAATAGTTTGAAGCTCTTCTGTATCCACTAAATCTAAATCTGTTTCTGCATCTGTAACCATAGGAACGTGTTTGGCCTTGCCCAAGAAATCTGTCGGTATAGTATCGCTCAGTTCTAACCAACTGTTTGCTCCTGTATTAGGTAGCCCATGAAATCCTTTTTCTCCTGTTACGCCTGTACCATAATATTTATTTGCTCCTGGAGCTGGGTTATCTTGTACAAGTTGTATCTCGCTACCTAAAGCACCATTGCCTTGTATTGAATATTGAGTAATAGGGGCGTCGGGAGATTGAACGTTAAGTTCTATCTCTCCATTTGCATTATATGTAATAGTTATCTTAGTGCCTTGTCTAAACTTAATTGTGCTAACATTTGGGGCTACAACTGAACCATTAATTTCAATTTTTGATGTAGAACTAAGAACCATTTTATTTTCATCGATTCCTGTTCCTTCGTTAATTGAAATGTTTGAGCCAGGGATAATTTTATCTGCTAAATATCCGGCTGTTGGATCTGCCGCATCGTATTTTAATTTTTCATCGGTACTGGGAACGATTGGCAGCGCGTCAATATCAATTTCAAGCTCCTGTTTTTCGTTAACAAAAAGATATTGTTTACTTCCCGGTGCAATGGTAACAGGTGGGTGAGTTTCATTTCCTGTTAATGCCACTATCCGGGCTTTTTTATCGTTGGTATAATCGTCGGAAGTTTGGATTATGACTGAACCTAAATAGCAACGGCCCTGCTGTGGCATATAAGTCACAATTCCATCAAGTTCACCGGAAATTCCCTGATAAGCATCGGCCAATGTCGTGTATTGCGCTGTTCCCATTACGGAAATAATTTTGCGGCTTGCCGTGAGAATTTCGTTTGTTGCGAAAATATGATAAAGCACCAAATTATTTGAGTCAGCCTGTACAAGCGAAATTTGGCCGCTGTTAAAATAAACCCTGCCGGAGCCTGCGAAGGCATAGCCATTGTTTGCAAGGAAACGTGGGTAAGTACCAAAACTGTATATTACCGGAATTGTATTTGATGAAGTTGGAATTGTCATTTCAAAATCATCGTGGAGCATTACTCCACCGGTGATGTTGAATTTTGCATGGTTGTTTGAACTACCATCGCCGTTTAAAATGTAACCTGTAAATTGTAATCCTGATTTTCTTTTTGCACCCTGTGTAGTGTGAATGAACCAATGTAACTGCGGGTTCCATTCGCTACCATGTTTATCGTTTCCAAAGTGTAGAAGTTCGTTATTTGCTGCATCCCAGTAAAAGCAGGAAATAAGCACTCTTGAAACGTAAATATCTTCAAGTTCCTGAATTGTTGGATTTTTTTTGTAAGTAAGGATTTGACTGGTTCCCGGGTCCGGTTCCTTATCGAAGTAAACACAAAAAAGACCTTCCTCGTTTGGTATTTCGATTTCGTGAGGTGTAAAAATACGGTGATGAACAGCAAGGTTTGACCAGGAGAAAATGGAATAACGGGGTTCAAAACCTTCGACAAGCGGATCGAAAGGAACAATTGAAAAAATTCGTGTTTGAATATTGAATGAGAATTGGGCATCGAATCCGCCTGCATGAAAAAAACCGCTTGTACGGAGATTGGCACGATCCCGCCAGAGCGTGTCAATGAGAATGGAAATCATATCATCAGATATGCCTTTCCGTTTGAGGTTTGTAAAGAGGCGTTTTAGTTCCCGTTTTGTTCTTAATCTTTCATCAGCCATGGTGACAATTAAAAATTAAAAATTAAAAGCTGCCGCTACCACTTCCGCTTCCGGAAGATGGAATATTGATATTTGCGGCTATCAGAGCTGAAGTAATTAGTTCAAGCGCTGACTGAACGTTAATTGCATCCAGACCTTGAATTGGATTGATTGCGATTTTATCAGCATCAAAAAACATGAATTGAAGCGCTTCGTTGATTTCTGTGATTTTAAATGGAATTATTAACCATTCTATACCTGACCAGCTTAAAATCTGATTTTTTTCAACGGGAGTTTCCCAGACCGTTGAATTTTCACGTACCAGGTACGAATCGAACAGAGCAGGCGAAGCCGGTTCTGTTTCAGCATAACCTTTTAAAGTACATTCAGGAAAAGCAATCCGTAGGATGCTGTTACAGACTTCAATAAAATTGGTGTCTATTTCCTGAAAAATAGTACCTACTCTGCGTGACGGACCTTCAAATATTTTTTTCATAATTATTTATAATAAACCAAATGGAAACAAGTCAATATCTGTGTCGAAATTTAAACCGATATCGGTAAAGTCAATTAAAGTATCATCCATGATAAGGTTATCAAGAAACCAGTGTTCATCAAGGCCGGTTGTGTAAGGCTGGTAACTTCCTTTATAACCAGTGATTTTTGTTTCGCCGATTGAATTTATGGAATATTCAGTTTCCATGGTTTCGATGATAAAATCACCTTCCCGGGAACGGAATTTGCTTGTGATATTCCTGGAAATATAGTCGATTACATTAAGCGACATGGCGGCGCTTCTTTCAACTGGTTGGCGCTGGCACCAGAAGCGGTTCCATTTTGGCCAACGTGTAGTAAGCAGACCTTTATCTTTTTTTTCCCAATCGAGTGCAATATTTTCGGTTTCGGATTTCGCCTGGTTGTTCCCGAGATAAAACATAAGCCTGGGAGTAAAACTTTCATAGGCAAACTTGATTGTTTCCATGTTGCCTTTGTGAAGTGTTTTGGTTGTTTGATCGCCGAAAAGAGTGCTGAACTCGGTTTTGATTTCTTCCTCTTCGTTTTCGTTTTTGTTCCGGTTAAAATATCCGTTTTGGAAACCTGTTGAGAGGTGTTTCCATCCGATGATGTTTACAGGGACTTCATCACCGGTTGCAGGATCGATTTGTTGTTTTATTGTCCAGGCATATTCAGCGTAAGTATTGGATTGAATGATATAGCGAATTTCTCCCATTACCGGGGCTGTGATAAGATCGAGGGCTTCCGCTGTTTCAACCGGATCTCCTTCATACAGCCTGCGGTCGTCGATATCTTCCCATTTTTCGGAAAACATTGAATCGGCACCATCGTGGCTGAAAAGGAATTTCAGGGTAACATTTTTTTTCTCACCCATGCTCCATGTTTCAATCAGGTAATCTCCAATATCAATCGGTTCCGAAGAAATAATTGTTTCCCTGTCGATAATATCAACTTTACCGTCAGGATGAAAATGAAAGCAAACATTGAGCAAGTTTTGAATGGCCAGGATAAAATCCTTGAGTTTGATTTTTGGGATTAAATCACGGTAACGGAATTTTGCATCATAGGTACGTGAAATATTCTGGATTGAACCGATGGTATTGGTAACTGCATGAATTATATAATCTTCGGTTACTATTTCAGGGATTGTCTCGGTAATAAACTGAGTAACGAAATCAACATGGGTGATATCGAAGTTATTGTAAAGGATAAGTTTTTTTAAATCTTCGTGTTCAGCAATAGCGTTTTTGTCAATATAAAAATGAGAATCGCGGAGCAGCATTGTAAGAATAAAATTCAAAAACAGCATTGGTGAAAGTACATTGACAAAGAGGTCGGTTTCCATTTTTTTCATTAATGCAGTAGATCCCATTGTGTTTACTGTATTGTCGGGGTTGAGTGTATTTACAAAATAAGAGCAGCTTTTACGGAAGGCTTCGGTAAGTGCTTCGATCTTATATTTTTCATCGAGATAAGCCGGTTGTTGATCCTGCCATAAATCTTCCCACCAGGACAAATCCACATAATCCGGATTAGGTATCTTTTTGGTGAGGTCAACGATATGGCCTTTATCTCTGAAAAAATCGGGGTTAAACAGAGTTGGGCATCCGTAAGGATCGGTAATTGGATCGTAGTTGGCTTTATTTTCAAAAGTGATATTCTGCATAAATGCAGGGATATCATAAATAAATTTATCGCGGTGTATTTTTCCGAGGTTTCCGACATTGTTGCGGGCCCAACCGCTGTAAGTATCTTTATTTGCGGATTGAATTACGAGGGTTCCGGCGTGAAGTAATTTACCGCTGAAGCGGATTTCGAAGCCAGGGAATTCGCGGTCATTTGATGTTACATATTTTTCAAACCTTTCTGGATTACCCAGTATGGCGCGGTTTGTTTCGTTGATTTCGATTTCAACACCCATTGCAACATCGCCTGGTATTTCGGAAAAATAGCAGGCAGGGTTGTAATAGATAATTTTGACCGAAGTATCCGGGCTCAGGGAAAGTGGTTTGTTATTTATATAATATCCCAACATATTAGTATGCTTCAGTTATTTCGATATCAATGCTTTCCTGATCATTCATGGAATCGGTTAATTGTAGTTCACTGCTTGTAATTATTACAGGGGCGATTGTGTAAAGACTTATATTGTCAGAACCTCCCTGGGGTGGAATTAGCAGCCAGGCGTTTGGTGTATCAAGCAACACATCGAGGGCAGTCAGTTCGGCTTTGCTTTTATAGCCGGAATTGATTTGCCAGCGGCGTGTGCATTTGTTTCCGGATACAATCTGAGTGCGCTGTTTCAGGCCCATCCCTTTTTCAAAAGGTTTACCTGTAATTTTTCTTTCTCCGAAAGGATTGTAAACAACCGAACCAGTGAGCGAAATACAATCAAATCCACCGATTTGATTGTCAGCGAGCAGGTACCAGACTTCTTCGTGATATGCCCAGTCAATGATAAAAGTACGCTTTTCGATATTTGGTGTTCCAATCATCCAAACCTCGTAATGAAGTAATTTTACGTTGTTGATTTGAGGAGCAAACCCCAACCCATCTGGTTGTAAATCGAATTCGAACATAACATCATGCCACATGGTCGGTGAAGCTGCATAATCTAATATTGAGCCATCGCTGTAATAAGCTTTTGCCTTGAGTGAAAAAGTAAGACCGGTGGTTGGTGGCTTCCACCAAAGCTTAACAGGTTGGAATGGAGTAATGTATTGAGTAAGCGGTTGATAGGTGAACCAACGGCCACCGGCGCAATAGTAATCAAACCATGTATTTTGTATATCGTTAAGTTTTGCAAGAACAAGGTGATTTAGTTTGCCCTTAACGATAAAGATGTTACCAAAAGCAGCCTGCCAGTTTTCAACAAGAAGGTTGTTTTCGTCGATATAAATTTCTCCCGGGAATAATTGAACATCGTAAACAAGGTTTTGGTAACCATGCCAGCGGCCTTCATACAAAGTAGGAATGGGCCACTGAAATTCTTTTTTCATATCCTGATCCATCAGACCTGAAATGTCGAAACGTGCATTTCCTAAAGAATCGGGTGCAATTGCATCAATAAACGGCGAGCCAAAAAGGAGGTTATCGACACTTACAATTTTAAGTATGATTCTGTATTCGGAAGCTCCGGCAGGAATTCCGCTTGTTGTTGTTTTTACTTCGATGGTATTGCCGCTCAGGTGTGTGCTTGCATTTGTTATTTCAGAAATGGTTATACTCATAATCCGCTTGTTTGTTTAATTCTTAAATATTTTTCCCTTTCACGTTCGATTGCACTTATGGCTACTACCGGCCTGTATTCCATGAAAAGTTTAATTGCCCTGGTAAGCTCAAGATTGATTTCATTTTGCTGCTGCAGTGACTTTGAATTATCCGAAAATTCCGGTAAAATCAAAGGAGCTGAATTTTTGTTGCTGGAAGAAAAACCTCCGGAAGATAAAAGAGGCATTGCAGCCTGGCTGAGTGAAATCTTGCGGGTTCTCATTTTTTCGAATATCTGGGTAAGATATTTGACATTTGGATCAGCGAGCATATCCTGAGAAAGCACATATTCGCCTTTATGCACGATGCCGGCAGGCACGTTTTTTCCTCCGGGACCTGTGGGGCCACCATCTGAGTAGCCTGTTTCTTTTGCCGGTTTTGAGAAAGATTTTACTGTTTGTGCCAACACCAATGCTGTTTGAGCTACTGCAATGGCAGTATTAAACGGTATCATGGCAGCGGCTCCGGGACCAAGTACCAGAGCTGCGGCGTTTGCTTTTGCGAGGCTTACCCATATTTCTGCAATGGCTAATCCCTGGTTAAAAACAAACAATGCTTTTCCGAGGGCTGTTTCCTGATCGACAATTCCTGAAAGTGCGGTGACAAATGACTGTGCGGCTTCTACACGTTGTTCGCGTTGCATCCATTCAGCATCGATCATATCGAGTTTGAGTTGAAGCATGGCGTCGTTGTATCTTTTTTCCGCTGCGAGCATAGCTGCGTGATTTCCTGCGGCAAGATCTGATTCATTTAAAAATTGTGCCTGAATCAGTTCCGCCCGGGCGTTGAAAGATTCCTGCATTTGATCCAAGGGAGTTGTTTCTTTATCAAAAGGATCTGTTGCAGTAACCATGTTTTCAAGGTCAACCAGTTTTTTACCTGTTTTCAGGTCTGTCATTACCTGCTGATGTGCTTTTTCCTTTTCTTCAATGATCTGATGAATTGCATCGTTGATGGCCTGTTCTTTTTCGTTAAGGACAGCCTTATCAAATAATTGTTTTTCGAGCGCTGTTTTTTCCTGTTCCCATCGAACAATTTCGGCTTCTTCCTGGCGCTGGAATTCATCACGGAAATTTTCGATTTTGGCGTTAGCCAATTCTTCTTCAGCTTTTAATTGTAAATCACGAAGTTTGATATCAACTGCTACCTGTAATTCGAGGGCTTTGTTAACAGCTTCCTGGTATTCCTGGGAACCGGCGTTGTATATTTTGAGTTTATCGGCAAGGAATTTTAATTCCGAGAGGAGCATCAGGTTATTGTATTCATCTTCTGTTGTTTTATTCTTGAGATAATCCTGACGGATTAGCGATTGTTTTTTATTAAATGAAGCTGTGAGAATTTCTATTTGTTCTGCAATTACGTCATCGGTGCTCCATTTTGGGGGATTCATTTTACTTTCCAAATCTTTAATTTTCTGTTGAATCCTGAGATAATCCTTACCGCCAAAAATGGCGTTGTCGAGGGCGATTTTATATTTTGCCAGTTTTTCATTCATCATCACCAGGGATTGAACACCGATTTTATCAGCAATGCTTTCAGCATTGGTGATTTCCCAGACCTGTTTTGCAGCTCCTTTTAAACCAATCATTGTTCCTTCGAGCTGTTCAATACCTGTGTTCATTGTTTCAGCGGCTTCCTGTCCGTTTTCAACTGCATCCATAAAGTTTAATGAAGCTGCGAGGTATGGATTGCCGCCACTTTTAAAAATGTTGACTGTTTTTTGCCAGAGTGTTGCCCTTGTATTGGTTTGGCGAAGTGTTTCCTGTTCGAGTTTTTGCAGCCTGATTGTATTTTCAATGGCGCCAATCATTTCTTTGCTGGTTTCAGCCATTAGTATTTTTTGTTCCAGGGTAAGTGTATTTGAATCCTTGATTGTTTCGTTGAGTTTATCAAGATGGCCGGTGTAGGCATCGGTCAGAATCTTTAAATCTTTTAATGCCTTAGCTTGTTGCCATGCTCGTTCATTTGCTCCACCCAGATATTTGTCAAATCCACGGATAGCGAGAATCAATCCGGCTATTGCAGCGAAAGCAAGGCCGATTGGAGTTGCAGAAGCAAAAGCCATAAACAAACGCATTGCAACGGCAGCACGTTTAAAGTTGCCTTCCAAAACTGCAACTGCTGCAGCATAAAGCAACATTGCAGCGCTACCGGTGCGGTTTAAGATTATGTTGGCGCGGAGTAAAACAAGGCCAAGGCCTACCTGTGTATTTTTGCGTGCTTCCCATAAAGCAAGTAATTTAACTGCTGCGGTATAAGTAATCAGGTAGCCGGTTGCAAAAAGAATTGTACTTCCATATTTAAACAGGAATTCGACGGTAGCGCCAAAAACTTTTAATAAGGTAGAAGCTTTGTGAATTGTACTGGCATAAATTGGCACAAGTTTTTCGCCCAAATCAACCTGTACCTGTTTAAATATTTTTCCGGCTTTTTCAAGATTAGCCTGGGCGCTGTTGTTCTTTTTATTGAATTCTATTAAAAGCGAATTTCCTTTTACAAATTCCTCGTTGCTGAACTTTTGATTTTCACGAAGCTGATCGATGTTGGCAGCCAAAACACCAAGAACGCTGGTGGCGCGAACGCCGTCCATGCCCAAGGATGAAAGTGAATTTGCAAGTTCCCCGAATCCAGCGGAACTACCTTTGGCGCCAATCAGTAATTGGATAAGAGCTTCGTTTGCATCTTTATTCATTAAATCTGTAAAATCCTGAAGTTCCATGCCGGCCACATGAGCGTAATCGGCAGTTTTCTTAAACATATTACTGATAACCTGGTTTATTGCAGTTCCGGAAACTTCTGAGGATTGTCCCAATTCATCAAGTGTTGTTGCTATACCAAGAATTTTGTCGATGGCTATTCCTGCTGTTGGAGCTACACCGGCTACCCGTTTTGTGAATTCGAGCATGTAACCTTCATTGGCAGTTCCGGAAGCGCCCAGGGCGTTCATAGCGCTACCGATTTTAATCAATGAATCTTCCATTGTAAAATCTTTGGTAAGCTTAAAGATGTCAACCAGTTTACCCAATTGTCGAACTGCTTCTTCCGTATCGCCTCCTAAATCTTCGGCAAGTGCGACTTTGATTTTATCGGTTGCATCTACGAAACCAAGAATTTCTTTGCTTCCCCTGATACCAAGTTTACCGGCTACCCGGGCCAATTCAAGTAATTCGATTTGGGCAGTACGTGTGTCTATTTTGCGGATTTCTTCATTAAGCGCTTTTGTTTCATGTTTGGTAAGGTCGGTGGTTTTCATTACATCCACCAGCTTATCATCGTATTCGGCGAAAGCTTCCACGGTTTGCTTTACCGTCATAAATACGCCTGCAACTCCGGCAATACCTGCGGTGATAATTGCAAAATAGCGGTTAGCAGCATCGGCCAATTTTCCGAAACCGCCAGCCTTTTTCATGGTAGTGCTTAGATCCTGGTTGTGCTGGTCGATAATTGTTTTGAGGGATTTGATTTTGGCGGTATGCTTTACATAGTCTTTGCTGCCAATTATCATTCTTGCCTGTTCGTTTACAAGCTTTGACATTTCCTTGCGGATGGAAACAATATCAGCGGAAACCTGTTTGCCGTTGATGTAAAGATTTATTCTTCTCGTATATGTAGTTGCCATAACAGAAATAATTTATGGCCGAAAAATACAAATCAGGTGATCGTAAGGAAAGGACACAAAAAAAAGGGGTATTTAGATTTTAAGTTTTGTTGCGTTTAGTACTGCATCAGCATTAACTTCTGCGATTTGGTCTGCAAGAACAGGAGCGTTACGATCAATTATTGGATTAAACCATTCAACAACGTTTCTTCCGCCGTTTTGCATTTTTCCTTTTGCGGTTCTTGAAACAAGTTTTCCATTCATATTCCATCCACGGCCAACGCCTTTGTGAACGAAAATACCATGACGTTCAAATGAAAATGTAATTGTATCGATTTCGCCAAAGGATTGTTTTGTTGAAGGTCGAATGCTGTTCACCAGTTTTCCTTCCTGTCTTATTTTAGTACCTGTTCCCCTGGTAATAAAAGGTTCGGTTTTGCCATGCTGAAACCATGCAGCGCTACTTCGCAACTCTTTGTTAACACCAGGTATCCAGCGCCTGACAATGTTGTTTTGTTGAATTACTCCTTCAGGTGAAAGTCCCATGTTGTTTAAATTGAAGCGGAGCCTGAACCGGGTTCAAGCGATATCCATCGGTTAAGTTTTACATCGGTTGAAACCGGCGTTGAAATTGTAAACGTAAGACGAATGCCGATTGAATTGCCTATTTCATTGGCGATCAACCGGGATTCAACGTCCGAAAATTCAAATCCACGGACCACCGGGGTAAGTGGATTTCGTTTGTCGGATTTGATTTTAATTAAAATGTCGTCGGCAATAATTTCGAGCTTATCCCAAATGGCATGAACGTTTTCATAATCACTGATATCGGGGCAATGATCGAGCAATACGAATGCACCGCTGCGGTTCTTCAGAATGTTGTCGCTTTTATTGTCGGTGTAGTTATAACTATACCCTTCAAGAATAAGCATGGGGTATGCAACGTCAGAACGTTGAATACCATTCAGCACTTCATCTATTTCAAAACGAAAGAAATGTTTCTCGTTCTCTGTGTGCTGAATTTCAACATGGGTTTTAGCAAGGTTCTCGAAATAATCTATCAGTTTTGAAAAGTTGTTTTTCATGGCAATTAATTAGTGTTTTACGTAAACATATTTGCATTTTAAGCAAAGTTATTTGTGTTTTAAGTTCTCCTTAATTTTTGTTGTCATCCATCTTAAAACATTATGAAGCGGCAAAAGAGCATAGCGATCATGGTTGATTAAGTCATCGCCAACGATGTTTTGAAATATTTTAATCCATCCGGAGTTTGAACCTTTTTTATGTGATTTGGGTTTTTGTTTTTCTTCGTCTTTTTCTTCTTCTACCTGCTCGAATATCATTGGATAGGATTCTGCAAGCCATTCACGGACTAAAACATAGTTAAGAACTATGGATTCAAGAATTTCTGGTTTTACACGGGAAAGAGTGAAGGCATTTATTAAAATATCATCTTCGTTAAAGGAATGATTTTGTTCCAGATAGAGTGAGGCAATGAATTTGTGCAGGTCGTTAGGTTTTTTGTCGGTTTGATATTCTGTAAAATAGCTCTCGACAAAAATAAACTGTGCGAATGTTAAATGTGCCATTTTAATTTTTGGCGAACAGAAAATCTTCCCGGAAGTTTTTATTTCAGGAATGATAAATGCGTTGTGTGGTCTTACTTCCATGAACGGATGGAACAGCTTCATCAGGTTGTATCTGTGATAATCATCCATCTTATTTATTTTAGATCCTTTGATGCCTGTTAAAAATTCCAGAAACATTGTTTCGGAAATTTTCTGATTCAGAAAATTTACGATGGCAATTAGCTGTTTAGGTAAAAGTTCGCTAAAGTACGATGGAAAGTTGCCATTGATTCTGCGGGTATAATTCAGGAAAGAGAAAGGCTGATATTCGAGTGTTATTTTTTCCATATTGATTATGCAAAGAATGCTTTTTTATTGTAGTTATCTCTTTTGTATGCAGAACCGGTTTGCCCTGAGTATTCCGGCCAGTTTTCAATCAGGTGCAATTTTAGTAGTTCGAGATAGTTGTTACCAATAAGCCGGTTTCGACTAACCAGAACAGCTATCCTTTGTTCCGTTGCAGGTCCCTTTACTGTTTTGGCGCGTTGCTGATCTTCGTTGTTCTGGAAGTACAAACCTTTATCATTTAGTGTAGCGCCTGTTTCTTCCATCAGCATAGCGCTTGCCAGATAGATTAAAGCTTTGCGAATGAAGGGAAGCAAATTGAGTACTTTTTTATCTATAACCTCATTTGCCATTTCAGATTTAACCAGGACATAAATAGAATCACCCAGAACCGGGCGAATTGCAATATCTTCGAAATAGGCAACGGAAGGTTTTAATGCAAGGAAAATGAGGTTGCTGCGATGGATATTAAATGGGATTTCTTCGATAACATTAACATTAGGCAGGAAAGAAGTAATTAGTTTGTTAAAGTTTTCTGAGGTCATAAATTCCTCAAAAGAATCAATATTCAGGTGAAGGAAAGTGAGTACATCATCAAGAGAATTAAAGCCTGTTTCAGCAAAATAAGTTTTTATTGCATCTTCCTGGTATTTGAACAAACCTTTTGTTCTTTCAGTTTCCATTCTTTGGAAACCTGCATCGGTAACAGAAACATTTAGAAAATCGAAACCAATATGAAACGCCAGGTGAATTGTTGCGAACTGAATTTTTTCAAGCAGCTCTTTTCGCAATATTTCATCATCGGTAGGCGTCTGAGAATCTTCTGCTTCGTACAAGGTTACAAGAGCCTCGTACATTTCGAAACCTAAGAGGGGTTTGATGTACCTGTTTTCAGCATTTGCAATGTGAGGTTTAATTCTGTTAAAATCGTTTCCTACACCAATGGGCAGGATAGCTTTTATTTCGTTGACAGTTGAAAATAACATTAGCTTAAAGTTTTTTTGGTGCCAGCACCGGTATCCAAAGTTGTAAGAATTGTATTTCTGAATCTCCACTCCATTGTTTCGGGAGCGCCGTTAAATCTTGTAAAAGTTTCCAGCGGATCGAGCAGGTTTTGTCTATCGAGCCATGCATTTGCAATATTAACAAGGAAAGCTTCCCTGATATTACTTCCTCCCTGGTTTCCTGCATAAGCACCTCCGGGCATCCCTGCTCCTAAGACGTTCGGGTTAACCATCAGGGAGAACAGGATTTCAGAGTTGGCAGCAGCGCTTGAAATCAAATCCTGTTCACTGCTTAATTTGTTTTGCAGGGGTGTGATTATCCATTGCTCTTCGGTTCTTCCGTTTGGACCGACTTCAAACATGGTGAAAACAGGTTTGTTGGCGTTGGCAGTACCGCAAAGATTATCTTCAATTTCATCCATAAATTTGTTGATGGCCTGAGAGCGAAGAGCCACATCCGGATATTCAGCTTCGGGGAATTTCCGATCCCAGAAAGCGTAAGGAATCTGAACATGCCATTTCCATGTAATCTGGTTGGTGTAAGCCTGTTTTAAAAAGGCTGGTATTGCCTTGGCAATATCAATCCATCCGGCAGAATAAGCAGATTGCCATATTGGAGAGCTGTAATATTCGTTATTACTCCAGCTATCACGTATTACCTGGACAAAACTTTTACCCTTGATTTTTTTTCCGTACTGGCGGCGTTTCAAATCGGCTTCCGGATCGTATTCATCGAGAACATCGTGAATAGAATATTCTGAATTTGAGGGAGTATCAGGCCATTTGCCTGAAACGATACACTTTTCTATTGTACCATTAGCATTGGCTATTGACAAACGGCTGTATTTTGCATTGATTGTGTTTATACCAACGAGCTTGGAGCCATCGGCATTTGGCAGAAGCTGAACAAAGGCAGGGCCAAATTTGAGATAATCCCGCGTGGCTTTTTCGAGGTATCGCCGAACCATACGGCTGTTGGCAAAAGCGCGGATTTTTGGGTCTGCGACTTGTTTCAGCACTTCGTTGCCATTGTCATCGAAGCCTTCCACTGTTACCGGAAAAATGCCCTGCCCAATTGTAAAATTGCGGATAAACTTTAATCCACTGTTCAGCACACTGACTGAGTTGATAACACCATCAGCAAATTGCGGGAAGTTGTTGCCAGTGCCCCAGTCTGATATATAATGATTTTCGATTGAAGTTTTATCGGGATCAGCCTGCTGCGGAGTTTCTAATTTCTTTGGTTTTTCTTGGGGAGCGCCCATTGTACTGAGGTACAAGCCGCGGCTTCCGTAACCGATTAAGGGAACACCAACTTTATTAAATTGTACGTTTGCCATTATTTTAATTTATAAAATTACTTCCATGCCGTTCCACTGTACTATTGCATCAATGCTGACCGGTGTGGGATGGCCGATTTTGTTTCCCTGAAGGTCAATAGGCAGTACTCCACGAATGCTGTTTTTGCTCATGTTTGCGGTAAGGCCGCACGCTACGGCGTGAGGTAAAAAAACGATTTCACCGTTTTGTTTGATGAATTTGATACTGAATGTGGATTGTTTTCCGTCCGGGGTTTCTTTTATGTCGTATTCCCGGAGCATCAGGTTTCTTCTGATTTTTTCAGCCATTGTTTTTATTTCAAAAATAGATTGTCGTTTCCTGTAAGGAAAGGACAGAAAAAACGCCATGAGTAGCGACATAAAAAGAAAGGAGATCCGTCAACTGACGAATCCCCTTTCTTCTCTGCCCATACCCTTGGGACTTGTCTGGCATCTGGTGCGCCGTTTCAATTAATCAGAGAAATTGATGTCTTTTTCAACATCTGAAATTCTCTCATTCAGAGTTTGCCTTACTGAGGAAAGCACAGTTTCAATAACAATGTTGTGAGAAGTTTTGAACTCTTCACCGGAAGAATCTTTGATGATAATGGTGAGATTTAAACCATCTGCCCCGATTTTAAACGTGTTGAGTTTTTTGCGGGCTTCCATCAACCGGTTGTATTTACCAATGATCCGGTTCAGTTCCTCAACTTTTTCAAGTTTCTGTTCCAGAGTGAGAACAGGAACCGTTTTGATAACAGGAGCCGGAGCTTTCACTTCTTCCTTAACTTCAGGAACCACTTCGGCAACCGCTTCCTCGATTTTTACTGCCTTGCCGTTACCATTAGCAGGAATTTCTTTCACAACTGTCATTGTTGCTGTTTGTTCAGTTGCAACTGTCTGTTTTTTTGCCATGTTTGACATACTGTTTTGCCGCTGCCTTGCGGACTTGTTTTGGTATCAAGCTCACCGATTATTTAAGAAAACTGAAAATTATAATACCATCACAATGAGCTGTTGCGAATACGTGCGGGGCGCCCTTCGACTACGCTCAGGGTGATCGTGTAAGAAAGAAAGGGCGTTTATATACCCTGCACATTTCGCAAAGCGCAATTAAATTTGATTATAATTTGGAGTGTAGATCTTTCGGAGATGGAGAAGGCTGTTTACGGCGGCGTGCCTGGCGTGGTTGGGCTTTTCGATTCCTGAGAAAAGGGCTGGCACCGCCGCCATTATCACTACCCGCGAAGCGGAACGACCAAGAAAAGGGAGCGAAGCTCCCCTTTCTTAAAATTCGAATACTTCAACCTGAGTTGATCTTGTACGTTCAGTTCCTTTTGTTTTTTGATCGGTTTTTTGGGGCAGTTGCCAGCCTTTGATTTCGCCAACCTTCCGGTTAAAATCTTCCCAGAGTTTTATGCTTTGAAACTTGAAATGCATCGTTCCTTTCTTGTATCCTCTGATTTCAAAGAATCCCCAACTGTACCACTGGCCCCATTCCATGTTTGCGTTTCTGACAAAGTGATCGATGTTGGTTGTTGTATTGTAATCAATTCCTTTCAGGTAGCATAGCGCTTTAACAATGTCGTCGAGTTCGTGATACCGGCTGTAACTCATTTCAACGTACTTGCCCGGCCAGCGCATGTCGTTTTTGCACATATAGGGAACAATGAACTTTTGATTGACTTTGTAGTTGGAGTTGGTTTTCCATTTTTCGCCGGCAGTGCTGTTTTCTGAGGAGAAGCTGCAAATTTTGTCGAAAGCTTCAACCAGCACGTTATCCATTCTTTCAGCATGGGTGCCGATAATCAGGTCAATCATTCTGAATATGTTTTTTACTGTGAAGGGTACAGCGGTTTGCTGCTCGACGAACTTGTTGATATCACCCATCAGCTTTTGGGTAACATATTTGTTCATATTGAATTTATGAAAAACTGATCTCCATGCTGATTTCTGCAAAGCCTTTTTGAATACATCGCGGTTGATAACGTTGTATTGGTTGCCGTGGCTGCCTGTGTATGCCCCGAAGTGAATTCCCAGACCGTCGGAAATTGGTTTGATTAAACCGTTGATGGTATTAGAAGCGCTGATAACATCATCGAACATCTTAACTGCTCCAACATACCGGCTTACAACTTCCTGAATCGAGTTGTATGTCATAATGCCGTTTTCCTCTCTGTCTTCCTCTTCCTGCATATCGAAATAACCATCAAATTCCATTTCTCCGGAAGATGGTTTATAAAGCCGTACCAGAGAAACTTTAACGTTTGTTTCCCTTTCAGCTTCAGTAAAACAATCATAAAGTGATTCGGATGAACCGTTGAGTTCAATCAGTTCACGGAGTACTGCCCTGCTGCGGCTGTATCTGTTATCCAGGGTTTCGGAGTTACAGAGAGCAATAATCTCACACCCGCCCGGGGCAATTTCCCAGGCGTGTAAGATGTGTTTTTCGTCAGCCGAAAATGGCGGGTTCATTACAATCATGTCGATGTGGGAGATTGTTTCAGCCGTGAGGTTAAAGAAATCTGCTGCCAGTACGTTGCATTTTCCTGCAACAATCATTCGCAAATCATCGTTGATTTCGCAGGCAAGAACTTCCTTCGCGTTGCACATTTGCAGAAAGTCAACAATATTGCCCTTTCCTGCAGATGGTTCGAGAATAACTTTATCGTACATATCGACGTTGGCCAACATTCTTTCGATGACGTTATCCGGAGTTGGATAAAAATCTTTTCCAAACATACTTTTGATATTTATTTGATTAATAATTAAAATTCGAAAACAAGTTGTTTTTGTTGGGTTGCCTGCAAAACAATCTCGGGCAGCGGTTGCGGAATTGCAGGGATTTCATGTGTTTCAGGCAATTTCATATGGATGTAGCTTTCCTTTTCAGAAATCTTCCGGATGAATGGAATTCCATGAATTGTATGTTCGATTTTCCAACCAGCATACCAACGGTTTGATAAGGTATCCATCCATGCAACTTCACCGTACATTGAATTGAGGCACATATTTACAACTGTCATTTTTGCACAATTGGCATCGCAGTCAGCGCCGAAGAAAGTTGCATATCTGTTTAATTTTGCCATTGACATCAACATCCTTCCGCTACCACAGGCGGGGTCGAGGATTCGTGACGGTCCCGTGACCGGGTTAGTTATCCGTGCCATCATATCGCAGATATTCATTGGCGTGAAGAATTGCCCGTTACGGCCAAAGCTCAGAAATTCCATGAAGTATTCACCCAGAACGTCAACCATGCCGGAACCGTCGCCGGTCATTTCCACCACCAGGGCGGCAAAAGCATCAGCGAAGGTCATAACTTCGGATTTCTTGTAAGGTTTGATTGTTTTGAAATACAATTCTTCCTGTTTTTGCATTGAGAATCCGCAGATAACCATTGTGAGCATATCTGAAAAAACGGTACCAACGCCGTAGCGCTGGCTTAAACCGTTCATGTGTTCTGCAAAAGTTTTTCTTTCCATAGGTATTAAAATTCGAAAACAGTTGCAGATTCTTTTTCTGATTCAACAGCTTCGGCTTCCACCGATTCAAACTGTTTCTGTGTAATGTAGTCAACAGCATGTTGAGCCCTGGAGCAAGCCATTACCAGAAACTTGTTATCGGATTTGAATTTTGACAACCAGCCTTTGATGTATGAAGTGCTGTTTTCAATCGTTTGGGTTTCAATACCGCAAAGCCCGCATAGGTATGCAGCACCTACCTCAGCAATTAATTCTTCCTGGCTGTAAGAATTGTCTGCGAAATGCCCGGACAAATCCCTTTTCAATCTTTTGGGATGGCCTGTACTATGAACCGATTCGTGAAAGAGAACTGAATAATATTCAGCATCATTAAAGAAAGTTCGTGAATCAGGCATTTCAATAACATCCTGAGATGGGATATAACAAGCCTGGTGTTTACCAGATTTTATAAGCGGTTTATCATCCCATGCAGACATGATATTTTCGCAAGCCTCGATGGGAGTGAAATCATGGTCGTGTGACTGGAGCTGCGGTAGTTTGGATAAATCAATCCCTTCCACATCGCTGATATGAAAAACCCTGTAATACCTGAGCATCGGAATTTTTTCAATAGACAGGTCAGCTTTGATTCTGTCATTCATTTTCCAGAAGATAACCTGGATTGATTTTGCTCCTTTTTTGATGTGGCCGCCCAGGTCCTGAGCTTGTTTGAAACTGAGAAAGTACGGTTGTTCGTACCCGAAACTGAGCAGGTAAATGAAGTTGAACCCGCGATAATGTTTTTTGGAAATCAGGTTTTGAGGCATTCCGCCTGCAACTTTCCATGGCATTTTCCACGGAATTACTCCTGCTTCCAAACGTTCGATGATTAACTTGTTAACCATTTCATAGACATCGAATTTACTCATAAGATTTTGCTGCTGCCCTGCAGACGATTTTTGGTATCTGGCACACCCGTTAATTTATTGACCACCACATTGAGCAGCGCCGGATTCGGGCAAGGGCGCCCTTCGACTGCGCTCAGGGTGACCGTTGTGTAGGGAAGGGCGTTTATATACCCTTGACTGTTCCGGTGGGCGAAATAACTTGCAAGAAATTAGTGGAGTGTGGATCTTCCGGAGATTCAGAAGGCAATGCGGGAATGGAGGAAGTATGAAAAAGTGGAGTTACGACCAAAAAAGGGCGAAGCCCTTCTTTCTATTTAATCTTTCTCATTGGAGAGAAAAGCAGTGTTTCGATTGCACAATCAGGACAATTGAAAGTATTTCTGATTCGTTCTCTTCCATGAGCTTCGCTTCTGGCAAGAACGCTCATTGTGAAAATGCCATTATCGTGAGAAACCCGGAAGCGATAAGAAGCATAATCAACAGGGTTGAATTCATAAATTGTTGTATCCATGATACTATAATTCAAATGTTTTGGTTAAAATCCGGGATAATCTTTTCTCTTTATAAGTGGAGAAGGATTCGAGATTACGGATAAAGCTTGGAAAGCTTGAGTAGAATTCTTTAGTACACCGGCGAACAGCATCGAAATCCTCAAACCAATCTGCTGCTAGAACAGCCCAAATAAAGAGTTCAGCATCGTTTTCCTTTTCGAGGAAAGCAAATTTGCCACAAGCAGAAATGTAGCTGCCTGAAGAAATGTCATGAGTAATTGCGAGCTGGTTGATTTCTTCGATTGAAACCTTCAACCAGCCATGTGAAGGGTCAGAATATAATGAATACTTCATAATGTAAATTGTTTTGAAGAGTTTAAAGGTATTTCTTCTTTTTCCTGTTCAGGTTCTTTTTTAAGAACAGTAAAATCAGACAAAACAGGATAGAAAGAATAAGAGCAGATATCGCCAACATTTACGCTTTTTCCGCGATAATCTTCGTGTAGGTAAACCCTGAAACTGATATCTCCGCAGCGGGGGTGGGTACAGTTAATCAGGTCAACTCCGGTGCGCATGTCAGTAACCATTTTTTCAAGGGCTGCATCGCTGTTTAGAAGGATTGAAGCGAATGTTTTCATGAAAACATAAGCCTGAACCTGTGCTTTGTTTTTGGTTTGAGAACCATCATGGAATTTTGCAAAGTATCTCATCATTTTCAGATTACGTGTTTGTTTTTTTCGATAACATCACCAATTGAGGCAACCATGTAACCGTGTTTGCGGTGATGGATAATTGTTGGGATGTAAGAATCACCCATGTTGATATAAGTGCAAAGTACGTCGCACCAGAAGCCGTTTTTCCATTTTGTAGTACGGACAGCTTCTATTCCGTATCCTTCAAGTACCTGGTTGATGGCGTGCATTTTCAATTCATCAGAGCAAGGTTCATAGAAGCAGACATCAATCCATTCGCGAACCGTTGAGAATGTTCGTGTTTCAATCGTTCCGTTAAGAATGTAATTGACCGTTTCGATTTGTTCAGGAGTTGCCTGCAGGTCGTTCAGATTCTTTATTGCATGTTCGGTAACGGGAGTGTGACCTTTTTCATCAAAGATGCAGAACGTAGGTTTCATGTCATAATTGACCTTGTACGTTAAAGTATTCGTTGGTTCCCTGTCGGAATCATCGAGGTCGAGAACAAAGTTTTTCAAATCATCTTCATATTTCTGAAGCAGTTCCTGTTCGATATCGAAATCCTGTTTTTTGTGTTCGGCAATTGCTGCCTGGCAGAGTTCGATTGTGGCATAACCTTCTTCCGAGATATCCTGAAGAATTTCGGTGTTAGCCCTGTAATAAGCAATATAGTACTGAGGTACATTGATTGTTTTAATTTCATCCATTTGATTAATTATTAAGTGTGAATACTCCAATGTGATTTAGTGTCGGGGTTCAGCTCAACGGAGAATGTAGGAGCACCACCATTGCCGCCACCGTCGTGAATGCCATGAAAGATAAACCCTCCATTCATGTCATTCTTTCCATTGTATTTCAGTTGAAAAGCAAGGCTCATTGGAGCCCAATCAGGATAAAGAAATACTTCGTAACCTCTTTTTGTGTATCGTTTAAAGCGGATAAAAGTTGAAACGAATTCCCTTACAAGGTGTTTTTCCCGGGCGAAAGCTTTGATCTTATCAAGTTCGCCATTTGTGCAATCGTGTATCATAATTATTGAGTTTTGCTGCCCTGCAATTGTTTTATGGGTATCTGGCACACCCGGTTAATTTGATACCCACTTCATTGAGCCGGGCGGATTAGGGCAAGGGCGCAAACCAAAAAAGCGCACAGTTCTGTGCGCTTGTATTACCCTTGCCTCTGAATCTAAGGTCAGTATTTCACCCGTTCCGGGCGGCGATTAATAATTTTGTGTCAAATTAGTGGAGTGTGGATCTTTCGGAGATTTTGAAGACAATGCTATAATGCGTGAATGCCTGCCCGACTTCGTCATTCCCTTCATTACCGGCACGGGCGGACAGGCAGGCTATAATGCATGATTTACGACAAAAAAAAGGTTCTTCAATTGAAAGCACACGAAAAAGGGCAGCTCAATAGCCACCCTTTTAAATGTTAACCCCCAAACACACATTTGGCCAGATATGGCCAAAGCATTGTAAATATACAAACATAAAACGATAATAAAACCTGTATGGCAGAATTTTAATCTATAAAAATTACCAGTATTTTTTTCGTGCTTTTCTTAACCTTCCACAAAAAAAATACCAGACCATTTCCCCAACCTATCAGTAATAATCCATTTTCGTTGTTTCGTTTTTATTACCAACCCTTTTACCAACCTGACATATTTATTTGTTTGTTTGTTTTTTGATAATTAATCAGTTAGTTAATTAGTACGTATTTCCATCATCACCTTTATTACCAACCTTGTCATCTCCCTCCTTCTATTTACAACCCACCTTTCTACACACTTTATTTATTTTACTTACTTACTTATTTATTGATAGTTAATTGATTAGTTGATTCATTAGTATATGTTTTTATACTTTTACCACACATCTTTCTACCCACTTCACCATCTAAGGTAATATCAGTTTTTAAATAATAATCCATTTCCCTGTCTTATCGCTTCCAATCCTCTTTAACAAATTCAGGTCCTTCAATTTCTTAATGTTATTATCTATGGTAGTTGCACCAACATTGATAGAATCACTTAAAATCAATTTTGTAATCTCAGGATTTTCAAATATCAAATCCATAATTTTCATTTGATTCTCCGACAGAATATCAATATATTTTACCCTTTTGTGCAGCCAGTTTACTTTTCGGTGAAGCTTTACGGAGAACATTCCATCATAAAAATAGGTTGGTTCGGGAAGTTCATTTTCTTTCATAAGGTCTTTCATTCTTTGGATTCCTGAGCCAACCTGTTCTAGTAGATCCATCCGGTTGAAAAGTCCGAAAATCAGTGGATTCCGCGAAAAGCTTTTTGTGCCGAACTGTTCAGGTAAAATAGCGCTTACCAACCCACCCGGATTTGATATCTCAACGCGGTTATCAAAAACCTCGATTAAAATGGTTGCCCCTTTCTCATAATAATCACGGTGGGACAAAGAGTTCACAATGGCTTCCTTAAATACGGTTTCCGGAATTTCCCAGATTTCTTTCCGGGGTCCGGATCCCTGCCCTTCAATATCGTATCTTACATTTAACTTTCCTTTTAACCATCGTAACGATTCCAAATACTGGCTGTACAACGGTCCTTTAAAACGCTTGTCATCGGCAATAAACCTTTTGTCATCACCGTCATACAGCACACAGCGGGTAAAAGCCTTTTCAAATTGCTTTTGTGGTTCTGACGCGAAAAACAGGACAGCGCCATTCTTTACCTGGTTTTGAGCATCAAACAGCCTCAAATTCGCGAATACCTGCTGCATTGGTGTTGATCGGGTAATTCCCGATGTTTCGAGAAACAAGTCGTAAACTTCCCTGTCGGTATCTTTGGTTAACACGAAACCGGGACACGTTGCTTCATCAAAGAATATCCTGTCTGACTTTTGGAAAACCTCCCGCATTTCTTCAGCCGATGAAAGTTTCTGCGAGTTTGGACCAATGCGAACATAGATTGCCCCGCTGTAAACGTAAGGCTTCAGTGGTCCCGAAGGAACTTCCATCACAAAGATATTCCCTTCTGCCAATTGAACCTCTTCAAGTCTGCAATTCAGTTTTGGAGTAATGCTGTTTATTGAATCCTGAATGGCAGAGCGTTGCCTGTTATCAATTGAAATACCTGTAATGTTATTATTATCATCCACGCCAAAAATCACCATCCCACCGGCAGCATTGGCAAAAGCACACACCTCTTCAGCTATTTCCCTGGCTTTTGAAGGCACTCCTTTTTTAAACTCTGCCTGGTAGCCTTCACCCATCGAGATGATATTTCGCAACTGTTCTTCGGTCATAAAAACTTTTTTTTATAAAAGTATGAAATTAAGAATGAGTTCTATTGTCCGCCAGTAATTTTAGGATTTTTCTAACTATAACTTCTTGAAAATATCTTATTTCTTAAACTCGCATTGTATCATTTAAATTTAATATCAAATAGTTATAATCAGAAACCTGTTAATATTTATTAATTCAATATGGTTGACAAATAAAATTAAATTTGTATATTTGTCAACACCAAAAAACAAAAACTATTATGGGAAACAATTTTGCCAACAGACTAATTTCAGCCCGAAAGATGGCCGGATTGTCGCTGCAAAGTTTAGCCGACAAACTGGGTAATATCGTATCAAAGCAGTCGTTGAATAAATATGAACAAGGTAAAATGAGGCCTGATAGCGAGATGGTTATTGCTATTTCCAATATCCTCAATGTGCCTGTAAATTATTTCTATTCAAAACCTGAAATAGAAATTAGCTTTTCAAATTTGGGCTTTAGAAAATATTCATCAAAACTTTCAATTACTGAAGAAGAATCGGTAAAAGAAAAAGCAAAAGAGGTATTTGAAAGGTATTTCGAATTAGATAACATTTTAAATATAGAAGATGAAAATCAGTATTTTGTGTATGATAAAATCATTACTAATTCTGAAGATGCTGAAAATGCTGCAATTGAACTTCGTAAAACCTGGAATTTAGGTTACGATCCTATTCCTGATGTTACTGAAATGCTCGAAGATAAAGGATACAAGGTTATTGAGGTTGATGCACCAAATTCATTTGACGGATTCAAAGCTGATGTTGGGGATAAAAAAGTAATCGTACTTCGCAAAACCAATCCTGATGATGACATTGTGCGTAAAAGGTTTACTGCTTTGCATGAATTGGCCCATCATGCTCTGAAATTCCCTGAGAATATCAGCGAAAAAGAAGAAGAAAAGCTTTGTCATGCTTTTGCAAGCGCTTTGTTATATCCGGCTGAAATGGCACGAAAAGAAATGCAAAAAGAACGGTTTCATTTCTACCAAAATGAACTTCAACTTATTAAGGAACGATGGGGAATTTCATTCTCGGCAACTTTTAGCCGTGCCTTGCAGTTGGGAATTATCAATAGCAATGTTTATAAAAAATTCAACATTGGTTACCGGGCACGAAAATACCACGAGCCAAATAATGAACCCGGACGATTCCCCGGCAAAGAAAGACCGGTGCGAATGGAGCGGTTGGTTTATGTAGGTTTGGCCAAAGAAGTTCTGACAATCAATGAAGCTGCCTATTTTGCCGGCATTTCTTCTTGGTCGCTCAGGTCTCAAATGAATCAGTTGGTATGAAAATCGTTATAACAGATGTTAGCGTGTTTTTCGATTTGTACCATTTACAGGTACTCCCGGAGTTTTTCGCTTTGGATTTGGAAATTCACGCTACTGATTTTGTATACAACGAAATAACAAACACTGAGCAAAAAAGTGAATTTGCCGTTTTTGAACGAAGCAGAAAGCTTCATATCATAAAGATTACGCCTGAAGAAGAAGATGAAATTCATGCTATGAAGCTTTTTCGTTCGAACAAATCGTTTCCTGACCGAACTGTTTTGTGGAAAGCCAAACAATTTAATTGTGGTTTGCTTACCTGCGACAGCGCTCTGAGGAAGGAAGCCCAAAGCCATGGATTGGAAGTACACGGCAGCATTTGGGTTATTAATCAGCTAATTGATACAGGCATTATTTCAAAAGTTAAAGGAATTGAATTACTAAAACAAATGAAATTGGTGAATCCACGGTTACCTATGGATGAAATAGATAAGTTGATAAGAAGACTTAAATAAAAAAAAACCGAAGCTGATGGAATAAAGCTTCGGATGGTAAATCATTTTTCCTGGTAAGATTTTGATTTCGACCATAAAAGTAGAATTAATTACATTACTACCAAATTTATTCCTTGGGCAAAACACAAACGCCTTAGTATTAAATAGTTTGTGAGCCAAAAAATATTATAAATGGCTAAAAATGGACAATCCGGCGACGGACACCGTAATGGTGCTGTCAGGGAACGTTCGCAGGTTTTAAATCCAAAAACCGACCAGTGGGTAAAAAGAGATACCAATACCGGAAGATTTTTGGATGTGAACCAAAACGGACAACCACACAAAGGCGTGCGCAAGGAGAAATAACAGAATCCTTTAAATCTGTTAGTCTGAACCTCCCGGACACAAGTGGAGGATGTTGGTAACCAGTAATGTATTTGGTTTAGGCAAATACTTACATAAAGAAAATTGCCGGGTTTTTACCGGCAATTGAATAAAATCAGCCCTGCCATTTTGGTAGGGCATTTATTTAATGTTTCAATCTATTATTTATTGGCTGATTCTTCCACAATCCCAAACTCATCCTTTGTCAATCCATACAATTCATAAACCATCCTGTCAATTTCGCGGTCGGTTTTGTCGATTTCGGATTTTAAGGATTGGGCTTTTTTCGATTCTTCCAGAAAGTAATATTCCCATTCAGCTTCCTCTGTAAGAGATAGTTTTACCTTCTTTTTGCTTAATTCGGTAATAAATTCTTTGTACGAAAGCAAATACCAATTTTGCAACTTGCCAGGCAATTCTTCCAGGTTAAATTTCCGCTGAATGGTTCGTTGGAATTTTGAAGTAATGATTTGCAGGTTGGCGGTTAATTGGGTACGTTCTGTTGCATATTTGGCAAACTGTGCCGTCTGTTCTTCGTTTGCCTGCGGAACAGGAAAATGCTCGAAATAAACTTTACGGATTTCGCGTGTACCACCCTGAAGTTCGGGGCAGTTGTACCATATCCAAAGCTTTGCCAATGAAGAGTTGAATACCGTTGTGAGAAATAACAACGAAACTGAATCATCTTGCGCTGTAAGGATAAAGCTTTTGTCGTTACTGAAAAAGCCACTTTCGTCATACATAAACGGAAAAATCGAAGTCATATTTGGATAGATGATTTTGGGTTTGGCAAATTCTTCCAAATATGCACAATTACGCAAATTATAAGGCGTGTCGCCTTTGTCTCCTCGTTTTTCAAGCATAGGGTAAAAGGCGTCCAAATGTTTCTTAATTGCTGGATAATCATCTATTATAACTGGTGGCAATGGCGGATTCTTCTCTTTTATACCATTGTGTACATTAATTAAAAATTCGTATCCGGAAATACCATAAGGAGAAATATCTCTGCCGCGCACCATTGGTTTAATGAGTTCAGCACTTTTGGCATCTGACGCAATTAGCTTTTGTTTCGTTTCATCATCAACATAAAAAGCATCGTTATAACCAGTAAGTATTCCTCTATAAATGGAAATCGGCAATTCTTTCAATTCGATACTGTTCATTTTCATCAGCTCCAACTTGTGGGAATCGCTGAATGGCTGGATACTCCATTCGTTTTCTCCAAATCTGGCAACTGGATAATTATAAAGATTTGCTTTTACCTCGGTGAGGAAGTCACCATAATAAGTCTTCTGATTGAGCGATAGAACTTTTACGTTATCGTTTGGTTCGCCTTTTTGCGTAACAAAAATGCAGATATAGGTTGTGGCTTCCTGGAAGAATTGAACGTCGCCGAAGTTCAAAACCTGATGCAAACCTGTTTTCGAGAGAAATTTCCGTAGTGGTTTACCATATGCCACCAACAGCCATTTGTTGGGCATAATGAACGATTGAATACCTTCATTCTTTAGTAATTTATATCCACGTTCAGTAAAAAGACAATACAGGTCGGCTCCCTTATCAAAAGTTTCGTATCCACAATTTTTCAGAACTTCACTCATTTCACCCATGCTTTGGAGCTGTACATACGGCGGATTTCCAATCACCACATCAAAACCGCCGTTTTTAAATACTTCAGGGAATTCGTTCTGCCAGTTAAACGCTTTTTCGCCGGCAACTTCGGGATCGTCAATCAGCGAGTTTCCGCATTTGATGTTGTTGCTTAACGTGGTGAGTTTTCGTCCTTTTTGGGCAGTGCGCAGCCACAAGGAGAGTTTGGCAATTTCAACCGATTCATCGTTGATATCGACACCAAAAATATTGTTCTCCAAAATTTGGTTTTCGATATCAATAAACATGGTTGAAACATCCCCGGTAATCAACTGAACCTGTTCGGTTAAAAAACCATGCTCCTTAATCAGGAAATCCAAAGCCTGATTTAAAAATGCACCTGAACCACAGGCAGGGTCGAGAATGGTTATTCCAAGCAGAAAACTCCTGTACCGTTCCAGATTTTCAAGAAGTTTAAAACCCTCGATTGAAAGAAAGGTTTTTCTCTTCACCTTTCCTGTTCTACCTGAAATTTCGGTCTCAATTTCTATTGTTCTTGTTGTTTTGAGTTTATAGTTTTTACCAAAATCAATTTCATTAAATCCCAGTTCAGCTTTCTTTTCGCTGCAAAGTTTGCCCACCGTATTTTCAACAATATATTTGGTAATGTATTTCGGGGTGTAAAAAATGCCATCCTTTTTGCGTTTGCTTTTTTTCAGGTCAACTTCGGCGCCCTCAATTTGTGCTGCAACTTCTTCTATTTCGTTCAGGCTGTTTTCGAAAATATGGCCGAGAATGTTTACATCAACCTCTGATTCAAAATCGTACGTGGTTAAAGCAATGATGTGTTTTTGCAGAATATTGTCATTGATTTTAATGCTGTCTAAAACTTCGTCGGGTGCGAACAAACCTCCGTTGTATGCGTAAATCTCATATTTTTGTCCCTTCCAACCCTTATTCATGTAACTGAAATACTTTTTAAACCTGTCGTACAAAGGTTTGTATTCATCGAGGTCTTTCAGTTGTTCCCACTGTTTTAGTATTTCGCTGATTGAATTGGGTGGCAGCAACCCGCGGTCTTCACCAAAAAAGATGAACAGGAAACGGTCTATCAGTTTTTGCGATTTTTTGAAAAGCAGCAGTTTGATTTCCTTTTCTTCCTTGCCGCTGAAAATATCAAGGTCGAGGTTTTTTTCAATTAAATCGTTGTATAAATCGCGTTTAAACGCTGTATAATCGAGGTAAATCTGTTTGGTCACATTCTCTTCTTTCAAAACAGACGCTTCCTTTATGGCAAGCGGAAGACCCGTTAACAGATTGTTTTTACCCAGGCAAAGCCACAATAACTGAAACTGTGCAAATTCCAGCCTGAATAAATCGAATTCCTCAAACTCAACAGCATTGTTAATGTAAAACCTCAACTTCTCGAAGTTTGACGTAATTACATAAACACACTTTTGCTGGTTGGCTTTGTAATCGAATGCCTGCAACCGGATGGATTCCAAATCACGGGTTGTTGTTGATTTTAACTCGATAACTCCAACTGCAGCGCCATCTTTTAAAATTGCCCCATCTGCCTTTTTTGCTCCCCGTTCGTTTTGAAACTCAGTTGTCAGGTTATATTCGGGATTTGGATTAATGGTGTATCCAAGCACATTTACAAATAGTTCCCTTAAAAATCCTTCCTGGAATTGTTCCTCTTTACTGTTGCGGATATTTTGCTGAATTGTTGGATTATGAAAATAAGCAATCAGCTTTTCGTAAGCTGAATTCATTTCTGTCTGGTCTGCTTCTTTCAGGTATTTGGTTAATACCGAATGTTGGAATAGGCTCATTTAATCGGGGTCTAAAAGTTTTTGGTTTATAAAATCATATAAAAATAGAATGTTAATCGGATAAAAAAAAGACAAGTGATTATTTTAACGAATAAAATTTCACTTTGAAAATTTTGAATGTGATAAAAACAAGAAGGCATTAGCTCCATATCATTCCAAACTAAACTCAAAAAATGGTTCGGCATCATTCACTGAAGCCAAATAAAGTTTTTGATGCGGTTCATCCACACAAAAATACCCCCAGTTGTCGAGTTTGTACTTTGCGATTTGATTCCCGTTCCAATCGTACTTTTCAACAAAAATATAATATTGCTTTTTACCCCATTCCTTTTGTACATCAACCGGAGAACGACCACTGTATAATACATATACAAACTCTTTTTGTGCCGACATCCCCCAATAGTGTGTAATATTTTGAGGACTCATTACCGATAATGCATCTCCCTTTTTAGCCTCCCCGGAATCAAAAACCAGTGTCCGTGATTTTTGATTTTTTGTGTCGATAAAAACCAATCTTTTAAAATATTTATACGCATAAACCAATCTTTCTTTTTCGGCATTGGCGCCAAAATCTCCGATGTACGAAGCCCAGCTTTTATGCCCTTTTGAGAATGAAAGATTATAAATTAAATTGGTTTGGACTGAATCATTACGAATGGAAAAATCGAAAATTGCCTTTCCACTTTTTACCGATTCAGCATAAACGAAATTGGTGGATGAAAAACTATAAATCTGTTTGTCGTTCATCGAACGGTTGATTTGCGGGTCGGACAACTTAAAAGGTAATTCCGAAATGGTCAAATCTTTTTTCAATGAAAAGAGATGATTATTGGCTGACTCGTAAACATAACACAAACATTCATCGCCTTCGGCCTGAACTAATTTGGGAAATTGAAACTCTCCCGGTCCTTTGCCCTGTTTGCCAAACGACCTGATAAGTTTGAAATCAGGGAGCGAGAAAACCATACACATGTTTCCCGAGTTGTGGTTGGCAACCATTAAAAAAGTGTCTTTTACAATTAACTGAGTTTCCCTGACCTGGAAAATTTCATTGGTAATTTTTTGTTCGCCTTTTAATTCGATAACTTCTCCAAAACAACTTTCATCCAATTCAACTTCGCCTTCAGTTAATTCAGGGAATCGTTCAACAAAAACAATTTCATCGGATTGTGTTGAATCCTGTTGCACACTTGTTTGTGTCTTATTTTTATTTGAATTACAAGCCGCAAAATGGACAATAATCAGGATATAAAAACATCCATTAATCCAATTCCAGGTTAATATATCCCAGCGGATTTTCCCTTTCCTGAAAATAAAAAATTCGTTTATATTCAGCATACTTTCAAATTTCTTTCAAATCCTCAAACTTCTTTTTCCAACCTTAATAACAGCGGCAAATAAAGTATAATCGCAACCATCGAAAATATAAGTCCTCCGATGGCTCCTACCGCAAAGGCAAACCAGAAAACCTCTTTTTGTCCGCCCCAAATAAATGGCACAAGTCCGAGGACTGTGGAAAGAATTGTTAATAAAATGGAAATTATTTTCTGGTTATATGCCTTGAGGTAAGTATTGATTGATAGGATTTTCTTTTTACCCGTTACAAGATTATTTAAATCGTTAATAATATAAATAGCCGCGTTAACAACCAATCCACTTAGCAGGATAAATGATGCAAACCCTCCCTGATCGAAATTGAAATTAAAAAGATAGAAAGTGAGGAACACCCCAATAAACGAAATAGGGATTAAACTTATTACAGCCAACGGTTTGAGAAGTGATTCAAACAATATGGAGGTGATAAAATAGATAATTACGATAATTAAAAGTAAAAGCCAGTACTGTTTTTTGTCTTTGCTGTCCCAATACCAATATGACTCCGGTTTGTGTGCTTTATAACCCAGCGGTAGAATTTTATTCATCGCTTCGGTTTCGCGTTCCTGTACCATTTGCGCCAGAGGCCCCGGTCCAATAAAGTTGTAATTCAGGTAAATCTGGTAAACCTGGTCTTTTTTGAGAATAGATTTTCCGGACAACAACTTGTTTATTTCGCCGGCCTGCGAGAGTTTTTTTTGTCCCTTTGGTGTGAAAACCGGTGTATTGTAAAAATCCCATTTGTTGTATTCCTGATTTTCTGTTGAAACAAGAACAACCGGTTGCATTTCATCTTCATTGTAAAAAGGTTGCAGATTACGGGAATAAAGCATAGTAAATAACGAACCTGAATAACCGGCATAATTTATTTCGTTAAGCGCCAGCAGTTCCTTGTCAACCTGAAGGTTATACTCGTAACGCGTTGAAGATGTCCACGATTGCATACTGTTAATTTCTGTATTGGCTACCCTTGGATTTGTCAAAAGATTATCTTCCAGTTGTTCGGCATATTTGTATAGCTGATTGTAATTATATCCGGTTAAAAGGATGTGACTGTTTTTGTAATCCATATTAAGGGCATTTGAAAACCCCTTCCCAACACCATACACCGACCAGTCCATTCCACCAAGAGAAATGGCTTTCGATTCTACCTGGCTTTTTAACAGAAAAGGGAACGATGAGTTTTCTGCTTCCCGGGTAAACTGGATAGTGATGGATGAATTTTTATACCCGGTTATCCGGGTTTCAAACTGGGCAACCTCACTGAACTGGCTGATGTACTGCTCCATTTTTCGTACCGCTTCATTTAACTGATGAATAGTGCAACCTTCTGGCATTTGTCCGCGAACATACAACGTAGTTTTGCCAGGGTCGGTATAAAAACTGCCCTCATAAACATGCTCGGTAAATAATCTGAGTGAGCCGCCCAACGCTATTTCCAAAACAGGTTTTATATCGCTTTTGAATTTTTCGGCACCCAGGGTTTTATTGTAGAATTTTGCCCAGGCGGTTTCGGTTTCAATTTCGTCGGGTAACATGCCAACCGGCAAACCAAAACCGAGAATAACTATAATTATAAACGCCCATTTGTATCGTTTTTCAAAAACTATAAAGCGCTGGTAAAAGCGGGTAATCCAAATAACCCGTTTTCTGATTTTTGGCGACAAAACTGCTCTTGCCTTTTTCTTATACATCTTATCCATTAATGCAGGCACGAGGAACAGCGAAACCACCAGCGAAACCGAAAGGTTGATAATCATTACCAAGGTGAAATCGATAAGCATCAGTTTTTGGTTTTCTTTAAGGAAAAAAACCACCGACAAAGCCCCAAGCGTGGTGAGCGTTGCAGCCAGCAAAGCCACAAAAACCCGCAATCCTTTTTGCCGTTGTAAATGGCTCACCATAATAATGCTGTTATCGATGATGATGCCGAAGGAAACCGTTACAGCAGCCAGTGAATAAATGTGGATTTCGACCTTAAAAAGGCAGTAAAATACGCAGGCAATGAGCAGGTTTGCAATCAGCGAAATAAACAGCACCCCCAAAATACGGAACGAGCGGCTGGCCACCAAAACAAACAGTAGTAAAATTAGCAGCGAAAAAAGTGTTCGAATCCCAATTTTGTTCAATTCTTCCTTGATGAAAAGGGTGCTGTCGGATGCCACCTGAACCCGGTACCCAAAGGGAAGATTTTCCTGAATAGTTTCCAATTGTTCGTGTATTTTGTTTCCCAGTTTTACCTGGTTTTCTCCGGGAGCCGCATAAACAACCAAGTTGATGGTATTTTTGCCGTTGATTCGATAATACGATGTTGGTGGTTTTTCGCGGAGTTTTACTGAGGCTACATCGGCGAGTTTGATTATCCTTCCATTTTTATTGGAAATGGGAAGGTTTCCCCATTTTTCGGGAGCAATATTTTTTGTTTGAGTGAGCACAGGCAATGAAACTCCAGTGCCGTCTTTTTGAACCCCAAGGAACGATTTATCGCCTAATTGGTTGACAACCGCGCTGATTTCGGAAGGTGTTAACGAATAGTTTTTCAACAGTTCCGGGTCGAAACGGATTTCCCACTGGTGCGGTGTAACGCCGTGCAAGGTTATATCGGCAATACCCTGCAATTTTAACAAGTTGCTGATAACTTGCTGCTCAGCCACTTTTTTAATTTCGAAAGTAGTGGTGTTGGCGTTGAGGGTTAGAACCATAAAGGAAGCCTGGTCGTCTTGCTCGATATTGGCGGTGATTTCGGGGTAGCTCATTTCGGGGGGCAGGTTGCCGCGGAGTTGGCGGATTAAAGCAGAAACTTCATATCGTTTTTTATTCAAATCAGCGGTTTTATCGAAATTGAGGGTAACCGAACCGATGCCCACCGATGATGTGGACTCGATGGATTTAACCTGGTTGATTTTTCCCAGCACCCCTTCAATTTTTGATGTTTCTTCTTCAATCACCTCGGGCGATGCATTAGGCCACGAAAACTGAACGCTTAACTGCGGCAAATCGCGGCTGGGTTTAAACCGCACATCGAGCAGTGGGATAAACGCAGTTCCGATAATCATCAGTGCCAGGAAGACTACTATGACCGAGAAAGCGGAAAAGGCTGGTTTTTTGTATTCTGCAATTTGCACACTATAGTTCTTAAGGTTGATTGGCAATTTAGTAAAAACACTTTATTTTTTAAGTAAATATTATTAATTCTCTTACCTTGTTATTAAACGGCTTTTACTCTCAAATTCAAAATTTCTGTCATCTGACTTATATATTTCATTTTTGAAAAACAAAACAGTCGAAAGCGAAATAATTTACGTTGAATTCAGGATTCAAAGGATGGTTAATTGATATGTACAAACCATCGCTGGTTACAAAACTGTTGGTAAAAAAATATTTGTTGTCCGGAAAAGTAACATCAGCAATTACCTCGTAGTTCTGGTTTATGACCTGTATCCCAAATGATGGGGGAAAAGAATTCATTTCAACCAGGTTTATATCGCTTTTCGGGAGTTTTGTTCCGATTTTATAAAACCTGTAGATTACATTTCTGAAACTATCTGGTAACAATAGACTGTATTCTCCAGATTCGATTTTATCCCTTAGCACAGATTCAACAGATGAACTTTTATTACCTTCAATAAGCTGTTTTATGTTTGTAGTTTTAGCATTGTATTTCAGCACCATGTTATTGTCGATTACAAACAAACTATCCGATGCTGCAAAAGAATATACCAAATTGTTATTGAACTCATTATAAGAAAAGTTAGGTGAACTTAAACGTGATAAATGGAATGGTGGTTTTATTCCGGATTTAATAACCTCGCCGTTTTTATAGTTGTAATTTATTGTGGTTGAGTAAGCCTCAAAATACTCCTTATCGATATTGTTCCAATTCCCCAGCAAGCTTTGCGGTAACACCCAAATATTGTCAATGATTATTATTGGTTGCAGGGTATTAGAACATGTACGAGAAATTGTGTAATGCTCAGAATCGAATGGAAATGTACTGATTACTGAACCATTTGAGTTAACAAGAAACAACTTTTGAAAGAATTTTGAGGTAATCAGAATAGAATCGGATGACAATAGTTTAAAACCGTTGGCCATTCCAACACCATTATTGCCTTCTTTCTCCAAAATTACTTTTTTTATTAAGCTTTGTGAATCAGCACTGTAAACCAATAGTTGATTATTACCGTCTAATAAGTAAATTTGTTGACTTCCATCTGTGTTTGTTAATACTTCAATTTGTATCGCATAAGGGTTTACCTTTTCATCAACAGGAAATTGCTTTCGTTTGACAGGATTCCACATACTCACATCTTTATCAGTTTTCGATGAATTACATCCAGTCAAAATGAGGAAAATCAAAATGAAGTGAACCGTTTTTGTAAATACTTTTTTCATGATTTTTTTGAATTTAAAAATTCCATAGCATTTAAAAAACAGCAGGAATAAAATAGTTGATCAGGATAAGTTTTCTTTTCATTTTTTAGTTTTTTATGAGACTGATAAACCTTCAAAAATTATACCTAAAGTTTTAGTTATAGTATTTATTTCTTTAATCATTCTTTCAATTTCACCAACATCAAAACCGGATTATCGTTTTCATCAACAATATCAATTTTATCTGCAATTTCAAACCCCTCTTTTATAAAATACATATAGTTTGTTGCGTAGTTCAAAGGTTTCAGAATTACTTTTCCTGTTTGGTAAAAATCGTCATTAAAACCATTTTCCATATTAAAAATAATTTCATTATCTGAATTATACGAGGCGAAGTAATCTTTATCTTCCAACGAATAGTTTACAAAAAGATATTGCATAGTTGCACAAATACCCATTATTCTGAATTTTTTATATGGTGGGACATCTTTAACCTGTTTCTGATTTTGGGTTAGTTTGGTTATTTCCTCACCAAAATTAAATTTTATAGCAGGTATTAATTTATCATTCTCAATATGAAATAAAGTATCGCGAACAACCGGTTCTATCAGAACAGACGGGTAATAAAAATAATTACGATCCCCTGCACTTGAAAAATACGAGGCACTTGGATTGATAAATGAAAAACCTTGAATAAGGCCAACATCATTAACAATAGTACTATCAATTGGATTAAGAGTGGAATCCAGTTTGATTAGCTTCGAAATGTTATGCGATTTTCCATCAGTTTGTTTAACGGCAAATTCAGCAATATTTATCCAAATTGAGGAATCAAGTTTTATAATTTGTTCAGGAAAACCCTGAATAGAAAACTCTTGTAGAAGTTGCCCCTTAGCATTAAAACGGAGAATTTTATTAAATGAAATAATATATAGATTTTCATTATTAGGGTCGATACAAAAATCCGAAATAGCACGGAATTCTCCGGGGCCTCTTCCTGTTTTACTTATTTGACGAATAAACTTTCCGCTTAAATTAAACTGAAGAAGTCGCTGTGATTCTGACACATAAACGTACTCTGACGAAAACTTAACTTTTCTTATGGTTGAAATAAGGCACTCTTCTCTGGTTTCCAACGGAATAAGTTTTACAGAATCGGCTATTTCGGAAAGTGCAAATTCGCCTGTTTTTTTAATATCAATATCGATAAAAGGTAAACTGTCGTTTTTTTGCTTGCAACTGGCAAAAATTAGTATTAAAGAAATGGCTAATATATACGTTTTCATACCTGAATATCTTACTTTTTAACCTTCATAATAACTAAACACAGACCTGCGGTTTTCGATGAAGTTATTAATCCTGATTTTATTTTTTCGGTTTGAATTGTAAAACAAAAATATCCGTCTTTCATCGATTTTATCTGTTTTGCCTGTATCTCTTGTGTTCCAAACAAATCATCCTCAATTGTTCCATTTTTTATGTTATAGGGTTTATTGCTGCTAAATTGATAAAAAAATGAATTGTTGTTATCGTTTATGCGATAGTTAACTATCAACCAATCTTCTCCCAACAAGGTTTGTGTTCTGTTAAATTTTTCCTGGCAACTAAAATTACCGTTAACAAAGGAATAATTGCAAAATGGGATTGCGCTACTGTTTGAAAATATATAAATGGCTGGCTCTGTACCATTCGAAAAATAAAATATTCCCTTATTTGTCCAAAAACCAGCATCTTTTGCAATTTTTATACCTGGAGGTTCACACCTGGCATTTCGTTTATGTATTATCTCTTTCCATGTTTTTTCTTTTTCCGATTTATTGACAGAATATAGAGAATAAGTATCATATCCTTTTCCAGTAAAGTCAATGCTAAAAGCCCAGAATTCTTTATTGTGAAAAAACAATTCCCCATTTCCCTTCAAATGATAGTTGGTTTCCAGCTCTCCTAAATAATTGAAAGAATAAACTTCTCTTCGGCATTTAATAAATAGCTTATTATCTTTTGTATCATTTGTAATACATACAGGATAATCAAAAAGTTCTTTTCCGCTTTTATCTTTTTCTATGGTTCGAATAAGATCCCCCGAATTTAGATCGTATTGCAAAACTGAAAGCGGATAAGCGCCAAGTGTAAGAAATACAAAGTTCTCATCAGCCAATACCTGAGTTGGGCTCAGGAAATTCTCCGCACTTGTTTTTTCAAGGGGAATAATTTTCCATACTTCGCCTATCTCAGATATTTTTAAGGTGCTGTAATTTTGGGTATCAATTGTAATTTCTTTTCCTGCAGTTTGGGCTGAAATAAAACTACTCAAATAAGTAAGTGTTAAACAAAGTGTTATTATTCTATACATTGTTTCCAAGTTTTAATGTTCAATTGTTTCTATTGTACTTTATTATTAAGTTCGACCGTTTTGTGTGGTACTCTTATTCTTTCAATTTTACCAGCATCAAAACAGGATTATCGTTTTCGTTAAGGCTGTTTGCCAGTTTTTCAAGTTCTTTTTTCTTTTCGGGGTATTTAGGTATGGCGTTTTTGAAGGTAGATGAATTGATATAGTCGATAAATTCGTAGGCATGTATAAATCCAACTATCATATTATTTTTCTGGTAAATAGGATGGAAAAGAGGGCCACCATCATAGTCATTAATTATTCCCTGACTTACTGTTGTACAAGTTTCTTTTGTTTGTTTATTATAATATCCCCAATAAAATTTTTGTTTCAACCGATAACATAGTATTATATAAGCTTTTGTTTCAAAGATTCCATCCGGCATTATGTATTCATCTAGTTCACTGACATTGGCACGGCCACTTTCTCTCGCTTTAAGGGTCAATTCCAATGAATTCTTTTGAAGTTCCAACGGAAATGCCAGCTTTCCGAAATCAAATACATATTTTGGTATCATACTATTCATTGCAGAAACAAAATAAACCGTGTCGTTCAAAAGGTTCTCCTTAACAATGAATTGATTTTTAAATATATAATAACTAAATGCTTGCGAAAGGCCAAACGAACCCTTCATTGTGAAATTTATCGGTTTAATTCTTTTTGCAATTAGCTGGTGATTATTTGTATAAAGATGGTAACTGAAATCTGTGCTGCCACTGGAATTAGATTTCATAACAACGTATTTGCTGTCCGAAATAAATTCAATATCATTTACATTCTTACCATCATTATATGGAAACGATTCTTTAAATTTTCCATCGTATCCAAATGTCAGAAGTTTATCGGGTAATGCGTTAAACATGACAATGACTTTGTTTATTTCGTCGATTCCAAAACTGATAAAACGCGTGTATTCGCCGGGCCCATTTCCATTTTTACCTATGTCAGTTACAAAATTTCCATTATAATCGAATACTTTTAACGATTGAGGATTACGGTTTTT
>JBGSMW010000015.1:0-2930 GCA_041739985.1 Draconibacterium sp. | reverse complement strand
AGAGGAAACATTGCTGAAATTCCTGAAATCAGCAATTCTACAAAGATTCTTTTCTTCATCAGAAAGAATGATGTGAACTGGAATTATTTCAACTATTTTAAAGAAATAACAACTTTAAATGATGAAATAATATCAGGTTGGTTAAACATTAATTCAAAAACACTGAGGGCTTACAGAAAGCCTGAAAGCAGTTCAAAAGATAATATAAAAGAGCATCTTGTATTATTAATTTCTCTCTATGAACACGGAATAGATGTCTTTGAAACCAAAGAGAACTTTGACAAATGGTTGCTTAAGGAAAATTACCTGTTGGATAATAAACCTCCTAAAGATTTTTTAGATACGATAACAGGCATCAAATTTATTGACGACAGGCTGACTGCTATCGAATACGGGGATAACGTATAATTTATGGAAGTTTTTAAAATCTGCAGAGAAAAATATTCCCATTCTCTAAATGCTTCCGGAGCATCAAACAGATGGAACAAGAAAGATGAATTTGTAATTTATACTGGCAGCAGCAGATCTTTGTCAACCTTAGAAATGGTTGCTCACCGGTCATACATAAATATCTCCAGCCATTATAAATTATTGATAATTTCAATAACCGATGAGTCATTAATCAAAGGAATAGACATCAACGATTTACCGGAAAACTGGAAATCAATTGAGGCCTACGTCGAACTTCAGGAAATTGGCTCTAAATGGTATCATTCAAATGAATCATTGGTATTAAAAGTTCCGTCAGCAATCATTCCGCAGGAATACAATTATATCATAAATACCAGGCATCCACTGTTTGCATCTCATATCATTTTACAAGATGTTGATGATTTTGCTTGGGACAACAGATTGGTTTAACAAACCGGATAACAGTGATTTTTGGTCAGCGATCATAAATATTGTCAAATTATTCCTGAATTTCTTGTACTCAACTTTAACGCATAGGTTGCCTTTGCTGGATTCTTCAAAGGCTTTAATTACAAAAGGTCCTTGGGACAAGGATCGAAGTTGAACTCTTTGGGAAAACTTTGTTCAATTAGCTCTTTGGCTTTAGATCTTTCAATTTGAGATGACCGCAAGGACTATTGATAACTTCTTCAGGGGGGCGTTTGGACCATTTCCAAATGGTTTCGTAACAAATGCCGGTAGATTCGGAAATTTCTTTGGAAGTGAAGCCTTTGGAGAGTAGTTTAACAACGAGTTCCTTTACTTCGGTGTGGTAGCGTTTGTTTCCGTGTTTTTCGCGCATATGTTTTTTGCGGATACGGGTTATAGTGGCATGGCTGACGTTAAATTCGGCAGCGAGGGTTTTAGCAAATTCGCCTTTCTTCAGGCGTTTAACGATTTCAAGTTTTGTTTTTCCATCAATAGAATTGGGGTGGCCATTTTTGATGTCGAGTTTTTCTCTTAGTTTTTGTAGTCTTTTTGAGTTGCCCCAAATGAGATTTGTATAAACATTGTTCGTTGATATCTGGTCGCGGTGGAGGACAATTGGATATTTTTTTGGATTTGCAACGAAGGCTGTGGCTACAAGCCTGGAGATATAGAATGTTTTGGTTTTATTGGCTGCATATTGAACTTTATGTGTACCGCGTCCGGTTAACGTTTCACTGATTTTATACAATCGATTATTGATATAAACGACGGTGCCAGCCGCGTTTATTTTGACTTCATAGCCTTTGTACAGGATAGTTTTAAACCAGGTTTGAGGATCGGCAATCCCTAAGCCGGTTTCCGGTTTAGGGATTTTAGAAAGTTGATTCATTGTTTATAGCCCTTGCCTTAGGGGCTTGCAATGGCATCTGGCGCGCCGGTGATGTATTCATAGTAAATTATTATAACGGTAAAGTAAGTTTATTTTAAATATATGCAAAAGCTATTTTGATGCATTTTTGATATTCGCCTGCGAATCCGGCAATGACGCAACTGATATTCTTTCATCAGGTTTAAAAGTTATTTCGTTTGTTTTATATATCCTGGAATAATTATGGTTGAAGTTGATGTAACCCTGGAACGGTATTTTTGTATCCATGTAGGATTTGACACAGGCAACAAACTTGTTTTTGTTTTCGGGTATGCAAAGTTTTTCGACCAGATAACAATCGTCAGGTGCCATGTTATCAAGGAATTCCCAGACTTTCTGCTGATAAATGATGTGCTCATTATCCATTATTTCGCATTTTTTATGTTTTCAAGAAATAAAAATCTACCTACTACACACTACAAATCGTAAAACTCAATATATAAGCGGGTTAACCTAAAAACACCTCCACAAAATGGAAATGTAGTAGGTTGTAGTAGGTTGTAGTAAGCACGTCAAAAACGCGTGGGTACTACATTTTAATGAGTGGTGGCGGGGCTTTCAGCGATGTAGTAGGTGTAGTAGGTGAATAATCACTCGTTCCTTTTTTCTTTGATATATTTATATATAAATTTTTATTAAAACATATATAATACATGTGTGTGAGGAAGTTAGCTTTAAATTCGTGGGTACTACAAATAAGGAAATTGAGCGGGTTTTGCATAATTTGGACTTTTGTGGAATTATTCATGGTTACTACAATTGATTTAGGAAAGGAATTTTATGTTATAGCAATAGCGGGGACCTTCAGGTTTACGAACTATCTTTTTTTCAAAATTGAGTTGGGTTAAAGCCTCCCCTATTTTCTCCTCTGAAACTTTGTGGACATCTTCCCTGCGGATTTTTTTGTAGACATTCAGGAATTGGAATATCTCTTTTGGTTGCATCCATGTACCTTCACCGTTGACAGGGATATCAAAGTAGGTTTTCACGTATTGGGTGCTGGAAGTTTCTTTCAAATAACGCTGGTTGTGTTCTTTAAATTCAGCCCAATCTGCGGAATCCCATTTATAATTAAAATCCTGTGAGATTAAAAGCAGTGCTTCTGCCCAAATCTGGTCCACAT
>JBGSMW010000096.1:0-1852 GCA_041739985.1 Draconibacterium sp. | reverse complement strand
CAGAAATTACAATGATTGCCGGGTTGAGTATGATACTGACAGTGAGAACCAAAATAAATCCTGCCCAAAACCGGCCTGGCAAGTTTACCGGATTCATTTCCGGCAATATGGAGAAAAGTGTGCTTTTTAAAACAGAATAAGAAGCCACAAAAAGTGCAACAGCCGCCAAATGAATAAAGATAGATTCGGCCAGGAAAATCTGAAACAAAGCGCCGGGTTTTGCCCCAAAAACTTTTCGGATACCATATTGCACCGAGTTCTTAACGATGCGTGTGTGTGAAAAATAAATGTAGTTGAATCCTGAAATCACTAAAATGTAAATGCTGATGAGTTTTAATATCGACAGGTAATCTCCCTGTACATTGGGCTCAATCTCATTTTTTAAATGCGACTGGGTATGAATGCTTGCAAGCGGTTGCAGCTCAAATGTATAATTGCTTCGCGAGTCTTTAATTTCGCCGTGATATTTCAGCGAAAGTTGCGACATGGCGTTTTCAATTTTACTCAAATCCGCCGTTGGGCTAAGTTTCAGATAAGTGTAAAAAGCAAATTCGCCCCAGTTTTCTTTTAACGGCGGTGGAAGGCGCATGTTATCATGAAACGAAAGCAGAAAATCGGCATGAAAATGCGAATTTGCGGGTAAATCCTTATAAACTGCCTCGATTTCGATTTGTCCGCCGGGGTATTGTAAAATGCTTTTACCAACCGGATTTTCGTCGGGAAAATACTTTCGGGCAAAGCTTTCCGAAACAATGGCGGTATAAGGCCGGGTCAGAAAACTTTGCAAATTGCCTTGAAGAGGCTGAATATTGAATAATTTCAGAAAACTGATTGAACAATGAAATGCATTGTCATTGGTAAATGCCTCGTCCCCGATTTTAAAATGATTTTCAACAACATCGCAAAGGTAGCCGGTCGCTTCAACCTCCGGTAACTCTATTTCCAGGGTTTCGCCAAAAGCCCGCTGACAACGAGGCTGACTGACAGTCAGGATATTGTCGGTATAAGCTGATGAAACAATGCGGTAAATTTGCCGGTAACCAGGTACGTGGCTATCGAAAGAGCGGTGATAATTTACACGCGCAGAAATTAAAAGATAGCTCGTCAATCCAACAAACAGCGAAAAAATCAGAAACACACTTGTCCTTCTGTTTTTATTAATCAATCGAATTGTTTGTTTTAATATGTACATTTTTATTCATTTAATATTATCACTTCAATTCTCTTCTAAAAATCCGCACTCAAAAAGAGACCTGTCTATTCATACCTCAACGCCTCCACCGGGTTCCTCGTAGCAGCTCTCCAGCTTTGCCAGCTAACCGTTAACAGCGCAATTCCCAATGCCAGCAATCCAGCAAGAGCAAAAATCCACCAGCTTAATGTGGTTTGGTAGGCAAAGTTTTCGAGCCATTTATTCATGGCGTAGTACGCAATGGGAGTGGCGATTACAAAAGCGATTGCTACCCATTTTATGAAGTCGCTGTTCAGCATGGTAATTACTTCTGAAACGCGTGCACCGTTAACTTTTCGGACACCGATTTCGATTGATCGGTTGACAACAGCGAGTGAAATTAAACCGATTAACCCCATGCAAGCCAGAAAAATGGAGATACCTCCGGCCCATATAATTATGTTGGCCCATCGTTTTTCACTTTTATAAAAATCATCGAATTTCTGATCCACAAAATTATACTGAAATGGAAAATCGGGAGAAAGGGTTCGCCATGCTTTATTTAACGCAGCCAAAGCAGGAGAAGGGTCTCCGGGACTTATCCGCACAAAAATTACACTGGGCTTAAAATTGGCAGTGTTTAAAAACATTTGTGGTCTGACTGTTCTTGTTAAATCTTCG